>JADHZC010000009.1 GCA_015657545.1 Rickettsia sp.
AGTACCTTTTTCATATTTTTGTAATTGCTGATGAGTAACTTGAATTATATCTGATAATTGTTGTCTTGAAAAACCCTGAGATAATCTCAAGGAGTATATTTTTTTTCCTATAATTTTGTCAATTTCTTGAATAAATGCGTTTTTTCTAACCATAATATATTGTATAATTTTAATTTAAAATAATATTAACATTAATTTATCATATTTTCTTTTTAAAATACAATCATTATTTAAAAAAAATTAATAAATATTGCAATTAAAACAACCAATTAATTTTTAATAAAAATTAAAAATCATTTATTGCAAAAAGATAAGAAATTCTATAAATAAAAAATACGATAAAATTAAAATTTCAGTAAATATTTTGAAAGGCAAAGAGATATTAAAAGTAACAATCTATAATGCGCCTTCTAGCCCAGGGGTGTATAAAATACACAACCATAATAATGAAATTATATATATAGGTAAAGCGAAAAATTTAAAAAATAGATTGCAACAATATTTAATTTCAACTTCTATTAAAAATCATTTACTTCAAAATGAATTGTCGTTTATAAATTATGAAATAACAGATTCAGAATCTTCAGCTTTAATACTAGAAAGTGATTTAATTAAAATATTTAAACCCAAATATAATATTTTACTTAAAGATGATAAATCATTTCCTTATATTAAATTAGATATTGAAAATAAATTTCCACAATTAAAAAAATATAGAGGGAGAGATTTTTCTAAAGGTTTATTTTTTGGTCCATTTGTTTCTGCATCTAAATTAAATTTAGTGTTAGATGAATTACAAAAATTATTTAAACTAAGAACATGCAATGATCAATATTTTAATTCTAGAACTAAGCCGTGTATTCAATATTTTATCAATATGTGTTATGCGCCTTGTGTTAATAAAATAACTGAAGTGCAATATAATATCTTAATAAGCCAGGTAAAATCATTTTTTTTAGGAAAAAAAAATATATTACAAAAAATTCTAAAAAAACAAATGGAACTTTTTAGTGCAGACTTAAAATTTGAAGAAGCTTTAAAAGTTAGAGATAAAATAAGAGCCTTGAATGAAATTCAATTTGAGTCTCAAAAGAAAAAGCTCAAATTACAAAATACTGATGTTATAATTTTGTTACTTAAAGATGGAATAGTTTCTATTCAAATTTCTATATATCGTAATAGTAAGATTTTTGGTAGCAAATCTTATGTATATGATACAAAAGAGGACTCTTTACAATCTATTTTTGAAACTTTTATAGTACAATTTTATAAACAATATTTATTACCAGAAGAAATAATCACCAATGTAAAAGAATTAAATATCAATTTAATTGTAGAAACTCTATATCAATTAAAAAATAAAAAAATAAGAGTTTTAGATCCCAAATCCAAAAATATTTTGATGTTAATAGATAATCTATTACTATCAGCTAAATTTTCTATAGAAAATTATATAAAAAAAAATACGCAACATTATCAAAATTTTTTACGCATAAAAGAGCTTTTTGGATTAAAAAATATTCCGAAATTAATAGAAATATATGATAATAGCCATATATTTGGAGAATTTCCTGTAGCTGTTTTTATTGCTGTTAATCAAAATGGTTTTGATCAAAATAAATATAGAGTATTTAATATAAAAAAAGATGAAAATTTTGTAGCGGGAGATGACTTATACATGTTAGAACAAATTTTAAGACGTAGATTTGATAAAAGAAAATTATTAAATCAAAAGCTTCCTGATTTTATGATTATAGATGGAGGGATTACTCATAGAAATTTGGTACAAAAACTTTTAGAGGAATTTAATCTCAAAATTAAATTTGTTTGTATGGCAAAAGGACAAGATAGAAATGCAGGAAAAGAAAGATTTTTTACTTGTGATATGCCAGTTTTTTCTTTAAATAAAAATTTAGAAATTATGAAATATTTGCAAATTTTAAGAGATCAAGCACATAATTTTGCTATTAATTCTCATAGAATGAGAAGAAATAAAAAAATGACTTTTTCATCTCTAGATCAAATAAAAAATATAGGAAAAATACGAAAAAATGCTTTACTGAGATATTTTAGGTCTTTTAATTCATTAAAAGCTGCATCAGAAGAAGAAATATCCAAAGTAGAGGGTATTAGTAAATCATTAGCTAAAAAATTATATGATATATTGCATGATAAAAAATAAATTTTTTGTTCTTCTATTAAATAAAAAATTTCCTAAACATATTAAAACAGCAATTCTGAATTTTGCTTTTTCATTTGTATTCCTGTTCTTTTTTATATTGATTGATAATAAAGTCTTATCATCGAAAAAACTTATCAATATTCAGGGTAATTTTTATGTTCTTCACATTATATTGCTAAATTTTGCTGTTTTAACCTTTATTTCTTTTATGTGGAATGAATATATAAAAAATAAATTTATTGCAAAATATACCAATAATTTAGTTATTGTTAGCTCTTTGGTTGTTATTATAAGTCCTCTTTTAGAAGATACTGAAAATTTTTATACTGGTAAATGTTTAGCTTTAACTGAAAATATTTTTTATATAACAGGATTTTTAGGATTTTTTACATCTATTTTTCTGAAAGCTATATTTGTAATTTTTGAAATTTTTAAAAATTACAAAAATTATATGAATAATGCAAAGCTTAAAACTATCTTTTTTTTAAATTTTACATCTGTTTTTACGTTTATTTTAGTTTATATATCTTTATTAATATCTTTTACATATTTTTATTTTATAAAAGATATTAGTATAAAAATTACAAATTTATCTATTTTATATAAGAATTTTCTATATATACCAGAGCAAATATTAGTGTTTTTCTATAACCATGTATTGCTGGGTTCAATGATTTTATTTTTTTCTAAGTTTAAAAATTATGAGATTAAATATTTAGATTTTTTTAATATTTTAATTTTAGTAAATCCTATTTTTAATATATTTAATTTTTATTCATATTTTTATTGTAGTTTTTTTGATTTAGAATCTCAGATTCAGTATTTTAAGATAATCAGGTCTTTATTTTTGATTATCCCATTTTGCTTTTACTTGTTGTTGATTATGGAATTTATTTTTAATAGAAGAAATTTTTTATTTGGAATTCTTGTTTTGTTCATTATTGCAAATTTAATTCTACGAGAATTGAATATTCTTGTATATAATGCTATCCTAGACCCTTTTAAATTAGAAATTTTTCTTACTTTATTTTTTGTAGGATATCTAACTGTTTTTAAGTTTGAAGTGAACAAGATATCAAAATTTTTTTTGCAGATTTATAGTTTTATATTTTCTGTTATATTAAATGTGATTACTTCTACTATTATGATTATTTATGAATATTCATTACTAAAAATGCGAGTTTTATCTTATATTCTTACATCATGTTTTAATATAAGTATAATAATATTGTTATTAAGTAATGTTTACTTCATTATGAATTTGTTCCTTAGTAAAAATTTTATCTCTAATACAGATTCAGAAAAATTAACAGTTTGAAATTTTTAGTTTTATTTTTTAATTTTTTTGAATTATGTTGTTATCCGAATATTTTATTCCAGTTCTTAAAGAAAATCCTAAGGAAGCTGAAATTAAATCTCATAACTTGATGATCAAAAGTGGTATGATTTCTCAGCATGTTTCTGGTATATATCATTGGTTACCTTTAGGAGTTAGAGTTATAGATAAAATCACAAATATCATTAGAAAACATTTAGCTAAAAATAATATTTTGGAGATTACTACTCCTTATTTACAAAATGCTGCACTTTGGCGCTCTTCCAATCGCTATGATAGCTATGGTAAGGAAATGATGAAATTACAAGATAGACATGGTCAAGAATTGATTTTAGGTCCTACCAATGAAGAAGTTATTACTGATATTGCTAAGAAATTTTTCTTATCTTATAAAAATTTGCCTAAAATACTTTATCAAATTCAATGGAAATTTAGAGATGAAATTAGGCCTAGGTTTGGAGTACTCAGAGGAAGAGAATTTTTAATGAAAGATGCTTATTCTTTTGATTATGATTTTGAATCAAGTATGATTACATATTCAAAAATTTTTCAGATTTATAATGAAATTTTTGATGAAATGGGATTAAATATTATAGCAGCTGAAGCTGACTCTTCCGAAATAGGTGGTAAAGTTAGTCATGAATTTCATATTCTTTCAGATATAGGAGAAAGCGAAATTTATTTTGATAAAAATATTCTTGATTTAAAAATAGATCAAAAAAAATATCTAGATTTTTATAGCTCTTTTTATTCTAAGACTTCAGAATTAGGAAAAACAGAAGAGAATAAAAAGGAATTTTTTCACAGTAAATCTATAGAAGTGGGGCAAATTTTTAATTTTGATACCAAATATTCTAAAAAAATGGATGCTAAATTCACTAATAAAGAAGGTCATAATTCACATTTTTTTATGGGATCTTATGGTATTGGAATTTCTAGACTTGTAGCTGCTGCCATAGAAGAGAATAGTGATGAAAATTCTATTACATGGCCCAAAAAATTATCGCCTTTTCAAGTTTCTCTTATCAATTTGGAACAAAATAATAGTCGAGTTGTAGAAATTAGTGATAATCTTTATAAGATGCTTCAATCTTATAATATTGAAGTTCTTTATGATGATAGTTTAAAGCAAGCTGGTTATAAATTAAAATTTCATCATTTAATAGGATTCCCTTTACAAATCATAGTTTCTAGTAAATTGATTAGTAAAAATTATGTAGAATGTATTTTTAAAAGAGAAAATATAAGTCACAAAATAGAAATTGGAAATTTTGAAAAATTTATTAAATCTAATTTAAATGATTTGGTTAAGATATGAGATCATATTTTCCATTTTTTATTTCTATTAGATATGTTTTAGCAAAAAAAAATGAAAAATTTTTATCAGTGATATCCTTTATTGCTTTGATTGGAAATTCTCTAGGCATAGCAGCTTTAATTATAGTAACTTCTGTTATGAATGGTTTTCACTTAGCATTAATTCAAAATGTTATAGGTATTAATGGAGAAATTAAACTTACATCTATAAATTATAATTATGAACAGGTACAAAAGATAAAAGACAATTTATCTCAACATCCCTTTATCTTATCTATAGATCCGGTAATTTATGAAAAAGTTTTATTGTTAGGTAAACGAAATAGCGTAGGAGCTATTATCAAATCTTTTGATTATGAGTCTTTATTAAAAAAACATAAAATATTAGATAACATTATTTTAGGAGATTTAAGTAATATTAATTTAGAATCAGTCCTTATTCTTGGTAAAAATCTTGCTGATCAGTTAGAGGTTACGGTTGGAAAAAATGTACGAGTAGTTTCTTCTAAATATAAAGCATCTTTGATGGGAAGTTTACCAAGAATAAAAATTTTTACAGTAGGAGCTATCTATGAAACAGGAATTTACGATTTGGACGTATTCAATATTTTAATCTCTCCTCAAAATACCAGAGATTTTTTAGGTTTAACGGATAATTATTATAATAATATTGAAATTTTTATTGATGATTTATCAAATACTCAAAATTATGCTAAACAGATTAACTCTTCTTTAAAAAATCTTGATCAGCAGATTCATGTTTCTACATGGCAGGATCATAATCAGCAATTAATAAATGCTCTTAAACTTGAAAAAACTAGTATGGTAGTTATATTAACAATTATTATTATTATTGCTGCTTTTAATATTTTATCTGGATTGTTTATTTTTGTAAAAGACAAAACCAAAGATATCTCTATTTTGAAAAAAATAGGTGCTTCTAATTTACAAATAATGTCAATATTTCTAATAAATGGCCTTATTATTGCTATCTTTTCTATGATATTAGGCTTGTTTCTAGGTTTAATTATCACATATAATATTAATTATATTTTAGAGCTTTTAGAAACAGTTTTTTCTTTGCGTATATTTGATTTTTCTCTCTATTATTTGACTGAAATTCCTTATAATGTCAAGGCATTTGATGTATTAATTATTTTATTTACATCCTTGACTTTATCTGTATTAGCTAGCATCTACCCGTCCTTCAAAGCTGCAAAATTAAATCCTATAAAATTATCTAGATATGAATGAAAAATTAATAGAATTAAATAATGTTTATAAAAGCTATTCTGAATATAATAACAAAAAACTTTTAATTCTTAAAAATATTAATTTTACAATTTTAAAAGGAGAAAAAATAGCAATAGTAGGTGAATCTGGATCTGGTAAATCTAGTTTTTTAAATATTGTTTCTTTTTTAGATAATGATTTTACTGGAAAAATATTTTTTAAAGACAAAGAAATAGATATAACACAGACGAATTATTTGACTAAATTACGTCTTGAAAATTTTGGTTTTGTATATCAAGATCATCATTTACTTGTTGAGTTTAATTGTTATGAAAATGTTGCTATACCTTTACTTATAAAGGGCTATAGTAAAAAATATTCTTTTGACCTAGCATATGATATTTTGAGTAAACTAGGGCTAAAAAACAGAGTTAATCATCTCCCAGGAGAAATTTCAGGAGGAGAAAAACAAAAATTATCTATAGCGAGAGCCATTATTTCTAATCCTTCTATTATTTTTGCTGATGAACCTACTGGTAGTTTAGATTTTTACTCACAAAATAGAGGATTTCTTTTTAACAATGGTTAAACAATATAATGACTTCTCTCTTGTGTTAGTAACACATAATATGGAATTAGCAAAAAGAATGGATAAGGTTTTTAAAATTGAAAATATGGTCTTAGAACAAGTTTTTTAAACATAAAAATTTTTGAATCTATTTGATGAGTAGTTTATTAAAATAATAAAAAATGTAAATGACCTAGGAAAAAATATTTTTTTGATCTAAAATGCAATAGTTTGAATAGATAAGGACTAAAAGATCGAGTTTTTTAATCAATTTTCCAAGAGAGATTTCAGAGAAGAAAAACAAAAATTATCTATAGCGAGAGCCATTATTTCTAATCCTTCTATTATTTTTGCTGATGAACCTACTGGTAGTTTAGATTTTTATAATGCTCACAAAATAGAGGATTTCTTTTTAACAATGGTTAAACAATATAATACTTCTCTTGTGTTAGTAACACATAATATGGAATTAGCAAAAAGAATGGATAAGGTTTTTAAAATTGAAAATATGGTCTTAGAACAAGTTTTTTAAACATAAAAATTTTTAAATCTATTTGATGAGTAGTTTATTTAAAATAATAAAAAATTATAATATTTTACCTAAATATTTTTTAGGACAAAATTTTTTATTAGATCAAAATATTATCAAAAAAATTATAGATTCTGCAAATATTAAACAAAATTCACATGTCTTAGAAATAGGACCTGGAATAGGGAGCTTAACAAAATATATAGTAAAAGAATTTCCTAGAAAAGTTACCCTTATTGAGTATGATAAGCAGTTTTCTAAAATTTTAGATGATTATAATGACGTAGATATCATATATGATGATGTATTAAAAATAGATATGTCCAATATTTTTTCTAATCAGGAAGATAATATTATTATTGCTAATCTTCCTTACTATATTTCGAGTAAAATCTTGATGAAGATTTTTGCTATTAAAAATTTGTCAAGATTTGTAATAATGATACAAAAAGAAGTAGGAGATAAAATTTTGTCTAAACATAATCAAAAATCTTATGGAAAATTATCTGTTATTTCTCAAATTTTATATAAGATTCGTAAAATTTGTGATGTAAATTCTGCAAGTTTTTATCCTAGACCTAAGGTTACTTCTTCAGTATTAATATTTGATTATTTACAAAATAATATTTGCCAATACACTATTAAAAATTTACTAAGCATTTTAAAACATTCCTTTGCCTTTAGAAGAAAATTACTTATTAACAATTTAGAATCTCTTAATTTTCCTTATATTTTGGAGATTTTTGATGAAATGAAAATAGATCAAAGAAATACAAGAGCAGAAAATTTGTCTCCTTCCCAGTATCTAGATTTAGCAAATAAAATTTCGCTATACTAAAGAAATATGTAAAACAGAATAAAAATAGATAAAATAATCAATCAAAATTGATTTTTAGATATTGAGGTTATATATCTGAGAATAAGAGAAAATTTTTTAGGAAAAGAACTGTTTTCTAGACAATTCTTTTCCATATGATTTTTATGAAATCAAACTAATTATTATTTTTACTTGTACCAAAAAATCTCAATAAATGTAAAAACAAGTTAATGAAATCTAAATAAAGAGTAAAGGCTCCAACTATAGCCATTTTTTCTCCCATTTCAGCAGAAGTGTTAGCGTAAGCTCTATAAATTTGTTTTAATTTTTGTGTATCCCAGGCTATCAAACCTATAAAAATAAATACTCCTATAAAACTTACAGCAAAATCTAAAGCACTGCTTTTGAAGAACATATTTACAAGAGATGCTATTATTATACCGATTAAGCCCATCATTAAAAATGAACCTAAATTCGTTAAATCTTTTTTAGTTTGATGACCATAAATACTGGTAGCTGCAAATACTGATGCAGTAATAAAAAATGTTCTTAATATAGAATGCAAACTATATACAAAACCTATGTAAGAAAGAGAAAGGCCCATTAAGGATGCATATACCCAAAATAAAGTTTGAGCAGTTTTTAGTTGGATTTTTCCTATATTAAACATGAAATATATAGAAATTCCTAAAGGAGCTAAAAACACAATCATTCCTACAGGAGAAGTGGTGATTTGTCCAGCAGAATTTATTTGATAAAGCAGATTTGTTAATGGAGAAAATGTTAATGCCAATACACCCATTATTCCACTTACGCATAAAGCGGCTGCCATATAGTTATATATTCTTAACATATAACTTCTTAGTCCTTCCTCGTATTGACTTTGACTTTTAGATACATCTTTTGTGTAGTCGATCATCTAATACCTCTATAAAAAATAATAAAATAACAAAAATTTAATTTTTTCAAATCCTAAATAGTTTAACTGATAACATGATAACACATTAAATATTTTTAATACATATTCAGATAAAAACTAATTTAAACTAATTCATATTAAAGTTCAAATAAAATATTTAATAAAAAATATTTTTACTTAATTCTGATTCTTATTTGTATATTGAATTCTATACAATATAATTAAATAAAGAATTATTTCAAAATTAATTTAAAATTTCAATTTATGGTTGTAGTAGCAATGTCAGGAGGGGTAGATAGTTCAGTAGTAGCTGCTATTTTGCACCATCAAGGTTATGATGTTTTAGGAGTTACTTTAAAATTGCATGATTTTTATGATGATAATTCAAATTCTTGTTGCGGAGGAAGTGGAGATATCTATGATGCAAAAAAAGTATCTTCTCAAATTGGTATAAAGCATTATGTATTAGATTTAGAACATAAATTTAAGAAAAAAGTTATCGATAATTTTGTTGAATCTTATGGTATAGGACATACTCCATTGCCATGTGTTAGATGTAATCAATTTTTAAAATTTGAAGATCTGTTTTTCTTTGCTAAAAAATTAGGAGCAAAATTTCTTGCAACAGGACATTATGTCAAAAAAATCACTACTAATTCAGGGATACAACTTCACCAAGCACAAGATGTTTCTAAAGATCAGAGTTATTTTCTTTTTGCAACTACTAATGATCAATTAAATTTTTTAGAGTTTCCTCTAGGAAATTATAATAAATCTTTTACTAGATCTTTAGCTGAAAAATATAAATTGCATGTTGATACAAAAAAAGATAGTCAAGATATTTGTTTTGTACCCAATAATAATTACAGAACTGTTATATCAAAATATTCTCAAAAGGGTTTTCAACCTGGAAATATAGTTCATGTGGATGGTTTTTATCTAGGAAAACATCATGGAATAGCTAATTATACCATAGGACAGAGAAGGTCTTTGTCTATTTCTTGGCATGAAGCTTTATATGTTACTAAGATAGATCATAAAGAAAATATTGTTTATGTAGGTCCTAAAGCGTCTCTTATTAAAAAAGCTTTTATTATTAATGATATTAATATTTTAGATTCTAATAAGATTTTTTTCTCAAAAAATTGGTTTTATCTGCAAGTAAAAATTAGATCAACTATAAAAGAAGTTAAGGCCAGATTAAAATTTCTTAATAGTAAAGAAATTTTAATTGAATTATTGGAAAATGTATTTTCAATAGCTCCAGGACAAGCATGCGTTATTTATGATAAAACTCAAATTCTAGGAGGGGGTTGGATTACTGATAGAATTTATTAAATTAAAAAGAATTTTTTACAGATAAATAATAATCTATTTTTTATTTTTCAGAAATTGATTTTTTAGTTAAAATTTAGATTTTACTACAGCTATAAATATCATTATATTATTAATATTTATATTTTTAAAGATTTATCTGGAGAATAATTGTTATTTATACTAATGTTCAGAGGGAACTGATAGGTTTGGAATGATCTATTGTTTTGCAAAGAGCGTAATTTAGAGGTAAACAAAACGGCCAAGTAGAAAATTAATATAGTTAAGATGCTATCGCTAGAAAAAGTAATAAAATTTTAAAAAATTAATATTATCATTAATTCTGATAAATATTGTATATGCTTTATCAGAGAGAGAGAAAAGAATCTTTAATAAAAGAGCTAAAAGAGATAATGTAAAAAATTTTTTACATTATAGTAAAAACAATGGCAAAGAAGCGGAGAATATTTTACGCATTAAAATATGATGCTATTAAGATAGTAAAATTCGATTAAAAAGGAATAGATATTAACCAATTACTGCTAAGTGGCAATAGTTTTTTAATGGTTCTATTCAAAATAATGCAAAAAAAACAACAAAATTATTAATTGATTTTGGAGCAATGTTAATTATCAAAATAAAGAAAATGGGGTGACAGCTTTAATGCTAGCAGCTTACAATACTTGAAAGAAAGCGTAGAGTTTGTTAATAAAAGCAGGAGCTGACGTTAATAAGCAAGAAAGATGGATGGACAGCTTTAATGATAGCAGCTTAAAAAACTCGAAGAAAAGCGAGAATTGTTAATAAAAGCAGGAGCTGAGTTAATCAGCAAGAAAAAAGATGAAGGACAGCTTTAATGCTGGCAGTACAAAACTCGAAAGAAAGCGCAGATTGTTATAAAATCAGGACTGACGTTAATCAGCAAAAAAGGATGGAAGGACAGCTTTAATGCTAGCAGCTGAAACAAACTCGAAAAAAGCAGAAATTGTTATAAAATCAGGAGCTGACGTTAATAGCAAGAAAAAGATGGATGGACAGCTTTAATGTAGCAGCTCAAACAACTCGAAAGAAAGCGCAGAATTGTTAATAAATCAGGAGCTGACGTTAATAAGCAAAAAAGAGGATGGACGCTTTAATGTAGCAGCTCAAAAACTCGAAGAAAGCGCAGAGTTATTGATAAAATCAGGAGCTGACGTTAATCAGCAAAAAGGATGGAGGACAGCTTTAATGATAGCAGCTTACAATAATCGAAAAGTCGAGAGTTATTGATAAAAGCAGGAGCTGACGTTAATCAGCAAGAAAGATATGGACAGCTTTAATGTGCAGCTTACAATAACTCGAAAGAAAGCCAGAGTTATTGATAAAATCAAGAGCTGACGTTAATCACAAGAAAAAGGATGGATTGACAGCTTTAATGTGGCAACTTACAAAACTCGAAAGAAAAACGAGAGTTGTTAATAAAACAGGAGCTGACGTTAATCAGAGAAAGAATGGATGGACAGCTTTAATGAGGGCAGCTCAAAAGGGCACTCGAAAGAAAGCGCAGAGTTATTGATAAAATCAGGAGCTGAAGTTAATAAGCAAGATAAGGATGGATGGACAGCTTTAATGCTGGCAGCTAACAATAACTCGAAAGAAAGCGTAGAGTTATTGATAAAATCAGGAGCTGACGTTAATCAGCAAGAAAAGGATGGATGTACAGCTTTAATGCTAGTAGTTTACAATAACTCGAAAGAAAGCGCAGAATTATTGATAAAAGCGGGAGCTGACGTTAATCAGCAAAAAAAGGATGGATGGACAGCTTTAATGCTAGCAGTTTACAATAACTCGAAAGAAAGCTCAGAGTTATTGATAAAATCAGGAGCTGACGTTAATCAGCAAAAAAAGGATGGATCGACAGCTTTAATGCTGGCAGCTGACAATAACTCGAAAGAAAGCGCAGAATTGTTAATAAAATCAGGAGCTGACGTTAATCAGCAAAAAAAGGATGGATCGACAGCTTTAATGATAGCAGTTTACAATAACTCGAAAGAAAGCGCAGAATTGTTAATAAAATCAGGAGCTGAGGTTAATCAGCAAGATAAAAATGGATGTACAGCTTTAATGACAGCAGCTCAAAAAAACTCGAAAGAAAGCTCAGAGTTATTGATAAAATCAGGAGCTGACGTTAATCAGCAAGATAAAAATGGATCGACAGCTTTAATGCTGGCAGCTGACAATAACTCGAAAGAAATCGTAGAGTTGTTAATAAAATCAGGAGCTGACGTTAATAAGCAAGATAAAAATGGATGGACAGCTTTAATGCTGGCAGCTGACAATAACTCGAAAGAAAGCGTAAAGTTGTTAATAAAATCAGGAGCTGACGTTAATCAGCAAAAAAAGGATGGAATCACAGTTTTAATGGTAGCAGCTTATAATAACTCGAAAGAAAGCGCAGAGTTATTGATAAAATCAGGAGCTGACGTTAATCAGCAAGGTAAGGATGGATTCACAGCTTTAATGATAGCTGCTGAGCATGACTCAAAAGAAGTAGCAGAACTTTTAATACATGCTGGAGCTAATATTAATAAAAGAAAAGCTGATGGTGTAAATTCTTTACAAATAGCAAAGCATAATAATTCGAGCAAGATAATAAATCTGTTACTCAAAGCAGGAGCAGAAACAAGTTAATATCCTAATTAAAAGGTCAAAATGTTCAAAAATCTTTATAATAAAGGAGAAAGTAAATAATCAATAAGAGTAATATACAGGAACATACAAGGAAGATATTGTTAAAAACAATATTGAAATTCAAAATTTTACTTATACAAGTTATGAGTCATTATCAATCTAATTTTACAAATCAGTTATTTTTACAATTTATAATGGATAGTTAAAATTCTATAGCTAACTGATTTTAGCAGTCTGTTTCCTGCTTTTTTTTGCAATTTCTTATAATAGTAGAATTACTGAATCTAAAAATAGAACTCAGAAATCGATTAAACATTTTATGCATTGAGATTAGTAAATAATTGTATTACATAATTTTTGTTTTTTAAAAAAATAAATGATCTATCAGAATTTAACTAATGTTTGTTCATTATTTTTATCTTTAAAAAATAAATTTTAATTATTGATAAGTTATATATAATTTATAAAAACTGATTAATTGGTAAAATCAATCAAGAATTGAGAAGATTTTTTTTGCTAATCAAAAAATTCAGATATTTGAGTGCAAAAAATGTCAATAATAATCTTATTTTGTTAAAAAAATTTAATGATGAATATTTAGAGATTATGTAGATTTTCAGAATAAAATAGTAAAATTTTATGTAAATTATATTTGAAATCTTTTATTTTAGATCATTTTTTATTAGACAATATTAGAAGAGAATTACATGCCAGTTTATTATGTGACAAATGCTTTTGGAAAGAGAGAAAAAAAATTTTTAGATGTAAATTTTATAATTTTTTCTTCAGTTTCTTGTAAAATTTTTGATAAAGATTTGATAACATAAAGACAATATGCTGGTTCATTGATTTTACCCCTAAACGGTTCTGGAGCAAGATATGGAGAATCTGTTTCACAAAGCATTCTATCTAGGGGTACATATTTAACAATTTCTCTTAGTTGAGTTGCATTTTTAAAACTTATAATTCCAGAAAAAGAAATAAAAAAGCCCTGATCAAGAGCGAATTTAGCGAATTCTTTAGATCCAGTAAAACAATGCATTACAGCTGAAAAATTTTTATTTTTTTTATGATGAGATAAAATCTCTTGGGAATCTTTTTCTGCAAATCTACTATGTATCACTAAAGGCAGATTAGAATCTTGAGAAGCTATTATATGAGATTCAAAAGATTTTTTTTGTAGAAATTGTTTTTTTTGAGTAATGTCTTGATTTTTGTAATCAAGTCCAGTTTCTCCAATTGAAATAACTTTAGAATGCTGAGCTAGATCACATATCTTTTTAGAGGAAATGATATTTTCTTTTACTTCATCTGGGTGAATTCCAACAGAAGCATAAATGTTTTTATATTTTTCAGCTATTTCTAATATTCTTTTTAATCCTTCTATGTTAGTAGAAATGCTATGTAAATATTCTACATTAAATTTTTTAGCTTTTGTTATTACATTATTCAGATCTATTTTTTTTTCTAATAAGTCTAAATGGCAATGTGAGTCTATAATCATGTTTTATTATAATTTTTTAAAAATCACTTCTGGAGCTAAAATTTTACTATTTCCTAATAAGTGAAATTTTGAATTTAAATGAGAATAAGAACGCTGATTTTTAGGAACAGCAATTTGATTTAAAATTTTATTAGCAGAATTTGGTATAAATGCTTGTAACAATATCGCTACATATCTTATAGTTTCTAATGTTTGATATAAAATCTTCTTCATTTCTTCTGGCTTATCCTTTTTTTTCCATATCTGACTATTTTCAAAAAAAACATTTGCTTTCTCTGTGATGTGCAAAATAATTTCAAGCATTTCATTTAATTGAAAATTTTTGGTTTTTACAATTTTTATCCAGTTAACAATATTTTTATCTAATATTTGTAATAACTCTCCTTTTTGATAAAGTTCTTGAATTTGATGTGAATCAAAATTAGGTACTTCACCATTAAGATTTACAAAAAGGAAATGAGAAGCTCTATGAACCAAATTTCCTATCTTGTTAACTAATTCAGAATTATTGATAGAAATTACTGTTTTTTTTACAAAATTGCCATCATTTCCTATGTTAAGCATTCTAACCAAAACATATCTTACAACATCAACCCCTAGTTCATCAACTAATTTAACGGGATCTATGACATTTCCAAGAGATTTTGAAATTTTTTGTCCTTCATTTTTCCACCATCCATGTACTAGCAAAGATTTAGGAAGCTCAATATTAGCAGCCATTAAAAATGCAGGCCAATAAATAGCATGAAATTTTAGAATGTCTTTGCCTATTACGTGAAGGTCGCATGGCCATAGGTTTTTATTATGACTACTAGGAGACAAGTAACTGCTAAGGGCATCTAGCCATACATATATAACGTGATCTGAATTGGGTGCTTTTATTCCCCAATTTACATTTTTCCTAGATATTGATAAATCATCTAACCCATTTTTAACAAAATTTACTACTTCTTTTCTATGTTTATAAGGAATAATAAAATTAGGATTTTTATCATAAAATTCTAATAACTTATCTTGCCAATGTGATAGTTTAAAAAAATAACTTTCCTCTTCTAACCATTCTACATCAGGGCTGTTTGTTGGTATTTTTAGATTTTCTAATTCTTTTTCTGTATAAAATGCTTCATCTTTTTTTACGTACCACCCTTTATATTTGCCCAAATATATATTTCCAGAATTTAAAAGAATATTCCATAAGTCTATAACTTTATTTTTATGGTTTTTTTCTGTTGTTCTTAAAAACTGATTATGATCTATATTTAATAAATTTAGTAAATTATGAAAAAATTTAGAATTTGTTTCAACAAAAGATTCTACAGATTGCTTAGTTTTAAATGCAGCAGATTCTATTTTAGACCCATGTTCATCTGTACCAGTCAATAAAAACGAATTATATTCAGAAAATTTCATGATTCTAGCAATAACATCTGAAATGATATTAGTATATGCGTGACCTATATGAGGTTTATCATTTACATAGTAAATTGGTGTAGTAAGAAAAAAATTATTCATTGTGGAAGCCAATATAGATAAGAAGATATAGTGAATATGGATAATATAGTACTAAAAGTGATAATACCAGACATAGTTTCGGAATCTCCTTTCAGTTGTTTGGATAATATACTAGCAGTAGGAGAGCAGGGCATAGAACTAAATAATATTCCAATAAATTGTTCCTTTGTGTCTACATGCATTAAATACATTATAAAATAGGTAATAAAAGGAAATATAGTAAGTTTTACTAAAGATGTAAGTACAATTTGTTTAAGGTAAGAATTAATAATGTTAAATTGGAGGCTAGCACCTATTATCAATATGCTCAAAGTTAGACCAGCGCTGCTTAAATGTGTTAAAAACTTTAAAATACCTGTGTTGATTTTGATATCATAATATAGAAATACTAATCCAAGTAAACTAGCTAATATTACTGGATTTTTTAAAAAAGAAGATAAAACTAAATAAATTTGTTTGAATTTTGTTGTTTGATTTTCTCTAATATAATAGTTAAACATTATAACTGAAATAGCATTTACAAAAATAACCATATAAGGTGAAACAATGGAAGCAATACCAATACCTACATCTCCTATTAATGCTTCACTAAGAGCTAAAAATAGATAATTGTTAAATCTTACACATCCTTGAAATACAGAAGTAAATTGTTTTTTGTCATATTTAAACTTATATTGAAAATATATCAAACCTATTGTAATAACAGATATTGAGATTAAAAGTGATATGATAAGGTTAAATAAGTTAAAAACTCCTTTTGGAATCTGAATTATATTTTCAAATAAAACAGCTGGTAATAATATATAAAATGATAATTTTTCAAGTTCAGACCAAAAATCTACAGATTTTAGCCATTTTCTTTTTAAAAGGCTCCCTAAGAATGCTATTAAAAAAATAGGGATCACACTTTGAAATGTTTCGTTCATTATAGTTAAAATTTTTTAAGAACTAAATATTGATTTTTTAATCATTTATTATATTAATCTAAGTTTAAGTACTCATAATACTTATCTTGTAATAATTAGTCAAAAATTTTTATTTTTTCTGCATTTGGGAAATATTTTTTAATAAAGGATTCATTAACAGATTGGTACAATATTTTGATATTTGCTCCAGCATCTTGAGTAAAAAATATAGGAGCATGAAAATTATTACGAATTTGCCAAATTTTTTTAATAATTTCTAAAGTTTTAGCTTCCGTATAAACTATAGAGGGTCTATTAGAGAGCATAAGAGAATGTAACATAATGGAGTTATTTTCAGCAATTTGAGCCATTCCTAAAAACGATCCTTTGTTAATGTATTTTTTCAGTTTTAAAAAATCTTTTTTACTTTGTTTTATCCAGGAATTATAAAAACAGGAATTCATGCTTAATTGCATTGCTTCTGATGAACTAATATGTTTAATGTTGTTATTAATCATTATTATTGCAATTTTTAGATCATTCAAATTGTTATTATGAGATAGTATCTGAGAATAGGAATCCATACCATTTGGATCTTTCCCAGATAAATATTCTACAAAATGATTTTCATAAATAGATCTTGCAGCACTTCCACTTCCTAATCTAGCTAATATGGAAAGTTCCTTGGATGATATTTGCCAATTATATAATTTAGCAAATGCTTTAATTAATGAAGCATAAATACAAGAAGAAGAAGCTAAACCAGCTGCAACAGGTATATTAAGCTTTATATTCACTTCTAAAAAAAGATTATTTTGGGGAAGAAAAAAATTTATAAAATCTAATAATTTTTTACTCCAAACATCACTATCACTATTTGATATAAAATTGTCATTAATCTTTACTTTATGATCAGTCATTTCGTTTTGATTATAACAAGATATAGAGCTTGTTGCTCCTTTGCCGGTTAAGGGGATGGATATACTGCCTGTATTTGCAATATTTAATATCTCATTTTTTTTTCCCCAATACTTACAAATAGCTAAATTTGCTGAAGCATGAGCAGATGTATTTTTATGTATTGCTATAAAATTCTCTTTTTTAAATAATATTTTTTTTACAATATCAATTTTGTTCATTCTATTTTTAATCCTATGTTTGAAATTTTTATATTTTGAAATGCTATTTTCTGTAAGTCAGTAGGTAGTTTATTGATATCTTTATTTGTAGATGTTAAAGCAATAATACTATCTCCAAGACCAGCACCTGAGATTTTGACTCCTTTTATATAAGTGAAATCCTTTAATCTGTTAATTAAATAATTTATTAAAGGAGAAGATAACATCATAGATTCTAAAATACCTTGATTTAAAGTAAATAACTTTCCTAAATAATCTAAGTTATTTTCTTCGATTGCTTTAAATGCTAATTCTGAAATTTTATCTATTGTGTTTTCTAAGCCTCTAAAAATGTCTAAAAATTTTTCTCTTATAGGTTGAATATATGAAATAACATCTGAGGTTTTAGTTTTATATCCAGAATATATTAACAAAAGATTCAGATTTTTGAATGTTCTTTTAAGCAATTTATGTTGTTCATATAAAATTATTCCTCCTTTAAGAGAGGCTATAATATCCGCTCCAGAAAATATTGTATTTGATAATTCTAAGATTTTTTTTGAATCACTAAAAATTTTGTCTAAAAAATCTTTAGATTTTTCTTGTTTATTAGTGATAATATTTGGATTATTATGAGATATAAACAATTTCATTAATCCTACGCACGAGACAAGAAGAGCAGTAGAAGATCCAAGACCTTTAGATTGAGGAATATCGGATGTTATTTCAATTTTAAAACCCGATTGAATAAAATTTTTATAAAAATGTAATATTGAAGTGAGTAATTCAAAATTTTTTAAAATTTTGATATCTAAAATTTTTGTCTCAAAGAAAAAATTTTTTTTAGACTCAATAATTATCAAATCATCATTTCTTTTAGATAAAGATACTGTAATTCTCTTATTTATAGATGATATAACAGATTTTTTTCCGTAAAGAACTGAATGTTCTCCTGTTAACATTAGCGTAGCAGGAGCAGAGATCTTATATAATGTTTTTAACATTTAGAACAATTTGTTTAGATTAAATATCTAGCTTTACAAAAATTAATATTCAAGGATTCAAATTCAAAATTATATTTTTTGGATAAAAATTTTATAATCTCTATTTCAGAAATTGCAAATATTATTCCAGAAAATTTATTTTTCAAACTTCCAGAGCCAGATATTTTTGCAGCTCCACCATATTTTTCTATATAAGAAATTATTTTTTGATTTTTTGCACTTACAACAGAAATTTGTTTCAACAATAGATTATTAATTTTGATATTTTCAATCAGCTTACTTAAATCGTTATTTGATATATTTTTTTCTATTTCTAAAGCAATTTGAGCAAATTTTTTCCAAATATTATTCTCTTTCTTAAAATTATCTATCACTTGTGACACAGTAATTGATGTATTTTCTTTAGCAGATAATTTTATTATAAAAAATTTTCTAAAAATATCTTCTTTTATTTGAATATTATGAATTTTATTATCTGCAAATTTAAAAATTCCTCCAAAAAAAGATGTTTTAATATCGATACCACTAGAATATCCATGTTGAAGATTTTCTATTTTTTGAGAAAAAAGTAAAATTTGTTGATCTGTGTAGTTTAATTTTAGTAATTTTATTAATGCGAGTGATAAAGATAGAATTAGCGCAGCAGATGATCCAAAACCAAAACTGATTTCAATATTAGATTCTATAACACAAATTATATCATATTGAATATTTTTTTTGATTAGATAATAACCTAATATATATTTTACGAGATCTGTTTTTTGACTTAAAATTTCAGATGCTTCTAATTTTTTATTTAAAAAATCTTCATATTGTAAATCTATAATTTTTTTATGCTCAAATAATTCAGAGATAAACATTACTTTTTCAAATGATATTTGAGGAATTTTTACAGTAATTTTAGGTAGGTTAGAAGAAATTTTTAAGAATTTTATACAAGTTTTGGTTTCTTTTGATATGCTACATGCGATTACGGGTGCTCCAAAAATAGCAGAATATTCTCCAGATATAATTAATTTACCGTTAGCTGAAGATATAATTTCTTCTTTAATTTGAGATTTCATAAATTCTCTTATGATTTACAATCTCTTTTATTCTAGAACGATTAGTGCTAATTTTAGGAATCAATTCAGATTCTTTTTTAGTTATATCTATATGTGATTTATAAAATTCTTCATATGTTTTTACGTCTATTTCTTCTCTAGAGGCAATATTTTGACTTATAGTTTCAAGTGCAACATTTTGTTTAAAGTTTTTTTGTAGAACTCCACTAAAAAATTCTCCTATACTACCAGAACCATAACTGTAAAAGCCTATTCTAGATTCTTCCATATTTTTAGGGGCATTGCTTATCAGTGATAAAAAACTTAAAAACAGAGATACAGTATAGCAATTTCCTACTATTTGAGGATATATTAAGGAAGGATATAATAAATTACCTAATTCTTCTTGGGATAATATATGTTTAAAATCAGTAAAAAGAGATAAATGAGCTGTTTCTATAAGTCTTGGTACGGAAACATGATAACAAAACCATTGGTGATCTAATAAATTTCTTTTAGAATTAATAGTATAATCATGCCATGTTTTTTTTAAAGATTTTAGATACATTTGGCAAGAAAATTTAGCATTTAATAAAGCTTCGTCTAAATAATTTGGTCTCCAAAAATCCATTACATCCTCAGTATATATACCAGATTCTGGTTCTATTTTTATTATTTGAGGATTTTGTGAAAGAAGCATAGCAACAGCACCACTTCCTTGAGAAGACTCTCCATTAGAAGCAAAACCGTATCTAGATACATCAGAAGCTATAAGTAAGATTTTTTTGTTATATCCTTGAATGCGCAACATATTCATTGCCATTTGTAAGCCAGCTGTTCCTCCATAACAAGCATGTTTCAACTCAATAATGCGACATCTATTTGGTAATTCAAGCATCCTATGAATATATGAGCCAGCAGATTTAGATTGATCAATTGAAGATTCTGTTGCAAATAATAGCAAATCTATTTCTTTTTTATTTACTTCAGAGAGAATAGGGTTACTTGCATTGTAAGCCATTGTTACTATATCTTCATCTGGAGGTAGAACAGAAAATTTGCGTTGTCCAAATTTTAGATATTTTTGATAACTTATATCTCTTTTAGAAGCTAAATTTTTTAAATCTAAAAAAAAGCCAGGAGTATAAAAATTAATTTTTTCTATACCCACATCTACCGCAAGTAGATTAGAAAACAACTTATTATGTAACTTATATTGATCAATATTTGTTACATTTTTTTCTAAAAAAAGATTTTTTACCATTTTCTATTGATCCATAATTAATTAAAGATGTATTGATATTACAAATATTATTTTTTCTTACAAGCCTAATATTAATAAATTTAATTAACCATTAAAAATTTTTTTTCTTTCTAAAGCTGTATGAGACCTTAATAATTCTCCTCTATTAGTTTGAGCAGCTAATAAGGATAACTCTCCACATAACACTACAGATCCAACAATCATAGCTAATTTTTTAGCACTATTTTCTTTCAAAGGGTCAATACCCATTAATGCTAAATTTTTCTTTACCAAATCATTATTTTTTCCATTTCCTATGGTACCTATAATTACATTTGGTAATGTTACAGAAAAATGCATATACTCTTCTTTTATATCTACATGCACAAAGCCTTGAGATCCTTCTACGATGTTTGCAGCATCTTGACCTGTAGATAGATAAAATGCTAATAGCATATTTGCAAAATGTGCATTTGCTGTTCTGACACCTCCTGATAATATACTTCCTAGTAAATTTTTTTTAACATTTATGTCATATATTTTATATATATCAGATCTTAAATATTTTTTACAAATATTCTGAGGTAATGATATTTGAGCTATTATATATTTTCCTCTACCTATAATGCCATTTATAGCAGAATTTTTTTTATCAGTACAAATATTACCACTAATGCTTATATATTTTAGATGTTTATATCTCTTTAATAAATCATCTAGAATTATTTGGGCAGCATATGTGCTCATATTATGCCCCGAAGCTTCTTTAGTAAAAAATTTGAATCTTATATAAATAAGATTTCCAACCAGTTCGGTATGCCAAGATTTTAATTGAGTATTTTTACTATGATTTGAAATTAAATTATTAAAATATTCTAAATCATTTTCAATATTTAATTTTACTTTAATTGACTCTTTAGCAGAATCGGTTTCTAAGATTATGGATCTTGTCATAGAATCCTCTATAACAAATGTTTCTATAGCATTTGGCAGTAATTGAGAAATTAAAGCTCCTCTTTGGACAGAATTCCAAAGTGGTTGTTCAAAACTAGATAATGGTACCATTACCTCTTCAAAAGAGTCATCAAAATTTAAACCTTTTATTTTGATAGGTCCTATGATTTTAGTTGGTATTTTTAAATCATCTGAATGAATCATCTTATTATTTATAATATGTTATGAAATAATTGCTTTTTATTTTTTCAGAAATATAAAATTCTCCATTTAACAAATTTAAATCTAATCCATCTAATTTTAGAAATTTCATTTCTAATTTTGTTAAAATTTTATTTAAATAAGATGGTTTTAGAAATTTATCATATTGATGAGTATTTTTTGGTATGATTTTTAATATATATTCACATAATAATATCATTTTTATGTAGGATTGAATATTTTTATTTATTGTAGAAATTATCAAAAGACCATTTTTGTCAATTAATTGAATTGCTAGCGATAAAAAATTTTCTAAATCATCTATATGTTCTAATATCTCTAAGCAAAGAATAATATTAAATTTTTCTGAAGTATTTTTTGAAAAATTTACTAAATTTGAATTTATATAATTTGCTTTTAGTTTATTGTGAATTTTATATTGAATTGCTGCCTTAATAGTTTCAGGATTAGGATCAATAGCTGTCACATTAAATTCTAATTTATCAAAGAAAGATGATACCAAACCTCCTCCGCAGCCTATATCTAGTAATTTGAATTGAGCAAAATTTTCAGATTTAAAATATTCAGAAATTATTTTCAAAATATATTTATTTCTAACTGGATTTATTTTATGTAATAAAGCAAATTCTCCATCTTTATTCCACCATTGAAAAAAATTTTTATTAAATTCTTTAGACTGATATTTTTCTGACATTTGATTTGAAATTTTTATTCAAATTAGTTATTTTGGATAAAATTTTTGAGATATTTTGCAGTATAACTTTTTTCACTACTAAGAATTGTTTTCAAATTTCCTTGAGTTACTATTTTTCCTCCTAAATCTCCTCCTTCAGGTCCAATATCTACTATATAATCTGCATTTTTTATTACGTCTAAATTATGCTCAATCACTATGACAGTATTTCCTTTATCTACAAGTTTATGCAATATATGTAGAAGATTCTTTACATCATGAATATGTAAACCTGTTGTAGGTTCATCTAAAATATATATTGTTTTGCCAGTAGATTTTTTAGCTAATTCCTTAGCTAATTTTATCCTTTGTGCCTCTCCTCCAGACAAAGTTGTAGCAGATTGTCCAATTTTTATATATCCAAGCCCTACTTCTTGAAGGGTAATTAATTTTTGATATATTAGTGGAATATTAATAAAAAATTCTACAGATTCATCAACAGTCATATTTAATATATCGGCAATATTTTTATCTTTATATTTTATCTCAAGAGTTTCTTTATTGTATCTTTGACCATTGCAAGACTCACAATTAATGTAAACGTCTGGTAAAAAATGCATCTCTATTTTGATAATTCCATCACCTTGGCAAGATTCGCATCTACCTCCTACTACATTGAAAGAAAATCTCCCAACCTTATACCCTCGGAGTTTAGATTCTGGTAATTCTACAAACCAATCTCTAATATGACCAAATGCTCCAGTATAAGTAGCTGGATTGGATCTAGGAGTTCTTCCTATTGGAGATTGATCAATATCTATTATTTTATCTATATATTTCAAACCTTCTAAGGATTGATAATTACCTACAAAAACTCTAGATTGGGAATTTAGAGACTTTACAATGGCATTATAAAGAGTATGCATTATCAATGTAGATTTACCACTACCAGAAACACCTGTGATTGCATAAAAATGACCTAAACTAATAGATAAATCTATATTTTTTAAATTATTAGAATTTGCTCCTTTAAGAATAATTTTTTTCTGATTTTTTTTTAAAGGTCTTGCTTTTGAAGGAATTTCTATTGTTTTTTCATGTTTAAGATATTGTAAAGTTATACTATTTGTATTTTTTATTTGATCTATTTCATTTATATGTCCTTGGAACATTACTTCTCCTCCATGGACTCCAGCTTGAGGGCCTATATCTATAAGATGATCAGAATTTCTCATAGTTTCTTCATCATGTTCTACTATTATAACGGTGTTTCCTAAATTTCTTAACTTTACTAATGTAGAAATCAATTTTGCATTGTCTCTTTGATGTAATCCAATAGAAGGTTCATCTAAAACATAAAGTACACCACTTAATCCAGAACCTATTTGAGAAGCAAGACGAATTCTTTGGCTTTCTCCTCCAGACAAAGTGCTAGCTTCTCTGCTTAAATTTAAATAGTCAAGCCCTACATTTATTAAAAAATTTAATCTAGATTTAATTTCTTTAATAACTGCTTCTCCTATTTTTTTTTGTTTTTTTGATAATTGATTTTCTATCTCTTGAAACCATTGAAAAATTTCTGTTATTTTCTTTAATGCTAATTCTCCTATATTTAAACCTGCTATTTTTACACATAGTGGCTCTTTTTTAAGTCTGAATCCATTACATAAGCTACAGCTTCTTTTAGACATAAATTTATGCATTTCATCTCTTTTGTGATGTTCTTGAGCTGTAGATTCTTTATTTTTAAGCCTTGAATGTAGATTCCCTATTATTCCTAAAAATACTTCGTGAGTTTTTCTATTATTTGAAATTTTAAATTCAATTTTTTCTTCTTTAGAGCCATAAAGTAATATTTCTACAATGTCTTTAGGCAAATCTTTAAATTTAAGATCTAAACTGAATTTATAATGAGATGCAATTGATTCCAATATATTTAAAAAACCTTTAAATATAGGATTTCCCCAAGGGAGAATAGCGCCATTTCTAATAGAAAGTTCTGGATTGATAATTAAATTTTGATCAAAAAATAACTCATATCCTATCCCTTCACATTTAGAACAAGCTCCAAAAGGGCTATTAAATGAGAATAATCTGGGCTCAATTTTTTCTAATTGAAATCCAGACTCAGGGCAAGCAAATTTTGTTGATAAAACAATACGTTGATTTTCTTTATAAGAGGAATTATGACAAGGTGCTAATCCTATGATATCAATATAAACTATATCTTGAGTTAATTTTATAGCTGCTTCTAATGACTCTGCTAATCTATTATTTTCTAAATCTTCAGATAGCTCTAACCTATCTACTATTACCTCTATATTATGAGTATTAGTTTTATTTAAATGAGGAAAATTTTCTATATTTATTTCTTTTTTATTAACTATTAACTTACTATAACCTATTTTTTTAAGAAAAGATGCTTCTTTTCTAAACTCTCCCTTTTTTTTTCTAACTACTGGAGCTAAAACACGAATTTGTGTTTTAGAAGGCATTTGCATAATTATATCTACCATTTGAGAAATGGATTGGCTTTCTATAGGTAATCCTGTGTAAGGAGAATAAGGCACACCAATTCTTGCATAAAGCAATCTCATGTAATCATATATCTCTGTTAATGTACCTACTGTGGATCTAGGATTTTTTGAAGTAGTTTTTTGGTCAATTGCTATAGAGGGTGAAAGTCCAGAAATAGATTCAACGTTAGGTTTGTTTTGTAAATGCAGAAATTGTCTAGCATAGAATGATAAACTTTCTACATATCTTCTTTGCCCTTCAGCATAAATAGTATCAAATGCTAAAGAAGATTTCCCAGAACCGCTCAAACCAGTTATAACCACTAATTGATTCTTAGGAATATCTATGTCTATATTTTTTAAATTATGTTCTTTTGCTCCTCGGATTTTTATAAATTCTTCCATTATGTTTTAAATTGTTAATTTATAAAAATTTTATTTCTTAAAAATTAATGATAAAAAATACTAAGCGAAAATTTTACTCTAAAGATTATGTAATGTCAATTTCGTTTTTAGGATTGCAAATTAGCATTTAAATTATCTATTCTTATCCAGTCTTTATATTTTAAATCTAACAATTTTTGTAACTCTTCTAATTTTTGAGTTAGTGAAATGAATTTTTGATAATCTTGACTAAATAAATCTTCTTTTGATAATTCTTTTTCAAGAACATTTATTTCTTTTTCTAAATTTTCTATTTCGCTTGGAAGAATTTCTAAAAGTCTTTTATCTTTATAGCTTAATTTTGATTTTTCTTTTTGTACTAAATCTTTATTTTTGATAATTTTAGAGGATATTTTCTTTTTCTGAGAAGCAAAGTTTTTTTGATATAATCCAATATGTTTTGTAATTTTTTCTCCATCAAAAACTAAAGATTTTGTTACGATTTGATCTATAAAATCTCTATTATGGCTTACTATTATAACTGTTCCTTGATAATCTGAGAGCATTTCTACTAACATTTCTAAACTATCTAGATCAAGGTCATTAGTTGGTTCATCTAATATCAATATATTACCAGTATTAATGAAAGTTTTAGCTAATGATAATCGTGTTAACTCTCCTCCTGAAAATAATTTTATTTTTTCATGTAAAGATTTTGGATCAAACATAAAATTTTTTATATAAGACCTTATATGAAGCAATTTATCATTTACTAATATATATTCTGAACCTCCAGGAGATAAATTTTCTGCTATAGAGAGATCTAAATTTAAATTTTTTTTTTGTTGATCAAAATAACTTATATTGATTCCAACTCCGTGTTTTACAAATCCTTTGGTAGGGAGTAGTTTTTTTTGAATAATTTGTAAGAAACTTGTTTTTCCAGAACCATTGGGACCAATAATTCCTATTTTTTCCCCTTTGAGTATATCCATTGAAAAGTTAGAAAAAAATATTTTTTCTTTAATTTGAAAACTTATAGAAGATATTTCCAAAATTCTTTTAACCTTTGCGTTGTTTTGAATATCTTGAGAAATTTTTAACTTATTTTTTAAAAGTTTTTCTTGTGTAATTTTTAGATTATTTCTTAATTGATAAAGATCTTTCAATCGTTTTTGATTTCTTTTTCTTCTTGCTGAGATACCTGTTAGTAACCATTGTTGTTCAGTTTGAAGTTTCTGATTAATTTTTTTTAATTTTACCTCTTCTTGTTGAATAATTTCTTCTTGCCATTGGTCAAAATATTCAAATCCTCTTTCTTCAGATTTATACAGATGAGTTTGGTGTAGCCAAAAAATTTTATTAGAGATATTTTTTAAAAAAATTTTATCATGGCTAATGCAGATAATCGATCCATGATATGATAAAACAAATTTTTCTAACCATTCGATTGCCTTAATATCTAAATGGTTAGTTGGTTCATCTAAAAGTAATATATCTGGTTTTTGAGATAAAATTTTTGCTAATAGTATTTTTTTTATTTCTCCTCCAGATAGGTGATTAATTGAATTTGTTGTATTTATATCTAAATTTTCTACAATTTTATTTATTTCACTAATTTCAGTTTTTTCCAAATCTGTCATTAAAAACTCAATTGCATTTTGCTTTTGTTGCAAAATATTCTCTTGTTGTAAATAACCAATTGAAATATTTCTATTTTTAAAAATTTCACCTTCATCTAGTTGTAAATCATTATTTATTATTTTTAATAAAGTGGATTTACCAGATCCATTTTTTCCTATTAAGCAGATTTTGTCTCCTTGGTAGATATTAAAAGCAACTTTATCTAGTATAGTTTTTTTTCCAAAATAAAAATTTGCATTTTTGACATAAAATAATGGATACATTTTTACTATATTTTTTTATTAAAAATAACATTTATTCTTTTTTATGCAGATTATATTAGAATATTTTTATAAAATCTTTTATTTTTCCTTGAAAGCAAAATTTTAATATATAGTATTTATATGTAATTAATTATAGTTTTCAATAAGAAAAGAATGCAATATTTAGGTTATTTTCTAATCTTTTTGGGTTTATATTTTATAATTTCTTCTATCATATTTTTAATTCGCATTCAGGGTTTTTATAACAAGTTACATGGTATATCAGTTATAGAATGTTGCGGTATACCTATAGTTATAATAGGTTTGATGTTTTTACAGACAAATATCTTTAATGTGATAAAATTAATTTTTTTCATCTTAATTATTATCACTTTAAATCCTGTTTCAACATATGCTATAGCTAATGCTTTCTTTAAAAATCATAAAAGAGACGTAACACAAGGTGAAAAATAATTTTTTTTTAATTCCTTTGCAAATGCAAGATATTTTAATTTTTATTTTACTTTTTATTTCTTTATCTATGCTTGTTTTTGTAGCTTGGCGTATAAAATTGGCATCTAGTTTTTTTGAAGAAATAGTAGTTATATCTTCAATTTTCAGTATAAATATTTCTGTTAGCTATTTGCTATTAGATGCTCCAGATGTTGCTATGACAGAGACTGCTGTTATGAGTTGTATATCTACAATTTTTTTATTACATCTTATTAAGATTATTGGAGCTAGGGTGAGTCATAAAGGGTTACTGATTAGAAAAAAAATATCTTTTTTTGCTTGTGGCATCTTAGTAGCTTCTTTAATTTGGGTTGGTTTAGAAATTTCTTCTTTTGGTGAACTTAATCCAATAAATAATGAACTTACTATGAAATATTATCACTCAAATAGAGAATATATAGCTGTTCCCTCTCTGGTTGCATCTATCTTAGCTTCTTTTAGAGGTTTTGATACATTGGGAGAAACATTAGTAATTTTAATAGCTGGTTTGTCAGTAGTCTTACTTTTTTCTGTGTATAAATACGAAAACCATTTAAAAAATAAATAGATGTTTAAAAATTTCTTGATATTGAAATATGTTGTTTCATTTTCATTACCATTTATATTTCTTTACTCGATTTATATTCAATTAAATGGAGATATTTCTCCTGGTGGAGGCTTTCAGGGGGGTATTATTTTTTCTACTGCTGTTGTAGGTTATGATTTTATAAAAAATATCAAATTGACAGATTCATTTTTAGATGCGTTTATTTTTCTTTCTATTTCAGGATTTTTTATAATTTTAACCATTTCAACTCTTCCATTAATTTTGGGAGCAAATTTTATGGAATATTCTGTTTTAGCTAAAAATTCCCATTTAGGACAACATTTAGGAATTTTCTTTTTTGAATTAGGAGTCGGAATAACAGTTTCCTCTGTTATTAGTATGTTATATTTTTTAATTAAATCTAATAAATGAAATATGTTAAATATAATATATATTTTTTCAGTAATGCTATTTGCAATAGGTTTTTATATATTGATTACTAGTAATCATTATTTAAGTAAGCTTCTTGGAATGAGTATTTTTCAAAATTCTGTATTAGTTTTTTACATAGCTCTTGGGAAAAGATGGGGAGGAAGCGCTCCTTTTGATCGTTGTTCTAATTTAAATATTTATTCTGAAGAATATTTAAAGAATAACTGTCATGATGTAGTTATTTCGAGTCCATTGCCTCACGTTCTTATGTTGACGGCTGTTGTTGTAGGTCTTGCTACGTTATCTTTAGGTATAGCTTTAATATATAGGATATATAAATCTTATGGTACAGTATTGGAAAATGAAATTAATGAAAAATTAGATGGTCAGTTATGAGTATTTTTCCTAATTGGATATTATTACAAGTTATTGCTCCTATAATTTGGGGAATATTTTCCGCAATATGTTTTAATAAAAAATTAGCTTGGATATTGAGTCTTATTATTGCATTTATTCTTTTTATTTTTTCTTATTATTTATTAAGCAAATTTCCATTTGGTTCTATAGAGTATAATTTTGGAGGATGGCAAAGGGATATTGGAATTGAGTATTCTGTAAATAAATTTGGACAAATTTTAATTTGCTTATTAAATTTTATATTGCTATTTTTTATCTCTCATAAAAAATTGTTAGACTTAAATATATTTAGTCCTATTAATGATAAAAGGGTAGGGGTATTTTTTTCTATATTATTTTTTGCTCATGCCGGTTATATTGGCATTCTTAGTACGAATGATTTATTTAATTTATATGTTTTTTTAGAAATATCTTCTCTTGCTAGCTATAGTATTATTGCGCAAAGTAAAGAAAAGAAATCTTTAATTGCATCTTATGACTATCTTTTAACTGGTACTGTAGGAGCCACATTTATATTGATAGGAATAGGGTTTATTTTTTTGGTTACTGGGAGTTTAAATATAAGTGAAGTTTTTTTGTTTTTGAACAAAAATTTAATTTATTCTAGAGTGCTTTATGCTGGAATAATTTTTTTTATACTTGGTTTTTTATTAAAATTAGCATTTTTTCCATTCCATTTTTGGGTAATGCGTGTTTATAAATTATCTCATCCTCTTATAATTATTTATATATCATCTGTTTCGACTGGTATTGGAATATTTTGGTTAAGTAAATTTTCTCTATTAATATTTGATAATATAAATCATAATTTTTTCTATTTATCAATTTTACAAAATTTGATTTTAGCATTAATACTAGTAATTAGTTTAGTGATTTTCTTTTCTAAAAGATTTTTACGTATTTTGGTTTTTTCTAGTTCTATCAGTATTTGCTATATCATTATAATGATTTTACAAAAAAATCATTACTTAACTTATTATTATTTAGTTACAGATATTTTAAATAAAATATTACTTTTTTTAATTTTATTAATTTTTCCTCAATTTTTGAATACTGATTTGGATCAAATTAAATTTTCTTACAAAAATCCTATATATCATTTTATTATATATATAACCTTTGCCTTTATTTCTGGATTGCCAATTACAAATATGTTTATCGTTAAATTATCTATGTTAGAATTCTTGATTAGCAAAGGTTTTGTAAGCGAGTTTATAGTTTTTTCAATATCCTTTGCTTTGAGTTTTTTGTATTATTTCAGAATTTTTCAACCTTTAATGATTTTAGATCATGGGGCATCTAGTTATAAGATTAAGAAATATGAAGAATATGGAGTGATTTTTATATTATTTATACAGATTTTAATATTAATTTTTAATGATTTTTTTCAAAAATTAAATATTTGAGTTATATTTATGAATAATTTTATAGAGCTATTTCCATTAGAGTCAATTTTTTTTTCTTTAATTCTAAATTTGTTTTTTACTTTTTTATTTGTAAATCAAAAAACATTATTTAAATTTATTTTAATAGCTTTTGCTTTAATAAACTTTTTTTTAATTTGTTTTTTGGTTAAAAAAAATTTTTTTTCTGGTTTAGAATCTGAAATAGAAATTTTGATAACTTCTCAATATCTTTTCTTTTTCAAAATAGACTCCTTATCGTTAATTTTTGCATTACTTATTTCTATTTTGTGGCCTATATCTCTTTTATATACTATTTATTTTATAAAAATTAATAATTTTCATAGACCTTATTTTTTCTTATTTTTTATTAATCTTTCAATTGTATTTGCTTTCGGAATTGCTTTTGCAAATAATTTATTTACGTTATTTACATTATATGAGTTATTGACTTTAGCTACTTTGCCCTTGGTTATGTACCATAGCCATATTAAAAATAGTGAATTTAATGTAATAAGTTACTACAAAATTTTACAATTTAGCAGTGTATTATTATTTTTGCCTGCTTTAGCATTTTTTAATTATTATGGAAATTCTTTAGAAGCAAATATAGCAAAAGATTTTAGTTATCCTGATTACGTATCTACAATATTATTCTTAGCTTTTGTTTTAGGAATAGCAAAATCTAGTATTTTTCCTATATTTTATTGGCTTATAAATGCAATGGTAGCAAGCTATCCAGTGAGCGCCCTTCTTCATTCCTTGATAGTAGTGAAAGTTGGGATTTTTTCTATTTATAAAATAATGATTCTAGGGTTTGGGTTAGATTATTTAGAGCAAATTTTTGGATCCAAAAATTGGATTCTATTTTTTCCTATTTTGGGTATTATATATTCCTCTATAAAAGCTATGCGTACTAATGTTATAAAAACAATTTTAGCTTATTCTACTATTAATCATTTAAATATTGCTATAATGAGTGCGTTTTTATTTACAGAAAAATCTTTAAAATCTTCTATTTTGCATGTTATATCTCATTCTATAAATAAAATAGCGATTTTTTACTCTATGGGTATTATATCTAGTTTTGTTAATAATGCTTATAATATTAAAAATTTGTTATCTGCATATAAAATTTTACCAATAACTAGTTTTTGTTTAGTTTTTTTTTCCCTTTCTATATTTGGAGTGCCTCCATTAGCTGGTTTTATTAGCAAATATAATATTTTGTTATCTGCTATGGAAGTACAAAATTATTTGGTTATTTTTACTTTATTATTTAGTAGTTTTTGTTCTGCTGTGTATTTTTTTAATATTATAAAAAAAATATACTCACCTCTGAAAGAATCTCGTTATATGATATTTAACATAAAATCTCATATAAGAAAGATATATAAGATAAAATCATGTTCTGATGAAGATAGCATAATTGAGAGGAAGATTTTTTTTCCTATGATAATAAGTCTTTTTATTTTTTTGCTCTTAAATTTTGTGTTTTACTTTTTAGTAACTTTTATTAAGAATTTTTTAGTTATATAAATGTCAATTTGTTATATAAACAATATTTTGCATCTTTTGAACATTTTTTATTTGGTAAATTTTCTTTTGCTTATTATTTTTATATCTAAATATGTATTGAAGTTAAAATTTACGAATTCGAATTTTTATAGAATATTTTCTGTATTTTTATGTTTTTGTTCAGCTTTAATTTTTTCTATAGTTATCCTATTTTCACGGGAGGGTATTTTGTTAGATTCTGTTTGGAATCTTACACAGGATCTGGATTTTTCTGATAATAACAGATTGATATCTATGTCTTTATGTATTGTACATATTTCTTTATGCATCTTTTATTTTATTTCTCAAAAAAAATTTTTATATGAATTTTTTTTAGGAAATTTTTTGATTTTCTTTTCTTATATAGCGATCTTGACTGTTAATTTGTTAACAATATTTTATATGATAGAAATTATAGGAATAATTTCTTCAATAATTATATTTACTTCTCCTAATACATTTGGTAGAGCTAATACCAAAAGTTATTTTTTAAATCATTGTATAGCTAATTCATTAATTTTGTTTTCTTTGGTTTTTCTAAGTTCTCATGGGAATGAAATGAGTATAGATAATTTTCATCATTATTATGAACAAAATTTTTCATTTAAAATTTGTTATTATTTTTTGTTAATAGGGTTTTTGATTAATATAGGATTTTTTCCTTTTTCTGGTTATATTATTTATTCTTATTCTAGTGCTTCTTATTTTGGATATTTATATCTCTTTTTTTTAAGTAATATTTCTATTTATATAATTTTTAAATTATTTGCTGGATTACAAATATTGTTTTATTTATCAATTTTTAGCTTTTTTTATTTAGGTCTAAAAATGTTTTTTATAAAAAATATATTACAAGTTTTTACTAATGTTTTTACTATGCAGAATAGTTTTTTAATAGCTTTCATTTCCTTAGCTGTATCAGAAAATCAGGATATTTTGGATCAAAATATAATTTTATATATGTTCATTTCTTTTTGTTATAAATATCTTATAAATTTTTCTATTATTTACTTACTTCTAAAAACAAAAATTCAGGATATTAAATCTTTATTAAAAGAGTCCAATTTTATTTTATATTTTACTTTTGTTTTTGCTTTAATAAATATGTTTAATTTTCCTTTTTTAAGTATTTTTTATATCAAATCTAATATTTTATTTTTAATTGATAATATATATCTTGATGTGTTTGTTATATTAGGAAATTGTTTTCTGATATTAGTTTTTCCTTGGAAAAAAATATTATTAAGAAAAATATTTTTTAATAATATTTATGAAGGGTTTTTTCCTTTTATAGTTTTAATATTAATATTCATGATATTTTTACCTTTTATCAGTACAAAGTTTTCCTGTTTTCTTGATATTAATTATTTAAAAAATTACATAGAGCAAATTTTAGTAATTTTATTTGGAATTATTTTTAGCAAATTTATAAAAATAAAATCAAGTTCCAATAGTACTATTTTTAGCTTTTTTGATTATATATTAAATAATGTAACTGTATTTTTAAACAAATTTCATTTAGAAAATCATCCAATTATCGCAAAAAAATTTTTTACAAAAATTTTTTATTTTGTAGAAAAAAAAGTTTTTTATTTAGAGAATCATAGTGTAAAGACTTCTCTCCTAATTATTATATTTGTTTTAGAATTTTCCTTGTTTATATTCATCAAATGAGATTTAATTTCTATAGCTGCGAAGAGAAAGAAATGGCAAAAAATTGTTGTTTTTTAGCTTCTAAAATTTATTTATCAAAAAAAACATTATTGATAATAGTAGAAAAAGAGGAAGATATAAAAATATTGGATGATTTGTTATGGACATATACAGATGATTTTATTCCACATTCTAGTATAAAAGAAAAGGATATTTTAGCAAAATTAAATCCTATTTTTATTTGTCATATATCAGAGTATAAAAATTATAATTTAGCGAATAATATAATATTTTTTAATGTTTCAACAGAATTAGTTCAAGAATTTTTTGTACAATACAAATCAGATATTTTAGATTCTTTTTCTACTGTTTCTTGGATATATAAAAATTTAAAAAATACTATTTTTAATATTCAAAAATTTTTTAAAAATGTTTTTCCTAATTTAGAAATGAATTTTTATACCAAAAAAAATAATACTCAGTGGGTCAAAAACATTAAGAATAAATAATTATTATTGCAAAATAATATCAATTATATATGATGGTCTTATCCTTTTTGTTATTTTGTAATTTTTAGCTATCAATAAATTGTTGATATAAAGATTTAAAAATATGCATAAGGATATAAATAATTGGTTAATTATTAGTGATTTTGAAAAGTGACAAATATTTTACAATCTAAGTATAAATCAAGCAGAAGATTAGGAACTAGTCTTTGGGGTAGTGATAAAGATGCTTTTAATAAAAGAAATTATCCCCCTGGTCAGCATGGTAGATCTTCTGTAATTAGACATTCTACTTCTGATTTTAGAGAACATTTATTAGCTGTACAATTGGTGAGATTACATTATGGTAGGGTTAATGCTAGGCAATTTAAAAATATATTTTTAAAAGCAAAAAAAATAAAAGGGAATGTTGCAGAAAATTTTGCAGGTTTATTGGAAAGACGTTTGGATGTTGTTGTGTATAGGGTTAATTTTGCTCCTACTATTTTTGCTGCTAGACAGTTGGTTTCTCATGGTCATATTTTGTTGAATGATAAAAAAATTGATATATCTAGCATAATTTTAAAAGAAAACGATGTCATTACGTTAAAAAGTAAGTCAAGAAATTTAGAAATTTATAAAAACACTTTTTCCTCTCAGGAAAGGAAATTACCTAATTATTTAGAGATAAACGAGAATGATTTTAGTGGTAAATTTATTAAAATTCCATCTATAGATGAAATTCCTTACCCATTTGTTCCTGATTTTAGTAAAATAGTAGAATATTATTCTAGATAGTGAATTTATTTATGGATAGGTGTCCGAGCGGTTTAAGGAACTGGTCTTGAAAACCAGCGTGCATTTCGTGTACCGTGGGTTCGAATCCCACCCTGTCCGCATCATTTTATTTGTGATTTTTTTGTTGATCAATAGTTTTTTAAGGAGTTTATATTCATATCAAATATTATGAGTAAATATATTTTTGTAATGGGGGGTGTTATTTCTTCTTTAGGGAAGGGAGTTTTATCTGCTTCTATTGGTGTTTTACTCAAAAAATCTGGATATGATGTTGATATACAAAAAGTAGATCCATATCTTAATTGTGATTCTGGCACTTTGAGTCCTTATGAACATGGAGAATGTTATGTAACTGAAGACGGAGTAGAAACAGATTTAGATTTAGGAAATTATGAAAGATTTTTAGATATAAGAACAACAAAAAATAATATTATTACAGGAGGAAATGTTTATAAAACAGTAATTCAAAATGAAAGGTCTGGCAGATATTTAGGAAAAACAGTACAATTAGTACCTCATGTCACAGATGAAATAAAAAAAAGATTTAGGTCTTTTGAAAAAAAAAGCAGAAATCTTCAACATTTTGTTATTATAGAAATAGGTGGAACTATAGGAGATATAGAGTCTTTACCATTTGTAGAAGCTGTAAGACAATTTAAATTAGAAAATAATTCGCAAGATATTCTAGTTCTTCATTTAACATGGGTTCCATATATAGAGACAGCTAAGGAATTAAAAACTAAACCAGCTCAACATTCTATTAAAAATCTTTTATCCTTGGGTATACAGCCAGATATTATTATTTGTAGAAGTCAAATAAAAATTTTATCAGACATAAAAAATAAGATAGCTTTTTTTTCTAATTTAAATCCAAATTCTGTTTTAGGATTAGAAAATGTAGATCTTGTTTATAAGGTCCCTAATATTCTATTGCAACAAAATATTTTAAATATTGTTTCAGATAAAATGAATTTAAACCAGGATAATTCTAAAAATATAATGAATTGTTGGACAAATATATTGTCTGATATAATCAATTATTCTCAAGAAATTAAAATAGCAATTATAGGTAAATATAGTAAAGTTCCAGATTCTTACTTATCAATCAAGGAGTCTTTATTATATGCTTCTATTAGTTGTAAAGTAAAATATAAGATAGTTTTTATTGATCCTGAAATTGGTGCAAAAAATAATATAACAATACTAAAAGAAGTAAAAGGTATTTTAGTGGCTCCTGGTTTTGGTATAAGGGGAATAGAAGGAAAAATAGCCATTATTAAATATGCAAGAGAAAATCAAATCCCTTTTTTAGGAATTTGTCTTGGAATGCATTGTGCTTTGATTGAGTTGGCTAGAAATGTTTTAGGAATTGCAGATGCAAATTCTGAAGAATTTACATCTGAGAGTAAAAATTTGATTATAACAAAATTATCTCAGAATAAAAAATTAGACAAAGAATTTAATTTTGATATGCATTTAGGGAAAAAAGATATAAACATAATTAAAGATACGAAGGCTTATCTTATATATGGTCAAAATAAAATTTATGAACGTTTTAGACATAAATACCATTTTAATAAAAAATATCAAAAAATTTTTGAATTAGATGCAGGGGCTGTGTTTTCAGGTTTTAGAGAATTAGATAAAGTAACTAGTATGTTTGAACTTAAGTCTCATCCGTTTTTTATAGGAGTGCAATTTCATGCAGAATTTAATAGTTTTTTTAATAGACCTAATAAATTATTTTTAAAATTTATAGAAGAAACAGTAAAAAATTAAATTATATGTGAAATTTGATATCTGTAATATGTTCCTTATAAAATTCGAAATATATATCTTCAAGCAAAGAAAAAATTGCTCTTGAAAATAAGCAATATTAATGTATGATTTTCTTGTTTGTTAAATTTATTTTTAATTAGTATTTATTGATTTACAATGTATAAGATATGGTTTTAAAAACTTCCTTACCTGAAATAAAAATTAGTGATTTATATTCTAGTTCTGTGCATTTAGGGCATAAAACATCTAGATGGAATCCTTCTATGGCTCCTTACATATATTCTATTAAGAATAATATTCATATTATAGATTTACAAAAAACTTATGTATTGTTAAAAAAAGCTTTATTAAAAATATATGAAACAATTAGTCAGAATAAGAAAATTCTATTTGTAAGTAGTAGAACTAACGTTTCTCAAATAGTAGCGGAATATGCAGAAAAATGTGGACAATTTTATATTAGTCATAGATGGTTGGGGGGAATTTTAACTAATTGGAAAACAGTATCCTCTTCTATAAAAAAATTAGAAAAAATGGAAGAAATTCTTCGTAATAAAGATCTTGCAGGAAAATATACCAAAAAAGAGATTTTAAATCTAGAAAGGAAAAAAGATAAATTACTTAAATCTTTCCAGGGTATCAGAAATATGAATGGTAAACCTAGTTTAATTATAGTATTCGATACTAATAAAGATCATTTAGCAATTAAGGAAGCTCAAAAATTGAAAATTCCTATAATAGCAATATTAGATACCAATTCTAATCCCAAGGCGATAGATTTTCCTATTCCTGGCAACGATGATTCCATGAAATCTATCAAATATTTTTGTGAAAATTTTGTTCAAACAAGTTTGAATAGTATAAAGCAGTCCTTAATAGAATCTGGAGTAGATTTAGTAAAAGATTTAGAAGATGTGGATGCAATAAAAAATATTTCAGCTCAGAAAGATAATGAAAATCGTATAAAGAATATTTCAGATAAAAAAGAAAATAAAAAACAGGTAAATTAAGAATGAAAATTCAAGCTAGTTTAGTAAAAGAATTAAGAGATAAAACAGGTTTAGCTATGATGCTTTGTAAGAAAGCTTTAGAGTCTTCTCAAGGCAATTTTGAAAATGCGCTAGATTTTCTAAAAAAACAAAATAAATTGGTTAAGCATAGTTCTTCTTCCTCAAAAGAGGGAGTGATTTCTATTTCGATTAAAGAGAATTCTGCTTCTATTATAGAGATAAACTCTAACACTGATTTTGTAGCAAGAAATGATAAATTTCAAAATATTGTAAAAGAAATATCTGATAAAAGTTTGGATGTAGATAATTTAGAAGATTTATTTTCTACAAAATCTTCTAATGGAAATTCTATAAAAAATTTTTTGATAGAAAATTCTAATATCATTGGAGAACAAATTTCTTTAAGCAAAATGAAAAAATTATTTTTCCCGAATTCTACTATTGTGGGTTCTTATATTCACAATAAAATTGGAGAAAATATGGGAAAAATGGCGTCTGTTGTATCTCTAAAAATTGAAAAATTTGATAATGATGTTAACTTAAAACAAGACATACAAACATATGCTGACCAAATTGCTATGCATGTAGTTGCTTCTAAACCATTATCAATAGATGAAGCTAATTTAGATAAATCTTTTATAGAAAAAGAAAAGGAGATTTTTATACAACATGCCAAAGAAAAATCTGATAAAGATGCTGTTATTGAAAATGTAGTCAAAGGTAAGTTAAAAAAATTATTTACAGAAGTGGTTTTGCTTAATCAATTTTTTGTTGTAGATAATAATTTTACTATAAGAGATTTTTTAGATATGATTTCTAAAAAGTTCAATACAAAAATTAGTATATTAGATTTTTGTAGAATGGAAGTAGGAGAAGATAAAAAATAGAAAATAATTATGAAGAGAACATTTCAACCAAGTAATTTAGTTAGGAAAAGAAGGCATGGGTTTAGGACTAGAATGTCTTCCAAAGCAGGTAGACAAATACTTAAAAGAAGAAGAGCTAAAGGCAGAAAAAAACTGTCAGCTTAAAACAAGAAAAAAAAAGATATTCAACTCTATCAACCATTCTAAGCATTTTTTAAAAATTAATAAATGGGGTGATAAGTTTTTTTCTAGATATTGTACAGTTATTTACTTGAAATCTCTATCAAAGGAAAAATCTTTATTTCTTGGTATAAAAGTAGGTAAAAAAATTTCTAAGAAAGCTACAGCAAGAAATAAGATGAAGAGAAGAATTCGACATTTAGTACAAATGCTTACTAAAGATAGTTTATTTCAAAAAATGTATGTTTCTAATATTCAATTGGACCTTCTTTTTGTTCCTAGAAAAGATTTTGGACAAGTAAAATTTTCTTCATTGACAGAATTATTAATGAAACCTCTGCTTAAAAAAATAAAATATCAGCAAGTAAAAAATATAAAAATTGATTAATATAAATTTAATAAGTAAATTTTTAATTGTTAATATAGGAATGAAATGTTTAATTTTTTAAATCAAGAATTTACTAATTTATTGGATCGCTTTAGGTCTTATGGTAAAATAAGGGAAGAACATATAGAAAAATTTTCTTCAGAACTTAAAGAAGCGTTACTAAATTCTGATACTAATTTGGAAGTAGTAGAAAATTTAGTATGTTTAATTCAAAAAAAAGCAAAAGAGCAAAATATAGCAAAATCTCTTTCTCCTTCTGAGGTAATGAGAAAAATTGTTTATGAGGAAATGGTAAATTTACTATCACTTCAAAATGCTGATAATAATATCAAAACACCTCATAAGATATGTAATAATTTATTAATGCTTGGTTTGCAAGGTAGTGGGAAAACAACTGCTTCTAGCAAGATAGCTTTAAAACTCAAAAAGCAAGGTAAGAAGATTTTATTAGTATCTTTAGATACTTACAGGCCAGCGGCTCAAGAACAATTAAAAATTTTATCAGATTCTATTAATGTGGATTCTTTAAAAATTATTCCAGGACAATCTCCATTAGAAATAGCAAAAAGATCTTTAGAATTTGCTAAAAAGAACTCTTATGAGATAGTTATATATGATACTGCTGGTAGAATGCATATAGATACAAAAATGATGGAAGAATCTAAAAATTTAAAAAAGATTTTGTGTCCTACAGAAACTATTTTAGTGATAGATTCTATGATGGGTCAGGAATCTACAAATATTGCAAAAATTTTTAATGATCAAATTTCAATAGATTCTTTTTTGATATCTAGAATAGATGGAGATTCAAAAGCAGGTGCTGCATTTAGTGTAAATTACGTTACTAAAAAACCTATCAAATTATTAAGTACAGGAGAAAATTTAGAAAATTTAGAAGATTTTAATCCTAAAAATATAGTTTCTCGTATTTTAAACATGGGTAATTTGGAGGAGTTAATTAACAAAATAAAAACAATAGATTCTTCTAATCAAAATCATGCTCAATCTCGTATTGATAAAATCAAATCAGGAAATTTTAATTTTAATGATTATTTATCTGAAATTGAAAATATTAATAAAATTGGTGGTATTACAAAAATTTTAACTATGTTACCATCTTTAGGGCCCTTAAAAAATATTGCAGCTAATAAAGAAAAATTAAATACTCAGGATCTTGTTTTATATAAATCTATTATTTTGTCTATGACGATTAAAGAAAGATTAAATCCTCATATATTGAATTTTTCTCGTAAAAAAAGAATTGCTAATGGAGCTGGAGTTTCTACTTCTCAGGTAGAAAAATTAATTAAAAAATTTAACAAAATGAAAATACTTATGAAAAAAATGTCTAAAATTGCTCCAGAATCTTAAAAATAATTCCCTAAAAATAATTTGTTTATATTGACGTAGCCTTAATAATAATTGATAATTAATATTTTGTTGACTTGAAGATTAACAAAATATTTTAAATTTGTTTTTTCTTTATGTTATCAAATATTGATAATTACTAAATAATAAAAAGGTCTTATAAAGATGAGTAAAAAGGTTATATCCAAAAATAATGCTGAAAATAGACAAAAATCCCATGATTTTTTCTTTCAAGGACAAAAAATAAAACCTGTAAAATTAATATTGTCTAATAAATCTTTTTTAGCAGCTGAGTTTTTTGAAAATAATAAACTTGTAAAGTTAAATGATAAAATTTTAACTTGGAAACAAGCAATTTCTATACAAAGATAAATTACTTATCAATAACAAGCAATGTTTAATATTGCAAAAGACAATGAGATTACATTGGTTAGTGAATTATAATTTTTTGTCTTTTAGTAAAATTGACAGTACAAATGATGAAGCTGTAAGAATTAGTGAATCTGGTATTTCCGGTAATTTTGTAATTTTATCTAATTTACAAACAAAAGGTAAAGGGACTAAAGGTAGAGACTGGGAAAGTAGAGCAGGGGATTTGACCTTTTCTATTTTGCTACAAAATTTTATTCCAGTTAAAAATCATTTTCATATTAATTTTATAATAGCTAATGTTATTTTTGATGTGTTAAATGAAATTTTTATCTCGTATAATTTGCAGCATAAAATAGAATTAAAATGGGCAAATGATATTATTGTAAATAATAAAAAAATAGGTGGTATTTTAATAAAATTTATTACAAAAGGAAAGAATAATTTTTGTATTATAGGCATAGGTATTAATATTCTTAAAGTGAAATCCAATCTTTGTAATTTTGCAATTAGTTTAAATGAATTAGGGGTTACTATTAATAAAGATATTTTGTTAGATAAAATAATTACTAGATTTGATATGGAAATTGATGATTATATTTCTCAAGGAGAAAAATTTTCTAAAATTAAAAATTTATGGTTAAAAAGAGCTTATAAATTAGGAGAATTTGTACATATATGGGATGGTAGTCAAAATATTTCTGGACTATTTTCTACATTGAATAATGATGGTTCAATTAAATTAGAAATTTCTAAAAATAGATTTAAAAATATTTTATTTGGTGATATATATGATCACTATCTGTATAAATAAAAAATTAAGTATTTTATATAAAATTTATTTATGAAGCTTTTATTATATATATTTTTCTTTTTTTTTATAAATTCATGCATGGTGAGTGAAGTTTCTGTGCCCGTTAAAAATCTTTATAAACAAGAAAAGATTTTTATTCAACAAAAATCAGATATTCCTTCAAATAATCAAGAAAAAAACTCAGTTGATATATTTACGCTAGATGCGCAAATTGCTGAAGAAGAGTTTTATAAAGAAAATAACAAAATTATTTATCATGAAGTACAAAAAGGTGAAACTTTAGAAGAAATAGCAATTAATTATAATCAAATGCTATTTGATCTTATTAAACTTAATAAGTTAACTATTCCTTATACAATAAAAGAAAATCAAATATTAAAGATCATTATTAATAATGATCTTTATCAAGATAATATTAAATCTAAGCATAAAATAGATAAAAATGAGATAAATGCTAAAGATACCAAAATTACCAAATTAAAAAAACATGTAATGATCAAACCTTTAGAAGGTCAAATAATCAAAAAATTTGGAGAAAAATATCAAAATAAAATCCATAAAGGAATCAATATATCGGCAAAAGCTAATAGTAAAATTTATGCAGCTAGTAGTGGAAGAGTGATATACTCTTCTTTTGATTCATTTTATGGTAATTTAGTTATCATTAGCCTTTTGAAAGGATAACATTTTTCATACATATGCACATCTAAAGGAAGTTTTTGTCTCTAAGGGAGATCATTTAGATATGGGGATGTGATTGGTATAATAGGTAAAACTGGCAAAAAAATAGATAGAGCAATTGTATTTTAGTATAAGAAAGGATAAAAATGCTATCGATCCTCTAACATTTTTAGATTATTCTTCTTCAAAATCTAAATAAAGAATATTCAATTTGAATATTAGTAAATAACAAATTTTTGTTAACTTTATTTTTATATTTTTTTCCAGATTTTTGATTGTTTGATCTTTTAGTTTTGATCATTACATGTTTTTTATTTGTTAATTTTTATTTTTTTAGCATTTATTTCATTTTTATCTATTTTATGCTTAAATTTAATATTATTTTGATAAAGGTCATTATTAATAATGATCTTTAATATTTGATTTTCTTTTATTGTATAAAAAATGGTTAATAAGATTGAATAATATTTGATTATTAATACATCGCTCTGTTAATTATGAACTGTAATAAATAAGCATAAGCACAGAACAATATATATTAGCAAAATTTAAGAAAATTAAACAAAATATTCTAAAAAATTACTGTACTAAAGATACATATATAAATGAGTTTTCTAAAGAAAACAGTTTGATGAATTTATAAAATTTAAATTTTATGTTTCTGTATAAAAATATTTTTTGAGATAGTTTTTCTTCTTAAGAAAATAATAATTTTATTAGAAATTTTGAATTTTTTATAAATCCTGCAAGTCAAATAATTTTTAGATTTATTTTTTCTGGAATTTAGTAGTAGAATATTCAAAATGTAGAGGTTTATTTTCAAAAACTCTTGGATAAGCATGATAAAGGGCAGAGGTTGCTTCTGCAAAACCTGTTAAAATAAGTTTAATCTTACCTTGATAATGAGCTACATCTCCTATAGCGTAAATTCCTTCTATATTTGTTTGATAATGTATAGGGTCAACATTTACATAATGACCTTTCATTTGAACTCCTATATTAGCAAGATGCCCTATATTTTGTACTAAACCAAAAAACAATAATGCAAAATCTACATCCAATATTTTTTGGTTATTTTTTAAGTCTTTGACTATAACCTGAGTTAAGGAATTTCCATTTCCTTTAAAATCATGTAACTGAAAAGGAGCAATAATCTCTATTTTTTCAGGATATTTTTGTATCAAATCTTGCAATTTATTAATATTCGATTGGGATGCTCTAAATTTATTTCTTCTATGCAAAAGAAATATTTTTTTAGCAATATCTAACAATTCTAAACTCCAATCCAAAGCCGAATCTCCTCCGCCTGCAATTAGAACTTTTTTATCTTGAAATATTTTTTTATTTGTTACGTTATAAAAAATAGATTTATCTTCATATTTATTTATGCTATCTATAGGTGGTTTATTAGGTATAAATTCTCCAGAACCAGCTGCAATTAATACAATTTTAGATTTTATTTTTAAGTTTTTAGATGTATAAATAACAAAATGTTCATCTATTTTTTTTATGTCAAATATTTTATTATCTAATATATAAGTTGGATTAAATTGGGATGCTTGTTTTTCAAGATTTTCAATTAGTTTACTAGCGTTAATTTTGTCATATGCTGGAATGTCATAAATAGGTTTTTCAGGATATAGAATATTACATTGTCCTCCTATAATATCAGCAGAATCTATAATGCATATTTTCATCCCTAACATACCAGCTTGAAATGCACTAAAAATACCAATAGGCCCAGCCCCTATAGTTACTACATCATATTCCATATTATATTTTTTTCTATAATTTTTTAATTATCATCAATATGATGTTTGATCATAGGTTATGATTGGATATTTTTCAATATTATAATCAATTTTTTTAAAAAAGTTAACATGATTTACTATTTAAATTTTACTAAATTAAAAAATTTTTAGATATGTTTTTACTATTTTTTCTAATTAAAAAAATTTTAGATATATTTTTATTTCTTTTTCCAAGTACATGTCTTTTATGTCATAAATTAATAGAAGATGATGTAAGTTTTTGTTTTGATTGTTGGAAAAAAATAGATTTTATTAGTAATTTTTATTGCAAAATTTGTGGAAAAAAAATTTTGATATCAGATAATGAATCTTATATATGTGCTTCTTGCATTTTTGCTAAGCCTAAATTTACTATAGCAAGATTTTTATTTATTTTTGATAAAAATACCCAAAAAATGATTTATGAATTTAAATATCATGACAAAACACATTTAAGTAAGCATTTTGCAAAGCTTTTATTAGCTAGATATAGATCAAATTTTGATGATATAGATATTATTATTCCAGTGCCTATGCATAATATTAAGAAATTATATAGAAAATACAATCCTGCTGAAATTCTTGCTAAAGATATAGCAAAAAAAATGTCTAAAAAATTTTTGGCTGATGTATTAGTTAAAACTAAATTTACAAAATCCCAAACATATTTTACAAAAAAGCAAAGGCTATTAAATATACGTAATTCTATCAAAGCAAATAGTAAATATAATTTAGACAATAAAAAAATATTGCTAGTGGATGATGTTTATACCACAGGAGTAACAGCTGATATTTGTGCTCAAATTTTGCTTAAAAAATTTAAATTTTCTGAAGTGCGATTTTGTGCAATCGCTAGAACAGAAAAAATCCTTTTTTAAGTGAATATAATTTGCATATAATAAATTAACATGTTAAAACGTTTTTATATTATTTAGTTATTTTAATAAAATTACCATATTAATGATTCAATTTGAAAATGTCTTTAATAAAAATTTAAATATATTAGAGTCAGATATTAATAAAATTGAACAACCAGATAACTCAAATTATCAATCCTTTGAATATATTTTGTCACAAATTGATGATTTTTCTCAAAAAAAAAATTTTGATGAAGAATATAAAAAAACAAATGATCAAAATGATCAAAATGATCAAAATGATCTTAATGTTGATTTTGTAAACTTAAACAGTGATTTTTTTGAAAAAAATATACATCAATTAGATGTTTTAAAAAAAATTCTAGGAAAAAATATTCTTTTTAAAGATACAAAAAATTCTATTAATAATGAACTTAAAAATGACTTTTTTGCAATTATTAAAAATTGTTCAAACAATGTTTTAGAAAATATCGAAAAAAAACAAGTTCAAAATGATGTAAATCATTATCAATTTTTCTGCATATTTAAAAATTGTTCAAAAAATATTTTAGAAAATACCGATTGTTCAAACAATATTTTAGAAAATATCAAAAAAAAACAAGTTCAAAATGATGTAAATCATTATCAATTTTTCTGCATATCAAATTTTTTAACAAAAAATTTTGATAATTTTATTACAATTAAAAAAAATGATTCCTTAGATAAAAGATTTTTTTCTGAAAATTTGAATGATTTTTTTGATTTATCAAATAAAGAAAAACATAAAAAATTTTATTCAAATAAACATTTGATGAATTTTGATTCTCAAATAAAAGATCTTAATAGTACAAAATTAACTAATATAGATAATAGTTTAAAAAAATTACCAATAAATACAGAATTTTTTAAAAATGGATCTATAGATTTAAATTTAGATAAAACAAATTTTCAGGATGATTTTTCTTCTAATAGTAAATTTGAATTATTTGATATCTCTAGATTAAATGATTGTGAAGAATCTTTTGACCCTAATATTTTGATAAATTTTACAAAAGATTTTGTTTTAAATTTAGATAAATTTTCAGGAAAATTTGATTTTTCTAATAGTAAAATGAACAATGAGTTACAAGTTAAAATAGAACAAATTTCTAATTATTTAAACAAAAATATTAAGCATGAACAAGCTTTCATACAGGTAAATATGTTCACCAATTCTTGGGGTAATTTTAAATTAAATTTTGAAATTGTAGAAAATGGTAAAAAAATTAAAATACATAGTGATAAATTAGAAATATTATCTATTATTAGAAAATTTTCTTTAAAAAATAATAATAAAGATATTCAATTTGAAATTTTAGGTTTTTAAAATTATGGAAAATATCAAATCCATTCATAATACAAGCACATTAAAAAGAGATCTGAATTTAATGATAGAAGAATTTGAAAAGGAGAATAACAAAAACCAAAAATTTCATATGGAAATGCTAGCAAACACTATTAAATATCAGGATCCATTACAAGAAAATTCTTCTTATTCTCAAGAAATGAGTCAAAATATACAAAAATTCAAAGAATCTAAATTAGAAAGCAAACAAATAGAATTAGAAGGCAAAAAAATGGAATTACAACTAGAACAAATAGATAATGAACAGATTTCTCAAAATTTACAATTATTAGGTAAAAATATTTGTTATGAAGATGAAAATCAACAAGAGAAAAAAGCTATAATTTCTTCTATTCAGAAAAAAAATGAAGAAGATCAAACAATGATTTCTTCTTTATTAAAATTAAGCAATGGAGAAATTATCAATCCTAAAAAGATCAAAGAGATATTTGCAAAATAAATTATTATCATTGATGTTTTTGATTCAAATTATAAATTTTTATGTTTATTAATTTAAGGTATTTCATACATAATGTAAAAATCTAATTGATAGAGAATTTATTATTCATATAATATAAAAAAATTAAGTTCTATTAAATAGTTTTTCTATTTCTTTTATTGTTAATTTAATATATGTAGGTCTACCATGATTACATTGCGCAGAAAAATTTGTTTTCTCCATTTCTCTGAGTAGTTCATTCATTTCTAAAATTGATAATTTCCTGTTTGCTCTTATAGAATAATGGCAAGCATATGTTTTTATCATTTGATCTATCAAATTATTTAGAATATTATCTTCTCCTAAATCTGAAATTGAATATGCAATGTCTGTTATTAAATTTTCTAGATTTATTTTTTTTTGAGATAAAATAGAAGGAATAGCGATAATTTTAATCTTATCTTCTTCAATTTTTTCAATTTCTAAAGCTAATTTTTGTAAATTTTCTTTATAATTTTCTAAAATATCTACATGTTTTGTATTAGCAAAATTCACTATTCTAGGAATGAGAAGTGCTTGAGATAATAGTAAATTTTGAGCAAATTGTTTCTTGATTTTCTCATAACAAATTCTCTCATCGGCTGCATGCTGATCTATAATTAATAATTCTTGTTCAGTTTGAGAGATTATATAAGAATCATTAATTTGTGTTTTAGCAGCCCCTAAAGGATATACATTTTGTTGATATTTCAGTATCGTTTCATTGTCTGTACGAGTTGTTGGTAATATTCTAGAATAGAAATTTTCTTGTGCTAAAAATTTTTTTGCCTCAATTTTTTCAGCTTTATATTTTAAAGGCTTTATAATTTTTGGAATATGATCATCTTCTAGGGTGATAGCTTTTTTTTTTGATTCTAATTCTAATTCTAATTGAGCAACCTTAGGAGAATTTGAATAATTATTAAAATATTCTTTTGGAACTTCATTTAATTTAATATTTTCTGAATTTAATAAGGAAGCAGTATTTGTCTGTACATGTAGAGAATGTGAATCTGAGTTTTTTTTCATATAATCTACTGCTTTATCAGATAGGGTGGTTGAGGTTCTATTATTTCCTTTTAGAGCTTTTTTTAGAGCTTGAATTACATGACTTCTAACTTGAAGCGGATCTAAAAATTTTACTTCTGCCTTATTAGGATGTACATTTATATCAAATAAACCATTCTTCATTGTTAAAAACAACACAATCACTGGATATCTTTCTTTCATTAAAATGTCTTGATATGCGATTTTTAATGCTATAGACAAAAATTTGTCTTTTATAGGTCTATTATTTAAAAATATAAATTGATCTTCATTTGAAGATCTATTAAAAGTTGCCAAACTAACGTACCCAAAAATTTTAATATCTGGATATTCATAATCTACTAATGCAGAATTATTAATAAAATCTTTACCTAATATATTTAAAATTCTTGATTTCAAGACTTCTTCAGTAGTTAAATTATAAGGATTTTTAAGGCTTAGAATTTGTTTTTTTTCATGTAATATTTCAAAATTTATTTGGGGATGGGATAATGCTAGTTTTTTTATTACAGCTAGTATATTACTAAGTTCTGTTCTGTTGCTTCTTAAAAATTTTAATCTAACAGGAATAGAAAAAAATAAATCTCTAACTTCTACTTTAGTTCCAATATTACTTGCAAATGCTTCAATTTCATTATTTTGTCCTCCAATTGAAGATAATTTATATCCTAATTTGTTATCCTTGTATCTAGATATAATAGTTAATTTGCTAACAGAGGCAATAGATGGAAGAGCTTCTCCTCTAAAGCCTAAATTATTTATGTTATATATATTACTTTCATCTAATTTAGAAGTAGCATGTCTTATAAGTGATAATAGTAAATCTTCTTTTTCCATTCCAATACCGTCATCACTTATAGCTATTAGATTTTTTCCTGCATGTTCTAAGGAAATGAATATATTTTTTGCTTTTGCATCTATAGAGTTTTCTAGTAATTCTTTTACAACAGATGAAGGTTTTTCTATAACTTCTCCAGCTGCAATTTTATTCACAGTATCTTCTGATAAAATTTTTATTTTACTCATTTTATATAAAAGGTTTAATTAATGGATTTTCAATCTACCATAAGATACTATCAATAATTGTTATAATCAAATTATATTTTTTTGGTTGATCAATTTTTTAAAAAGATCAGAATTTTTTAATAAAAACTCTTGAGATCCGGATTCAATAAGCTTCCCTTTATTAAAAATTACTATTGAATCTGTTAAAAACAAATTGGATGTTCTGTGAGTTACGTAAACAATAGTAGTTTGAGGTAAAAATTTTCTTATATTTTTAAGAATTGTATGTTCTCCTTTTATGTCTATAGAATTTGTCGCTTCATCAATTATTAAAATTTTTGGTTTTAATAAAATTGCTCTTGCTAGTAAAAATTTTTGCTTTTGCCCCGCTGATATTTTTATATTTTTTTGATCCAAAACAGTCTTGATACCTAGAGGTGCATTTTCAATAAAATCTTCTAAATCACATATATTTATTATTTTTTGTAACTCTGATGCATCATATTTTTGATTAAATAATATATTTGATTCTATTGTATTTGTAAATAATTGATCTTCATCACAAACTAGCAAAAGAATTTTTCTTAAAGTTTTTTCTTCTATATCTAATAAATCTCTTCCTCCTATTTTCACTGTTCCAGTATATCCTGTTAAAATTCTTGATATAAGATTTATTAAACTAGATTTTCCAGAACCAGAAAATCCTATTATTCCTAAAAACTCTCCTTGAGGTATTTTAAGAAAAATATTCTGTAATATATTTTTTTCTGGATTATATCCGTAATTTAAATTTTTTATTTCTATATCGAAATTTCTATCTAGATCTAATAATTTATCCAAATTATTCAATGGCTTTTCTAAATATAATCTATCATATTTTGATGTAGAAGAGTATTTTTTAACTCTTTCTATAGATGAAAGATAGTTATTTGTTTGACTTAAAGTTTCAGAAATTCCAATAGCACTAAAAGAGACTAAAATGGAATAATATATAAAAGATATAATAGTTTCTGATGAATTAATTCTGAATATTGTAATTTCCTTATTTCCTATCCAAATAGTAAAAGCAAGGGTAGATAAAGCAAATGCTATGATAAAAGAAAAAAAGAAAGAGCGAAATTTTAGTCTTTGAGAGTCTATTTTTAAAAAACTAGATAAGTGCAATTCAATATTTTTTGAGGATTCTTTTTGTTTATAAAATATATGTAAAATTTTCATAGCTGAAAGATTTTCTTCTAATTTAGATAGAATGTTAGATTCTTCTTGTAAAGATTTTTGGGAAATAGATTTTAATCTTTTACTTAAAAATCTTATGCATATAGCTAAAATTAGAAATAAAAATATAACAAAGAAAGATAATCTAAGGCTAATACTAAGCATTAATATAAATCCTCCCAACAACATAAGTAAATTTCTTAAAATAAAAGAGAAAAAATTTACAATAGCATCTCCAATATTTTTTATATCTTTCGTTAATATAGATAATATTACTGCTAAAGGAATTTTTTTAAAATTTGAATAGCTATTACTCAATATATTTTTGTAAACATCTATTTTTATATCATTTTGAATTTTTAAACTTACTTTATTTATAAAATAAGATCTAATAAAACTCCCCAAAGAAAAAACAAAAATTAATAAGTTAATTTCTATTATTTCTTTATTAAGTTTTGAGCTTGATTTCAATGAATTTTCATTGATAGAAATTATTTTTATAATTTGAGAAAAATTATAACCTATTAATAACATTGTAATAGAGGTTGTTATTAAGGCGAATAACACTATCAAAAGACTATATTTATGTTGTTTTAAATATTTAATTAAAAATTGAAAATTTTGCATTATATATAACTAGATTTTAAACTGTTCTTGAATAATTTTATTTTCTAAGTTGTTTTTAGAAGTAAAAAGTAATTTAACAGAGATATCTTTTCTGGATCTTATAAGTATTTTTTTAATATTTTTAAATTCTTGAAAATCTGCAACTGCGTTAACAGGTCTTGTTACTGAATTCAAAATTTTAAATTCTACTTGTGAAGATTGTGGTAAAAGAGCTCCTCTCCATCTTCTAGGTCTATATGGACATAATGCTGTTAAACATAATAATCGAGATTCTATAGGAATAATATTCCCTCCTGCTGAAAAATTATAAGCACTGCTTCCAGCAGCAGTGCTTACTAATGCACCATCAGAAATTACTTTTTTTATCTGAGTTAATCCATTTATTTTAATTTTAAAATGTGCTGCTTGATTAGTTTGCCTAAATATATAAACATCGTTAAAGCCAAGGGCTTTATGCAATTTATTCTCAAAATCAAAAGCTATCATTTCTATAGGAGACAAATTAATTTTTTTTAATTTTAAAATTTCTTTAATTAGAAAATTTAATTTATCAATTTTTATATTATTCATTAAAAATCCTACTAAACCTGTATTTATACCTAAAAATGGAATTTTTAAATTCATATATTTGTGTAAATTTTGTAATAATTCTCCATCTCCTCCAAGAACAATCAAAATTTCTGCTTCCTCTATAGGCACTGGTAATAATATTTTTTTAAATGCTTCTACATATTTTAAAGAAACTTTATTTGATTTGTTATATAATAGAGATATGCGTATATTCAAGAAATTTTTGTGCATAAAAAGATTGATAACTTTAAAAAATTAATTTTTTTATATAGAATATCATTTGTGAATAACAAGAAAAACTGTTATTTTTATGTTCACTTTATATAACATTATATAAAATATTCAAAAATTGAATTTTTTTGAATAAAAAATAGAAAATTTATCAATTTTTCTAAAAAATACAGACAATCTAAAATTATAGAATGCGTTAATTAAAGAAAACATTATTTATTTGAAGTATGAAAAAACTTGTAAATTTAAAAAAATATGAAGATAAAATCTTATTTTTATCTTTAGGAGGGGTAGGGAAAATGGGTATAAATGTAAATTTATACCATTATCAAAATCAATGGATTATGATTGATTGTGGTATAGGTTTTTCTTATAATGAAACTCCTGGAGCAGATGTCGTAATTTCAGATCTTTCTTTTTTAGAACAATATAATATAAAATTAGTCGCATTATTACTAACACATGCGCATGAAGACCATATAGGAGCCGTACAATATTTGATTGATCAATTAAATTGTCCTATTTATGCTGGTCCATTTACTAAAATGGTAATAGAAGATAAATTAAGGGATAAAAAAGTAAAACAAAAAGCAAAAATTATAGAAATGGAAAAATCCTTTTCAATAGGTCCATTTAATATAGAAAATTTTGCTCTAAATCATTCTATTCCAGAAATGAATGCGATAGTTATTAAAACTTCTTACGGTAATATTCTACATACTGGAGATTGGAGATTTGATAAAAATCCTATTTTAGGTACAAATTCAGATTTAGATAATTTAAAATATTGGAAAAAAAAAGGAATATTAGCTTTAATTTCAGATTCTACTAATATTTTTGTAAAAAATGACCAATTGACAGAAATGGATTTAAGAAAAAATTTGCTTAAAAATTTTCAAGATGTTAAAGGATTATTGGTTTTGACAACTTTTGCTTCAAACATAGTAAGACTTAAAACTTTTTTTGATTTAGCTCAACAAATTGGAAAAAAAATTGTGATAATAGGTAAAGCTATAAAAAAATTTTATTATTTATCCTATAAATCAGGTTATTTAAAGGGAACAGAAGAATTATTGGTATCACCTCAAAATATTACTAAATATCCTAGATCTTCTATGATTGTTATAGCTAGTGGCTCTCAAGGAGAACCATTAGGAGCTATGAATAAAATTATTAATAATGTACATCCATATATAAAATTAAAAAATGGAGATAAAGTTATTTTTTCATCTAAAATTATACCTGGTAATGAAAAAAGAATTTTTAATTTGATAAATATCTTGGCATCAAGTGAGATTGAATCTGTTACTTCTAATACAGACTTTGTTCACGTATCGGGCCATGCATCTGAACTAGATATTAAAAATTTGTATAAAATTTTAAAACCTGATATTGCTATTCCAATCCATGGAGAATCTATGCATGTTAGACAACATTGTAAAATAGCTAAAGAATCTGGAGTACCAGAAGTATTTTTTGTTCAAAGTGGAGATCTTATTTTATTAGAAAAATCTGCAACTAAGGTTATAGAAAAAGTTCATTTGGGATATTATGCTGTTGATGGAAATTACTTAGTACCAAGTAATTCCCAAATTTTCCAAGATAGAAAATCTCTATATTCTAATGGTATTTTGATTATTACATGTAAAATAAATAAATTGAAATTAATCTCTTCTCAAATAAATGCTCCTGGATTGCTTGATTTGCAAAATGATTCTGGATTAATTAATGAAATTCAAGAATTAATTAACAATTTTTTTAAAGATAATTATGATAAAAAATTAACCAATAAATCTATAAAAACTGCTTTAGAAAAGCTTTTATATAAATTTATTGCAAAAGAAATGGAAAAATTACCTATTATAATAACAAACTTGGTTGACTAGATCATATGATGATTTATAATCTCTAATATTTTGTGGCGAATGTAATTCAGTTGGTTAGAAATTCAGACTGTGACTCTGGAAGCGCCGGTTCAAGTCCGGTCGTTCGCCCCTTTTCACTTTTTATTCTTAATATTAATGTCGAAAAATTTTGCTATTGAAGTTCAAAATTTAGTTAAGATTTATAATAAAAAATTAGATAATCAATTCAAATCTTTAGATAATTTAAATCTTTCTATTCCTAAAGGAAAAATTTTTGGATTACTTGGTTCTAATGGAGCAGGAAAATCTAGTTTAATTAATATTATTGCTGGTTTAGTTAATAAAACTTCTGGTAATATTAAGGTTTTAGGATATGATATAGATCAAAATCCTAAATTAATAAAACATCTTATAGGCGTAGTTCCTCAAGAAATAGTTCTTGATAGTTTTTTTTCCTTAAAACAATATTTAGAAATAACTGCTGGTTATTTTTCAATACATCATGAAGCTAGAAAAACTGAAGAGCTTTTAAAAATTTTAGGTCTTTGGGATAAGAAAGATAATTATTCCAAAGATTTATCTGGGGGCATGAAAAGAAGATTTTTGCTTGCAAAAGCTATGGTTCATAATCCAGAAATTTTGATTTTAGATGAACCAACCGCAGGTGTTGATTTAGATTTAAGAAATAAATTATGGGAATATGTTTTAGATATTTCTAAAAATCAAGGTAAAACTGTCATTATAACCACTCATTATTTGATGGAAGCACAAGAATTATGTGATGAAATTGCATTTATTAATCGAGGTAAAATTGTTAAACAAGATTTAACAAAAAATATTTTACATGATTTAGGTTCTAAATATTTAAAAATAGAATTTACTAAAAATCTTGATCAAGATTTATTATCTAATATTCCTAATTTAATAAAAATGGAGGATAATAAATTATTTTTAAACATAGATATTTCTAATGATTTAAATCCAATATTAAAATCAGTGTCTGAGTTAAACTTAAATATAAAAAATATTGAAATCGTAGAAACTGATCTTGAAGATGTTTTTCATCAAATAATCAAAAGCTAATGTATGAAATATTAAATAATCTAGAAGTAATTAAAATTTCTGGAGAAAATTGTTTAAATTTTTTACAAAGATTTACAACAAATGATCTTAAAAATCAAAATTTTTCTTATAATTATTTTCTAGATAGCAAAGGAAGATATCTTTATGATTCTTTCCTTTATCGTATTCCAAGTGATAAAAATGAAAAATTTATTATTTTAATCAATAAAAGTCAGATCAATGATCTGATTGAACATTTGAAATTTTTTAAACTGAAAGAAAAAATTCAAATTGAAAATATTTCTTCTAGCTATATTTTATTATATTCTAATAAAATTATTTACGATAAAAATATCATTTTTTCAATTAAAGATCCAAGATATATTGGCCTTGGTTACATATCTATGATATTTAAAGATAATATAGAATTATTAGAATTTAATTTTACTAAAAATCTCTATTTAAAAGATAAATATAATTTTGCTATTCCTGATGGATTTAGTGACTTAATTCATAAAAAATCTATTATTTTAGAATATGGGGCTTTACAATTAAATGCTCTTAATAGAAATAAAGGTTGCTATTTAGGTCAAGAATTAATTTCAAGAACATTAAATCAAGGAATAGTTAGAAAAAATATTTATAAAATAACATTAAACAAAGAAATAGATAAGACTCTTCTTCCTTATAATTTATTTATTGGAGAATTGAAGATAGGTCATATAACTTCTTGTTATCAAAAATTAGCTATTGCTATTATTAATATTGATAAAATACCTTATGAAAATAAAAATTCTTTTAGAATTTCTAATTCTAATTTCCAATGCAAATTAGAACATGCCATTTGGTATAAAAATTAATCAAAATAAATTTATCTACTGCTTTCAATTTATATTCAAGTTTCATTTCATAAAAAACAAATAAAAGCTGTTAATTTAAAGATTTTTTAAAAAAATTATTGAAAATGATATAATTAGATTATTATTAGATAATTATGAAATATTGGGTTAAGGCATTCTATTGTCAACAAAAGGAATAATATAAATAATAGTTAAAGTAAAAAATAAAAAAGTTAAAAAGAAAGGAAAAATTCAGTTTGAAAAGCAATATTTAATGCCTTATGGCCTTATTTTTTTTAAATGTTAATCCTTAAAAATCTATTTTCTATTATTTTTACAAATATAATCATCTATATGATCATAAAATTTTATAGTGATTCTTTCAGATTATTCAAATTTTTACTAATTTTTCTTAAATTTTGTGTATAAAAAGTCTTTATTCTAGAGTTTGATCCTTTTGACCCAAATATAATTGCCTTGGTCTTGCAATTTTAAATTCTGGATCATTTCTCATCTCCTTCCAATGAACTAGCCAACCTGTTGTTCTAGCTATTGCAAACATTACCGTAAACATATTAATTGGAATTCCAATAGCTTCGTATATGATTCCTGAATAAAAATCTACATTAGGATATAATTTTCTATCTATAAAATATTTATCCTCTAAAGCAATTTGCTCTAATTTTTGAGCTATTTGTAATTTTGAATTATAATTATTATTGTCAGAATGATTTATTACTGATTGTAGAATATTCTTTAAAATTTTTGCTCTTGGATCATAATTTTTATAAACTCGATGTCCAAACCCCATTAATTTAAATGAATCATTAGGATCTTTTGCTTTACTAATAAAATGATCAATTTTCTCACTTGTCCCAATTTGATTAATCATATTTAATACTTTTTCATTTGCCCCTCCATGTAATGGACCTGATAAAGAAGCTATTCCAGCAGATATAGCACTAAAAACACTAGCTTTAGAAGAACCTACCATTCTAACAGAAGATGTAGAAGCATTTTGTTCATGATCTATATGTAAAATCAAAACTTTATTTAATGCGTCTGTAAATATATTATTTACATCATGATATTTTTTTGAATCTGTAGAAAAAAACATGTGCAATAAATTTTTTGCAAAATCCTCTTCTATAATAGGAGAAGGCATCTCTTCTATATTTAAATTTTTAGTATTATGCCTGTATATCATTGCTGAAATGGATAACATTTGAGATATTATATAAATAATGCTATCTTCTTCATTTTGATCCTCAGGAAATAACTGTAAAGCTGAAAAAAGAGTTAGTAACAAATGCATAGAATGAGCATTTGAAGGAAAATTTTTTAGTATTTTCACTAATTTTGTATTTACTTTAGATGCTTTAAGAATTTTTGTTTTAAATGATAAATACTCTTCTTTTGTTGGTAATTTTTTATAAATTAATAGAAAAACTACTTCTAGAAAAGTAGTTTTTTCAGCTAATTCTGTAATATTATATCCCCTGTGAAGAAGAATAGATTTTTCTCCATCTATGTAACTGATATCAGAATTACATGATGCTGTAGACATAAATCCAGGATCATAAGTAAAAAATCCAGTTTCTTTATAAAAATTCTTAATATCTACTACATGAGGTCCTAAATTAGATTCTTTGATAGGAAATTTAAAAAATCTTTCTCCAATTTTTATTTCTACAAATTTTTGCATAAAATCTAGACCTTTATATTAAAATCTGAAAAATGAATATTTTACATTTTAAATTCAATCTTCTTTAGATAGAATTAATTTAAGAAGATTAAATTTTCTTTGCTAGCAATATTAAAATGGATACAGAAATTATACAAGAGATAATTGTAAATCTTGTTACGATTTTTGAGTCGCTAAATTTTTTTTTTTGAAAATGATGGTGTAAAGGAGACATTAAAAAAATCCTTTTTCCTTTAGAAATTTTAAAATATAAAACCTGTAATATCACAGACAATGATTCTATAAAAAAAATCAATCCTAATAAGATTGCTAAAATTTCACATTTCATATAAAGAGAAATTATAGCAATATAACCTCCTATGGATAAACTACCAGTATCACCCATAAAAATCTCTGCAGGATTTGAATTAAACCATAAAAATCCTATAATACTTGCTAATATTGCTAAAGTAAAAATTATCAAATTTCTAACAGACGAGCTTTCTAAATGAAAATATTCGATTTTATATAATAGGATGTACAAAATTAATAGAAAAGATATTAATGTAACTATAGAGAGTCTAGATAATAATTCATCAATGCCATCAGTTAAGTTTGTAGAATTAGCATATCCTATAATGAACAATATAAAGAATATTTTGTAAAATGCAGATCCTAAATCCATTTTATAAGAATATAATGGAATAAAAAAATATAAAGAATTTACGCTAACCTTCTTTGTGTTAGAACAATAAAAATATAAGTAACAAATTATAAAGCTTACAAAAATTTGCATTAAGAGTTTTGTTTTAACCTTTACTCCTCCAGAACTATGCTTATAAATTTTAAAAATGTCATCTAAAAATCCTATAAGGGCGAAAGCACAAAATGTAAACAATATATTTAAAGATATAAAATTCCATTCTAAAAATAAAATAACTGATATTAAACTAGAAAAAATTATAGCTATGCCTCCCATAGAAGGAGTAGAAGATTTATGTTCAATTTTAGAAAAATAGTATTTTTTTACAAAAAATTTTAACGATTTTTTTTTTAAAAAATTTTTAATTTTTACAGTTAAAAAGATACTAAAGAAAAAACTTATAAAAAAAGTTAATAATAAGGAAAGAAAAAAAATATCATTTTTAATATTTAACAAAAATTTAAATAACATCTTTTATATTCCAATTTTTCAAAATTTTTTCTAACCCTATTTTTCTAGAAGCTTTAATTAAAGTTATTGATTCAGGGATTAACAACTTATCTAACTTAGGCATTAATGCTTCTACATCAGGAAAAATAAAAGTTTGAAATTCTTGCATATCTTTAACTTGTTCAAAAATAATTTTGACTTCTTTTCCAACTAAAATCAATTTTTTTATTTTAGCATTTTTTATAAAAGGAACTATATCAGAATGAAATTTTTTACTATCTTTGCCCAGCTCTAGCATGTCTCCTATTATTGCTATTTTGTCATTTTGAGGCATATTAGCAAGAGACATAAGAGATTTTTGAACTGCTATAGGATTAGAATTAAAATAATCACAATATAAATATAAATTTTTTCCTTGATTGTTCAAAATAGATAAAATTTTTCCTCTACCTAACTGAGGAGTAAAATTTGAAAATTCTTTGATGGATTCATTAATATCTAAATTTAAAGCTAATATAACACCAAGTACAGATCTAAAATTTTCTCCTAAAGATTTATCTATATAGCTTCTAACAAAACTATATCGAGTATTTTGTACTGAATAAATTAATTGTACTTTTAATTCATTTACTGTAGAAATTACATGATATTTTTCTAATTCTATTTGAGAATATTTATCTTTGCCAATAATAATTATGTTTTGTAATTTTAATTTTCTGATATGTTTAAGAAAAATTTCTTTATACATATCAAAATTAATAATAGATATTGATTTACTAGAGTCTAAACGTTGTAAAATTTCAGACTTAGCTTCTGCTATCTCTTCAATAGATTGAAAAAACTCAATATGAACTGGAAATACGTTATTAATTATTATAATATCTATTTGAAAAATCTCAGTACTTTTTAAAATTTCTCCTTTTTTATTCATTCCAAATTCAAATATTGCATATTCAATATCATCTGGTATAGAAGCTAAAGCGGATATTATATGTACACCATAATTAAAACTTTTGGGAGATTTAAAAGTTTTAAAATTTTTAGACAATATATGATGTAAAATTTCTTTAGAAGTAGTTTTTCCTGCACTACCTGTAATAGCTATAAATTTTGCTTTAGATCTTGATCTTTTATCTTTGGCAAGCTTTATTAGTTTATTTTTTAAATTATCTGATTTGATGCAAATTGCAGGATTTAAAAATTTTTTATCTATATCTTTTGAATATAAGACTAAACGAGCTCCTCTAGAAATTGCATCATCAATAAAGTCGTGCCCATCACTTTCTGTGCCTTGTAATGTTATAAATATATCGCCTTCTTCAACATATTTAGAATTTACTCGTACATTATTAAATTGGTTACAGTTTATTTGAGTAAGATTTAAAGAAAGTAATCTACTCAAATAGTCCTTTGACCATATCATTAAATTACCAATAATTCATTTTTAATTTACAACTCCATTAACTAAAAAACTTTTAGTTGTATTTTTTGAAAAATCTTGAGAAAGATGAAAAATCTTATCCAAATCTTGATTTAATTTTGATAAACAAGATATTGCTATTTGTTTATCATTAAAAAATATTTTTTTTCCTTGTTTCATTATTTGAAAATTTTCATTGCCCTTACCAGCAATTAAAAGTATATCATCGGCTTTTAGAGTAGCAATTGTTTTTTCTATAGCATTTTTCCTAGAATCATATTCTTTATATTGTTTATTTTGAATAGTTTCAATAATTGCTTTTCTGATAGATTCTGGATTTTCTTCTCTTGGATTATCGTCTGTAATTACTACTAAATCTGCTATTTCAGAAGCCATTTTACCCATTATAGGTCTTTTAGAAACATCTTTTTCTCCTCCGCAGCCAAATATCACTATTAATTTGCCATCATTTTTAATAAATTTTTTCAAAGCTAAAAGTGTTAACCTTAAAGCGTCTGGGGTATGAGCATAATCTATAAAAATATGGAAATCTAAATGAAATTTATTATTTTTTTTAAAATCTTCAGTTATATTTTCGAGCCTAGAATTAACTGTTTTTAAATTACTAAAAATTTTAAATAAATCTTTTATTTTTATGTTAACAACATTTTCTATTAATTGAGAAGCAATTAATATGTTATGAGCTTGAAAATTACCTAATATCTTGGTTTCAAATTCATAATTTTTCTTTTGATTTGTGAATGTAATTTTTTGAAAAAAAGAATGCTTATTTGATGATGTTGAAATTTGAATATCAGCATTTTTTCCTATTGTGATAAATTTTACATCATTTTTTTTACAAAAATCTACAATTTGTTTGCTGTAGATATTATCATTATATATTACAACTTTAGCTTGAGAGTGAAGATTACTTTTTATAAAGCTTAATTTGGTGTTAAGATATGATTCTATTGTTTTATGATAATCTAAGTGATCTTGAGAAAAACTAGAAAATCCTAATCCATTAACTAAAATGTTTCCTATTCTTTTTTGATCTATAGCATGACTTGAAATTTCAAATATAATGTATTGAATTCCTAATTTATGAGCTTCATATAATATTTTTCTAAAATTAATACTGTTAGGGACAGTATTACCATCATGAAGTTGCTTCAAATTTAAGGGTAAATCTAAATTTGATTCTATACCTAAAGTACCTATACAAATATAAGAAATTTCTAAATAATTAAGCATTTGTCCAACATATGAAACTATTGAAGTCTTTCCGTTAGTACCTGTAACTGCTATTAGTTTAGAAGGAATGTCAGGATATAAAATTTCTAAAGAGCGCATTAGTGCAGATTTTATATCTGCTATAAAAAAAACATTTTGTTCAGGATTTTCTTTTAATTTATTATCAGTAAATATTAAATTTACATTTTTTTCTAAAGCTTCACTTATAAAGTCATTGCCATTATGGGTTAAACCATGTATAGCAAAAAATACTGTGTTACAAGTGACATCATCAATGCCGTATGCAATATTCTTTATATTATATTTTATAAAAAAATTTTTTAATAACAAATTATTATTTGTTTCAATTTTGTTATCAAACTCCATAAATTCCTCAATTTTATAAAGGATAGACTTACTTATTTAAAAACTCATATTTTTTAATATACATATTATTATATATTCTTTTTTCTTGAAAATATAAGCTTATGTTCCATTTTTTTTAATTTTATCTATTTTTTTTTATATAGATCACATTTTTCTTTCGAGTCTATTGCGTCTAATATTATTATCTTTTCAAAAATTTTTTTTGCTAAAGGAGCTGCAGTAAAAGATGAAGAAGAAATAAAATTATTATTTTTATTTGCTTTAGGCTCATTTAAAGAAACAAAAAGCAAGTATTTAGGCTTTTCTAAAGGCATCATACCTATAAATGAGGATATTTTTTTTTTACTATCATATTTTCCATCAAAATTTTTGTAAGCAGTGCCTGTTTTTCCTCCTATAGAATAACCAGAAATTTTAGCCTTGCCAGACGTACCCTCGAGAACTGATAATCCTAATAATTCTTTCATTTTTTTTGATGTTTCATTTGTTAAAATATTTTTTCCTATATTGGATTTATTTTTTAAAAATGTTACATTATGAGATATTCCTCCATTAATTATTGGTATATAAGCGTTTATTAGATGCATTGGAGAATAGGTGATTCCATATCCATAAGACATGGTAGCTAAATTAATATCTTTGCAATCAGATAATTTTCTAAATGTAGGAGCTGATTTTTCTAAAATTTCTATATCTAATTTTTTTAACAGACCAAATTTTTCTAGATAATCAAAAAAATTTTCTTTACCTACATCAAAAGCTATTTTGGTTGTTCCTATATTACTAGAATTTTTAAAAATAAAAGAAACATCTCTTACGCCTCCCATATCTTTATGATCTTGTATAACATGTCTACCTATTTTAAAACGATTTATATCATATTTATTTTTGTTAGAAATAGTTTGAGTATCAAAAGCTATTGCAAATGTTAAAGATTTCATACATGACCCAATTTCAATATTTCCTTGAGTTGCTGTATTGAATAAATTATTTGGTGATAGGGTTTTTAAGATATTAGGATTAAAATCTGGTTTATTTACTAAAGCTAAAATTTCTCCAGTGTTGGGGTCAGCTATAATTCCAGTAGCAGATTTTGCATTAAAATCTAAAAAAGCCCTTTCTATTTCTTGATATAATATTATTTGTAATCTAAGATCTATTGATAATGTTAGATCCTCTTTTAATTCATTCTCATCTATATATCTTTCAATAAAAGATAATCCTTTCATATCGGTTCCAACAAACCCTAATACATGAGATAATAAATTATTATAAGGATAAATTCTTTTTTCAGACTCTTCTAAATATACACCAAAGGCTCCTCCAGAATTTAAAAACATTTCTTTTTCAGTATTAGATATATCTTTTTTTATCCAAACAAAATCCTTTTGAGAGTTTAGTTTATCATAAATTGTTTCAAAATTTTCTTTTAGCAATATTTTTGATAATTTTGTTGCAATTAATACTGGATTTTCTATTTTTGTGGGTTTCGCAAAAATAGAAAACATCACTCCATTTGTTGCTATTAAATGATGATTTCTATCAAAAATATTTACTCTTTTATCTCCAGAAAAAAAATTTTTTTGAGAAAAAAGGACTTGATCTGGATTTTTTTCTAAAAAAATCAATATTATTAGTTTTATAAAAATACAAGCAAAAAATAGTAAAATAATTCCTATGAGACAAAAAATTTTTACTTTTAAAATGTTTAGTTTTTTTATATCTAAAATCATAATTTTTAGTTCATCTTAAATTTATTTACCAGACCTTAATGGATCTGTGATAATTTGATTTAGATTTGATTCTTGTAAATTTAATAATTCTTTAGAAAGTTTTAGTAATCTTTCAGGCATTATTAATTGATAAATTTCTTTTTGAGCTAGTTGAATAATCTTCTTTTCTTCTTTAATTTTACTTTCCACTTTAAAAATTTCCTCCTGAATAAGCATTATTTGATTTTTTATATAAAAATTAAAATATATACTTCCTATGGTTGTAATTCCTAATATAATTCCTAAAAAAATGCTTAGATTAAATTTTATTTTTTCTATCATGTTTTACAATAAATACTTTATTCACAAATTTTTTGAGCAGCTCTTAATTTTGCAGATCTTGATCTTTTATTTATAAAAATTTCTTCTTTAGAGGGGACGATAGGTTTTTTTGTGATAATTTTTAAAAATCCATCACTATTAGATGATTTTTTTTTTATTGCATATTCTCTAAAGAAATTTTTAACAATTTTATCTTCTAAAGAATGAAAGGAGATTATCAGAATAATTCCATTTAAAGATAATATATTTCTAACTTTGCTTAAAAAAATTCTTAAATTATCCAATTCATTATTAATATAAATTCTTATTGCTTGAAATGTTTTAGTTGCAAGATCTATTTTGCTTGGTCTGTAATGCATAGCATTTCTTACTATTTTTGCTAATTCTAATGTGGAATTTATAGGAGATTTTTTTCTGAAACTAACTATTGCATTAGCAATTTGTTTAGATTGAACTTCTTCTCCTAATTCATAGATGATATTTGCTAATTCTTCCCTGCTAAATTTATTTATTACATCGAAAGCAGTAAGTTCAGAATTACCCATTCTCATATCTAAAAATCCATCCTTGCTAAAAGAAAACCCTCTTTCAGAAGAATCTAATTGCATCGAAGAAACTCCTAAGTCTAAAATGATTCCATCAAATTTTTCTTGGTTAAATAATTTATCTATTTCAGTAAAATTACTTTTTATGAATGTGAATCTATTAGAATATTTATTTTTAAGAATATCTACAAAATTTAAAATCTTACTATCTATATCTAAGGAGGTTAGATATGAGTTATAGGTATTTCTTAGTATAGATAAACTATGCCCTCCAGCTCCAAATGTACAATCTAAGTATTTTTTGTTGTCCTTAGGAGATAATATTTGAATCATTTCTTTTGTTAAAACTGGAATATGAGACATATCATTAATTTTTTATTCTTAATAAATTTTCTTTTGCCAATTTTTGAGAATTTTCTATATGTTTTTCTAAATTTTGGGGATTCCATATTTCAAAAATTTCTCCTTTCCCAATAAAAGATACATGCTCTTTCAAGTTAAAATTTTCTACAAAATTATTTGGAATAATTATTCTACCTTCATTATCTAAAGTTAGTTCATATGCAGATCCTAATATAATTGTTTCAAATGCATCTCTCTCTTCAGTATAAGGGTCTATCTTTTTTATAGCGTTAAACAATCTTTCCAAATATTCTTGACTACAGCATTCAATACATTTGTTTTTGATAGAAGGATAGATAATTAAATTTATTGCATTGTTAACAGATAATATATTTCTATAAGCAGAGGGTATAGATACTCTGAATTTTTTATCGATTTTATTGATAAATTTAGATAAAAATAACTTTCCAGACATTTATTTCATGATTTTTTGGGTCTATATGGAATATTATGGGTTATTTTGGATAAAAAGTCTAGAAGTAATTGTTATGATTAACTAATTATAGAAATAAAGTTAATTTTTTAGAGAGTAAATTTTTTAAATGAAAAGGCAAAATTTAAAATTTTACTTATTTATGAGTTAAATGGTCAGCTTATTTCACGCTCTCTAGATAAAAAATTTACTTACTTATTTTATGAGTTGAGTACTCAGCTTATTTCATGCTCTCTAGATAAAAAACTACTTCAGGAAACGGATTGTAAGCATCTTGGCTAGAATTAAGAAAAATTTTATTAATTTTAAAAAATGTTTTTCAGAAAAATTTTGAAATTTTCAGTAAACTGAACTGATATTATCTAATAAATACTCGATATTTAGTATCTTCTTGCATATCTAATATTAAGATTCTTCATTTTTGCTAATATTCTTTTTTTGAATCTCTTTGCGTCTAGCTATGTTTTTTTTTAAAATTTTTGATAATTTTGTAAATTTTTCTTCTTCCATATTTTATATTAGCTAAATAATTAATTAGAACATAATATAATATCTAGATATAAATTATCAAATATTAAATTTGACAATTTAGGAATTCGAAATTATTTTCGGTATGGTATATCTTAAAATTTACAAATGCCTTTATAGCTCAGTGGTAGAGCGCATCATTGGTAATGATGAGGTCGAGGGTTCAATTCCCTCTTAAGGCACATTTTTTATCTATTTTATATGTAATATGCATTGGAGTTTGAATGAGATTAGAAAAATTTTTTTAGATTACTTTATTAAAAATGGACATCACTTATATAAAACAAGCTCTTTAATACCTCAATCTGATAAGAGTCTTTTATTTACAAATTCTGGAATGGTTCAATTCAAGAATTTATTCTTAGGCAATGAAGATATCAAATATAAAAAAGCTGTTTCAGCACAAAAATGTTTAAGGGCAGGGGGTAAGCATAATGATCTAGATCAAGTTGGATACACTAAAAGGCATCTTACATTTTTTGAAATGTTAGGTAATTTTTCTTTTGGAGATTATTTTAAAGAAGAAGCAATTTATCATGCTTGGGAATTAGTAACAAAAATTTTTAATCTTAATCCAGAAAATTTATATGTAACAATATATTATCAGGATGAAGAATCTTACAATATATGGAAAAAAATAACTGATTTTTCAGATAATAAAATTATCAGAATAAAAAATGACGATAATTTTTGGAGAATGTCTGATACAGGTCCGTGTGGACCTTGTAGTGAAATTTTTTTTGATAGAGGAGAAAAATTCTCAGGAGGAGTACCTGGTTCTGCAAATCAGGATGGTGATAGATTTTTAGAAATTTGGAATCTAGTATTTATGCAATATAACCAAATATCTTCGAATCAAGTTTCAGAATTATCTATGAAATCTGTAGATACTGGAATGGGATTAGAGAGAATAGCTTCTGTATTACAAAATGTAGATAGTAATTTCGAAATAGATGTTTTTGAAAAAATTATTTCACGAATACAAGATTTTACAAAAATTTCTATAAATTCTCAAAATCTTTTTTCTTATCGAGTGATAGCTGATCATCTGAGAGCCTCTAGTTTTTTGATCTCAGATCATGTTATACCCTCTAACGAGTCAGCTGGTTACGTCTTAAGAAGAATTTTACGAAGAGCTATTAGACATTTAAATAAGATCACTAACAAAGAAGAGCCTATTTTGTACAAAATTGTGCCTGTTATTACAGAAATTTTTGAAGACACTTACCCTGAACTAAGAGAAAATTTTTCTACAATTGAGAAATTGATTCAAGATGAAGAAATAGCTTTTTCCCAAACACTTAATGGTGGTTTAAAAATATTACATAAATTGTTAAAAAATTCCTCTAATAGCTCTATTTTTAGCGGTAAAGATGCTTTTGATTTATATGATACATATGGCTTTCCACTAGATCTTACAAAAGAAATATTATTTTTTAAAGGAATATCTGTAGATGAAAAAGAGTTTAATTTTTACATGAATCGTAGAAAATTGACTTCTAAGCAATCTTCTTTTTTGTTGAGTAATCATCAAGTGGAAGATAATTTATGGTCACATTTGCTTCAAAAATTTGGCCCTACAAAGTTTGTTGGATATGACGAATTGAGTTCTTTTTCTACAAAATTAATATCTATAGTTTATGAAGGAAAAATTTTAGAAAAAATAAAAATAAAGGAGATTAATAAAAATGTCATTTTAATTTTAGACAAAACAGTTTTTTATGGAGAATCTGGAGGGCAATTAGGGGATAAGGGCTTTTTAATCTGCAAGAACAATAATTTAAAATTAAAAGTAATTGATACTCAAAAATATTTAAATGAGCTATATGCACATATTTGTTGCTTTGTAGATAATACTGATAATAATAAAGAAGATTTTTCTTTAAAAAATGGCGATCTAATAGATTTATATGTAGATAAAGATTATAGAAATTTATTAAAAATAAATCATACTGCTACTCACTTATTAAATTTTGCTTTAAGATCTCTTATAGATAAAAACATTATTCAAAAAGGCTCATTAGTAGCATCAGATCATCTAAGATTTGATTTTAATCATTCTCATGGACTATCTAAAGAGCAAATATTGGCGATTGAGTTATTTGTAAATAGCCAGATATCAAAAAATTTACTAGTTAAAATAGAAAATTTACCTAAAACAATTGCACTTGAAAGAGGAGCAATAGGAAATTTTGAAGAAAAATACAAAGACATAGTAAGAGTAGTTTCTATTATACAAAATAATAATATTACAGATAAAAAAATTTTTTCTGAAAATAATTCTATAGAATTATGCGGAGGTACTCATGTGAATCAAACAGGAGAGATAGGTTTTTTCAAAATTATTTCAGAAAAATCTATATCCTCTGGCATAAGGAGAATTGAAGCACAAACTAATCAAACTGCAGTTTCTTTTATTCAAAAAAGAAATTCATTGTTAGAAAATATTTATAAACTTTTAAAAACTTCACCTAATAATTTAGAAAAAAAAGTGAATATTTTGTTAGATGAAAACAAAAATTTGAAACAAGAAAATAGAATTTTAATAGAAAAATCCTTATTTTTTAATGAGGAAAATATTTTAAAAGAATCTTATAAATTGCCAAAAATCCGACTATTTGCTAAAAATTTTAATAATATTGCTCCAAAAATATTGATCAAATCTTCTGAAGATTTACTACATAAATGTAAAAAATATGATAATTTATTGATTTGTTATTTTACTAAATTTGAATCCAAATATTTTTTAATTTTTGTAGGAAAAGGAGAATTTTTTAATCAAAATAGTTTAGAGAAAATTTCTGTAGAATTATTAAATAATAATGTTAATGCAGTAAACGCAAAAAATTGGGGAAAAGAAAATTTTAGACAAATTATTTTTGAAAAAAAAATTTCCTTTGAACATGTTCTTCAAGAATTAAAAATAATATTGGATAAATAGGTTTTTTATAAAAATTATTTTTTGGCTAGGGAAGGGTATATTTTATAGCATTTTTTCAAGTTAAAAAATAATGAAAGATTCTTTTTGATTAGATTGTTAAACAGATATAAAAAAATTGGCTTGCTGACAATAACCAAATTTGCTTAATATTTGAGTTTTAGGAATGTTCAATTAACAAAAAATATCTTTCAATTTGGGATGAAATTCATCTATATCATTTTTGAATAAATATTATCAATAATTATCAATATCAATTTTTAATAAATATGAAATATGTTTTTCAACAGGTTTTTAGGGTCGTTTATTTTATACATAATATATGTTATGGAAAATTTATATAAAAATCATCAAATTTTTCTAATTTTTTTCCAACTAATAAAATTGAAGCTGATAAATGAAGAATCTTTTCGTTTGCCTATCGCATATGATTATGTTAAATTTTCTTAAAATTGGTGTTTATGCTTGTTTAAACATAAGAAATAATTTAAATAGGAAATTGTATGCATGAAGCAAAGGAAGTGAAAAACTTTTTTAATAATGATATTTTAAATAAAGGTTATACAAAAAAAAACGGTAAGAAAAATTTTGCGAAAAATTATTATCTACCTTCAGTGGAATCATTAGAAAAATATGAAGAATATTATCCAGGTTTTGTAAAAAATTTTTTGGCAAATATACAAAAAAACAAAGAACAAGAACAAAATTTGAGAATGCAAATATTAAAATCCAAAATTTATAGTAAAAAACTCTATGAAAAATTAGAAATTTTTCTAATTTCTGTAGCTGTAAACGTAATTCTGTTTTTACTCGTTAATAACAAGATATTTGAAGCAATTATTTTATCTATATCTTGTCTATTAATAGTTTTATTATATCTTTTCATTATTAGCTTTAAACATTTAAATAAGAAAAAAAATGCTTATTATCAAAAAGAAGCAACAAAAAAATCTATTCATAATTCTAAATTTAGAAATAAGTGACTCACTTTACTAATTTACAAGATTTTGTTACTTTTCTAGAATTTAAAAAAGATTTAAAAATTATTGATTATCCAGTATCTACAGATCTTGAAATAACAGAAATCAGTAAAAGATTTTTAAATAATAATGGCCCTGCTCTTTTATTCCAAAACGCCATTTCTGCTAAAATCACTAAAATACCAGTTCTAACCAACCTCTTTACTAGTAAACTAAGAATTGCTTGGGCATTAGGATTAAAATCTGAAGAAGAATTTGAACATCTAGGAGAAATTCTTGCATTTTTAAGAGCCCCTACCCCCCCTTCTTCCTGGAAAGAGATTTTATCCTTATTTCCTATGATGAAAAGAATTTTTTACTTAAAAAATAACATAGTAAGTAAAGCTCCTTCTCAAGAAATAACGTTAACAGAAGATGATGTTGATCTAGATATATTGCCAATTACAAGATCTTGGCCAAAGGATGTATCTCCTTTAATAACTTGGCCATTGGTTGTGAGTCAAAATAATATAGGGAAAAAAGACTATAACGTAGGAGTTTATAGATTACAAAAATTAAACAAAAATCATCTGATAGTAAGATGGCTAAAAATAAGAGGAGGAGCTTTACATTTTAACAATTGGAATAAGGATTCTAAAAATAAAAAAATGCCTATCGCAATTGTGATAGGAGGCCCTCCAGCACTTAATTTAGTAGCTTCTATGCCAATACCCAAAGGGTTTTCAGAATATAAATTCTGTTCTGTTATACAAAGTAAATCTATAGAATTAGTAAAATGTAAAACTTCAGACTTATTGGTGCCAGCTCATGCAGAAATTATAATTGAAGGACATATAAATTTAGCAGAATATGCTTTAGAAGGTCCTTTTGGAGATCATACAGGATATTATAATGAACAAGAATCTTTTCCTGTAATGAAAATTTCTGCAATTACTATGAAAAAAAATCCTATTTTTTTAAGTACATATACTGGTAAATCGCCAGATGAACCTTCTATTATAGGAGAAAGTTTGAATATAATATTTTTACCTATAATAAAAAAACAATTTCCAGAAATAACAGATTTATATTTACCTCCAGAAGCCTGTTCTTACAGAATAATAATTATATCTATAAATAAAACATTTCCAGGACAAGCAATAAAAATTATGATGGGAGTAATTTCTTTTTTAGAACAATTTTTATACGCTAAAATGGTAATTGTTGTAGATTCAGACATAAATATAAAAAATTGGAAAGAAGTTATTTGGGCTATTTCTACAAGATATGATCCATCAAGAGATAGTACAATAATTAACCAAGCCCCTATGGATTACCTAGATTTTGCTTCTCCTGTAAGTGGTTTAGGAGGAAAAATTTTCATGGATGCTACTAAAAAAATATCTACAGAAAATTCTAGAAAATGGGGAGAAAAAATTAAAATGTCAGATGACATAATCAAAAAAATTGATAAAATTTGGAATAAAATTTAATTATTTCTTTTTGATATATATTTTTTTATTTGTATAATATTTTTTATAGCGGGCGGTTAGCTTAATTTGGTTAGAGCACTACGTTGACATCGTAGAGGTTGGAAGTTCAAGTCTTCTATCGCCCACCAATAATCAAAATCATATCTTATATATAAATTCTATAATTTGAATAAATAGAAAAATTTTCTTATCTAAAAGATTAGCATTATATCTATAATATAAACTAAGACCTAAGCTAATCAAAAGACATTTTAGTAAAAAATAAATATGATTGTTACCATAAAAATATAGATTTTATTATATAATAATTCTAGGTTTTAACTTAATTACTTCATGAATTACTTGCTCCTACAGAGTGATCTTCTAAGATATTATAAAAAGTATTTTGTAATTGCATTATTTGCTTTTTTGACTCTAAAGGTAGCAATAATTTTATTATTTGCTTTATTTACTTGAATATTTGAAGTCTTATACCAGAAATTTACGAATATTGATTGACTTTTTTTATTTAGCTCTTACGTTCTTGCCTGAAGATTCTATGATTTTTTTGGCTGATTTTATCATATTTTTTATTTTTAGATCTTCTATAAGATCTTAGCTAATGTTTTTTTTACTAATAATATTGCTTATTTTATTAGAAAAATCTTTTCTTATGTTCTCTTTCCCTATAACTTTATATAATTTTACTTAATTTTTGTTTTTTCCAATCTCTTAAATGTTTTTTATATTATTTTTAATAAAACTATTATTTGTTTTACTAGTTTTTTTATAAAGACTTAAATTTATTATTTTTCTTTTGTAATTGTAAAACAGATGCTCATTTCATATTATATAATAGAGGTAATCAAACAAAAATAGACAATTTTTAGATTTAAAATTAGCATAGGTTTGATGGAGTCATATATTTCAATTGGATAATATTTTCAAAATAAATAAATACAACAATATTTTTATTGCTTGCTTAACACTTACTTAAAGAAGTGGAATTGTTTGAGCTTTTTACTCAAAACTTTAATTTTTACTGAAAAATAGGATATAAAATTTTAGAAAAAATAAAAAGTAGCAAATAAATTTTTATCTAAAGGTAATTTTATTATCTGGAATAAAAGGTTCTCCTCGAAAATTTAATTCGTTTTTAAATTTATTAGCACAAGTAGAAAAATTTTTATTACAATTCGGAATCAATTTAACATAATACTGATTTGATATTTGCAAAATAGACAAATGTAAATCACCTCTTAAATCTATATATAGAATATTTTGAATTTGTTTTATAATTTTAAAAATTATTTCTTCACTATTATAATAAACCACTAATTTTCCTTCATCAAAATAATGATTTTCTTTTTGTAAATCTTCTAATTCAATAGAAAAATCATCTTTTATAGATTTAATTCTTGTATTATGAGAATACTCTTCTATATTAGCTCCACAATTTACATCTCCAAATTTTGCCCTACATGTTTTACTAAAATTTTTTAGAAGAGAATTATTATATTTGAAACTTTCTCCATTAAGAGAAATAATAAATTCTAAATCTTTTACTAAATATTCTGTAAAAAAAAATTTTTCTTTTTTAACTATTTTATTTTCATATATCCAATAAATATTCCATTCAGAATCTTCTAAATTTGTTTTATTTTCTATCCCCTTGTACTCAAAAATGCCGTGTAAATCAACTTTTAATAAAGCAAAATTATTCATTTTCATTTCAAAAATATTTAAACCTGAGTATGGGAAATAAATTTGAGAATTTATAGTAAGATTATAATTAGTAGAATTTAAATATAATTTTCTATTGCTTTTTAATGATATTTCAAAACAATAAATTATCATTTCTATCATAACAAAAAAACTAAATAATTTGGGTTAGTTCAATATCAGCAAGTTTGATAAGATTGTTAGATATTAAGTCATATTTAAAATGATCGTCTAAAAATCTAACCTTTGAATAAAATTCATAGCTAAGGTCAAGAGTAGCCCCTACTAGAACATCATCTAATATTTGTAAAAAATATTCATCCTCTTCTTTTTTTAAAATAAAGGGAATATCAACATTTTCTTTTGTTAATTTTATAGTTTGTTCTATAGGTTTTTGAATATTTTTAGTAATAATTAAATCTGAAAATTGATATGTTTTTTGTAAAGTAATTTTTTGATCTTCATTTACTGTGATTTGGTGAGAAGATACTTGAAAATCTAAAAAATTTTTAACATAAAATGTTTTATAGCTACCAATTCTTGAAAGAAAAAATTCATAAAAATGCAAAAATTGTGATTTAGTAATTTTAGCATTAGATATCAAATACTTAAATTTAGGATTTATGGATTGAAGATTTTTTACTTCTCTTCCAGAATAAGAAGTAGCTGTAATATTAAAAAAAGATGGAGTAATATTTAAATAATATTCTATAAATTTGGGTAATACAGACATATAATTAATAAAAACTTAATAAGTGCGAATTAGGATTATGTATTCTAAGATTAGATTTTCTGCTTTAGACGTAATAATATTATTGGTATCACTATTAATGATCTCTATATTTTCTACAGAGAGTAAAGAATAATCTATTTGTAAAATTTTTAATATTTTTTCAGCAATAAATAATTGTCTACCTTTAATTGGAGAATTAATAGAAATTTGAAAATATAATTCATAAAAATTTTCATAAAAATGAGGTAATTTTTTAATATTTTTTAAATCTAAAGATATAAAAGGATATTTGTATTCTCTAGGAATTGGAGATAAAAAAATATTGTTAATTTGTAATTTTTCTTTAAAAACTTGAATTATGTGTTTTTGCAATGGAATTACTAATTCTAACATAAATAATTTAGGTTTTTCTACTTGTAATAATTACTAAAAAATTTTTTTTAGTAATAAAATCTATAATTTTTTCAATTTTAAATATTTTCGATTCAAATTGAATTTTTAACGAATTAGAAATTCTTTTATCTTTTCTAGTGATAAATACTAAAAATTCTTGAGTACTATCTATTTTAAAAGGTTTATATTTTAAAATTTTAGAGAAACATGAAAATTTTTCTTTCCAAACCTCATCACTAAAATCATCTTCTAAATATTTGTATAAAAAATGTATTTTTTCTCTTAAAACAAAGTTTTGATTTGATTGAAAAATTTTCTGTATAAAAGGCATTAATAAATATTAAAATTATTAGATAACAAAATTTTTAAATTGTAAAAAAACGCTACGTATTTGTATCCAATTACTAGGTTTGATTATTCCATCATCATAAATAGCAGCAATATAACTTAATAAAGCTTGTTTAATTAAAACTGGAATTTTTTGAAAACCAGCTACATAACAGATTTGTAATTTTACAAATCCATTTAACTTACTAGTAAATTGTAAGCGAGAGTCCTTCAAAAAAAAATCTTTGTCTTCAAGCAATTCAATCTGTTTTTCTTCTTTTTCAGAAAAAGCAATAATTTTTTCTAATGAAAATATTGGTAAATCTTTTAAAAATACTTGTCGATTATCAGAAAGAGAAGAAAGAGGAAGTGAAATAAAAATTTTTCGTTTTTTTAAACAGATATTCATAAAATTTTCTGCATATTTAATAGAAGACTCTATAATGTCTTCTATTAAATCATTATCTTCATCGTGAAATATTCTTAAAAAAATTTTTGCTTCAGTCACAGAAATTATTAAAATGTCTTCCTCTAAAAATGTAATATTTTTTTCAATATACATAATAAAAATTAAATTATTTTACCAAAAACTAAAGCTTTTTTATTTACAATGTCACCCCCTACTCTTTTTACAGTATAAAATTTAATAAATGGCTTTTCAGTATATGGATCTCTTACTAAAGAAATTTCAGATTTATCAACTATTTTATATGCAGATTTAAAATCTGCTAAAATAATAGGTAATTGATTTCTTTGAACATCTGGCATATGAGAGCAACATATCACAGGAATACCAAATATAGTTTGAGCAAAAGAATCTGAAAGAGAATGTTGCCAAATAAATCTTCCATTATTGTCTTTTAAAGATTGAATTTTAGATAAAGTAATTCTATTAACTAAAAAATGTGCATTAGTTAAAAAAGATTCTTTTAATGAATTAATCATAGATAAAAGAGAATCTGTATTAATATCATTTGTTATTTCTATATTATGAATTTCAGGATCATTTTGATAATGTAAAATTCCGAATGGTTTTTTATTTCCATCCCCATGTATAAAAGCTTGATTTTCTAATTTTATAAAACTGTTAACAATGTTATCTTTGATCCATGTTTCAAGATCGATTTCAGAATCTTCTATAAGTTTTTGAGTAGTTTTAGGTTGAGCATATAGTTCATGTAAAAAAATTTTTTGTTTAACTAATGTAGAATTTTCAGTAACGTCTCTTGCTTCTTGTTCATCAACCCAACCGGAACTAAATTCTCCATTTTCCTTTACAATTTCTAAAAATGATCCAGAAATATTTTCAATAGAAGCTAAATTTCTAATTACAGATTTTTCAGAAATAGCTTTTATAATTTGAGAATATAAATCATTTTTTATTAATGCTCCTCCAGAATTTTCAGAAGAATTTAAAGATTTGCAAAAATAATCTGAATTTTCCAATTTGCCAGATCTTACAAAATTATCCAGTGCTTTATTAGCATAACCAAAATAAGAAGAATTAGAAGATTTGATAGAAGATTTATTAGAGATAAAATTTTCTATTTTATTAATTTTTTGTTCTAAATTCTCGATTTTTATTTGTTCTTGAGATTTTTTTTGAATAATATCTGATAATTTATTAGATAAATTATCAATCTTACTTTCTGTATTTGTTGTCATATAAGATAAAGATTATAAATTAAAAAAGGATTTAAAATAAAAATTAAGAAAAATTTTCTAACATTTTGCCTAAATTAGATAAAGAATGATTAAGTGAAAAAGAGGAATAATCATCAATACTTGTAATAATAGCTTCAGCATTAGCAGGAAATGTAACAATACTAATTTCTAACAAATTAGCTTTTAGAATATTTTTTTGTCCTAAATTATCAAATTTTTGATCAATAATTTCAAATCCTACACTAAGACCATTTACAACATTCTTAGAAACTAAAGCAATAGTTTCTTTTCCTATCTGTGTATCTAAAATAATTCTAGCATTAATGAATAAGCCAATATGATCTTGAGATAAATTTTCAATAAATCCTATTGGTTTTGAATAATCATGTTGCCAAAGCAATTTTATTTGGCTAACTTCGTTAAAAATAAAAGCATTTTCTCTAACTATTTCTTTTTGCTTATCTAAAATATTAAATTTGCTTGCGTATCCACTTATAATATAATGATTATTAATGGATTTAAAAAAATTAGAATTAACTAAAGTCATTCTTTCTATATCTGCATAAATTGATTATCGTTAAGTTATTTATATATTATTTTTTTAGATCACTAAGAAAGAAAGCAAAAAATTTTTATCACTCAAAATTTATTTAATGTCATTTTGTATGTTGATTAATTTTTTTATTTATGTATGATACACAGATTCGTGTTAAACTTGAGTAAGTAGTTCTCATTTTAGTAACTATCAAATTTTGTAATTATAATTATTTTATATTATTTATTTTCCATTACGGATTTTTTATGGATTACAAAATTGGTATAAGAAAATATTTACCTGTTCTGCTTGTTATATCTCTCATAGCATCTTCTATGGAGACTGATATAGCCATCCCTAGTTTCCCTAAAATTGCAGATTATTTTGGAATTTCAGGTTTCATGGTAAAAATGACAATAGCAATCAATTATTTAGGATATTCAATTTCTAGTATAATTTATGGTCCTTTATCTGAAAGTTGGGGGAGGAAAAAAGTAATGATTTTAGGAAATTCAATAATGTGTATAGGCTCTTTAGGGTGCTCATTATCACCCAATATATATTGGCTTTTATGTTTTAGATTTATACAAGGATTTGGAGCTAGTACATCAGCAATCATAGTTTTTGCTATCATAGCTGACGTATATGTAGGCAGACAATCAACAAAAATTATTAGTAGAATGTCTGCTTTTCTTTACATATTAGTTGCAGGTACTCCACTAATAGGAGGATTAATTAATGAATTTTTTGGGTGGAGAGTAAATTATTGGACAATTTTTATTATCTCTACAATATCTACTTTATTACTTTATATTGCTTTGCCTGAAACAAAAGATATGAAAGACAATTTTTCTATTAAAGAAACATTACAAAATTACAAAAATATATTTTTCAATAAAAGATTTATTTTATTAGGAGTAAGTTTATCAATATTTTATTCTGTATATGTAAGTTTTATCTCATGTGCTTCTTTTTTATATACAGAAACATTTAATAAAACTAATATAATATATACATCTCATCAAACTGCAATAATATTAGTTTTTTCAATAATAAGTATGTTTACTATAAATATAGTAAATTTTTTAGGAGAAAAAAAAGCACTTTTACATGCTTTAACTTTGAGTTTATTTAGTATGTTGTTTATGTATGTAATAGCTATAAAAAATAATGGTCAAATATTATTTATAGAATATTTAGTAACATTTTCTATGATAATATTTTGTGCGGGAGAAGCAATTTTATACCCCATGTTATTTACTAAAGCATTAGATATAATTCCAAATCAGAAGGGCATAATTTCCTCTTCTTTATCAGCAATAAGATCTATATTATCAAGTTTTTTTGTATGGATAATGAGCTTATTTTATAATGGTTCATTACTAAATATTGCAGTAGTTTTATTACTACAAACAATCATTTTATCAATTTTTATTATATTAATACTTAGATCTTTTATTCTAAGTGATATAAATTTGAGTCAGTAAATTTTATTTTAATTAACTTACTGAAGTAAAAAGAAAAACTATGACTCCTTATCAAAAACAAATATTACCAGTTTCAATATATACACGCATAGCTTCAACTACTATTGATTTTTTTTTATTTAGCGTTTTATATAATTTGTTATTGAATAAATTTTTTATATTTTTACTAGAAAATCTTCTTTCTCAATCTGCTCCAGATAACAGCATTTTAAATCAATTAGAAAGTAAATTAACATCTACAGAAACATTACATTCTTCTCTAGAAAAATTATCACATATGAAAAATTTTGCTGCATTTATTATATTAAGCAATTTAATAAATATATTTTTTTTAGGACTATATTTTTGCTTTTTTTGGACAAAATTTGGATCCACACCAGGTAAAATGTTATTAAGCATAAAAATAATAGACCAAAATAATATAAATAAAAACCCTTCTATATCACAATCAATTAAAAGATTTTTAGGATATTTTGTTTCTATGTTAGAAATTTTAGTAAAAATACTCTTTAGATCTCCTAATTCGCCAATGTTTCACGATAAGATATCAAAAACTCGCGTTATAAAAAAATAATCGATCACTTATATTTCTTTATTTAAAACTATTTCTTAGTTTAGAAAAAAATCCATCAGATTTTCCATTGTTAAGATCTTTATCAAGCTCTAACAAAAGATCCTTTTGCTTTTTAGAAATAGACTGAGGAATTATTATATTTACATGAGCATATAGATCACCTCTATTAGAAGATCTAATTTTACTCATACCTTTTCCTGCAACTCTTAATTTATAATTTTGAGCTGTATAAGGTGGTATTTTTAGCTGAATTGTTTTTTTATCTAAAGTTTTAACGTCTACTTCTCCTCCTAAAATAGCTTTAGTAAAATTGATATCTAATCTACAATGTAGATCTATGTGATTTTGTACATCAAAAATAGAATGAGGCAAGATATGAGCAATAACATATAAATCTCCATTCGTTCCACCTCGAACTCCAGCCTCTCCTTCATTAGTTAATCTAATATTCATTCCATTTTCTACTCCAGAAGGTATTTTCACAATCAATTCTCTATTTTTTTCTAATCTCCCTATACCTCTACAAGATTTGCATGGATTTTTTATAATTTTACCAGCCCCTTTACAATGGCTACAGGTTTGAGAAATAGAAAAAAATCCTTGTTGTATATTATTAACACCAGTACCATGACAAAAATTACAATTCACCATAGAAGATTGCCCTTCACTACCTGAACCACTACAATTAGAACATTTTACATGTGATCTAAATTTAATTTTTTTATCAATTCCTAAAAAAGCTTCTTCAAGAGTAATTTGAAGATTATATTTTAAATCACTTCCTCTATAGGAAGAGGAGGTTTTTTGAGATCTTCTTCCTCCTCCCATAAAATCTCCAAAAAAATCGCTAAAAACATCTCCCATATCGTGAAAAGAAGCCCCAGCAGATGATCCAAAACCAGACGAAGATTGTTGACCTGCTCCTTGTTTAAATGAATCATGTCCAAATCTATCATAAGCAGCTCTTTTCTGTTCATCTTTTAATACGTCATAAGCCTCACTAACTTCTTTAAATTTTTTTTCAGCAATAGAAGACCCATTATTATGATCAGGATGATGTTTCTTTGCTAATTTTAAATAAGCTTTTTTTATTTCTGAAGCTGAGGCAGATCTATCAACACCTAAAACAGAATAATAATCTTGAGACATAATAATTTGCCTAAATTAATAATTCTAATTTAATTGCCGCTTACATCTTTAGCATCTCCATCAACAACATTATCATTTGGTGGATTATTGTTATTAGAATCATTATCTCCACCAGAAGAAGCAGAATCATTTTTGTTTGAAGAATTTGAGTATTTCTGTTCTAATAATATTGTAGCTTGAGTTAAAGAAGAAGTGATAGTTTTTACTTCTTCAGTATTTTCAGAAGTAATAGCCTGTTTCAATTTAGAAATTTGATCATTTAAAGAATTTTTATCTTCTTCAGGCATATTAGAATTTTTAGAAATTAATTCTTCAGCAGTAAAGATAGATGTTTCTGCTTGATTTTTAGTTTCAATAAATTCTTTCTTTTTTTTATCAGACTCTGCATTTTGTTCAGCATCTTTAACCATTTCTTCAATTTGTTCATCTTTTAATCCTCCAGAAGCTTGAATAACAACTTTTTGTTCTTTTCCAGAAGATTTATCTTTAGCAGAGACATGCACTATTCCGTTAGCATCGATATCAAAAATCACTTCAATTTGAGGGATACCTCTAGGAGCTGGTGGAATTCCTTCTAAACTAAACTGTCCAAGTATTTTATTATAAGCAGCAATTTCTCTTTCCCCTTGAAATACTTTAATAACAACAGCACTTTGATTATTTTCTGCTGTAGAAAAAATCTGACTTTTTTTAGTAGGAATAGTAGTATTTCTATCTATTAACCTAGTAAATACCCCTCCTAAAGTTTCTATACCTAAAGAAAGAGGTGTAACATCTAATAATAAAACATCTTTTACATCTCCTTTTAAAATTCCTCCCTGAATAGAAGCTCCAAGAGCAACTACTTCATCTGGATTTACGCTTTGATTAGGTTTTTTACCAAAAAATTGAGTAACTTTTTCTATAACTTTAGGCATACGAGTCATTCCTCCTACCAGTATCACCTCATCAATATCTGAAGCAGAAAATTTAGCATCTTTTAAAGCTTTTTTACAAGGTTCAATAGTTTTGTCAATTAAATCCATTACTAGGGATTCTAATTTAGCTCTTGTAAGTTTTATAGACAAATGTTTAGGACCTGCTGCATCAGCAGTAATATAAGATAAATTGATATCAGTTTCTTGAGTTGTAGTAAGAGATTTTTTAGCTTCTTCTGCAGCCTCTTTTAATCTCTGTAATGCAAGAGGATCATTTTTTAAATCTATACCACTAGATTTTTTAAAATCACTAATTAAAAAATCTAAAATTCTCATATCAAAATCCTCTCCTCCAAGGAAAGTATCACCATTAGTAGATTTCACTTCTACCAATCCATCTCCCATTTCAAGGATTGAAACATCAAAAGTACCTCCTCCTAGATCATAAACTGCTATTTTTTTTTCAGAATCAGTTTTATCTAATCCGTATGAAAGAGCTGCAGCGGTAGGTTCATTAATTATTCTTTCAACATGCAATCCAGCAATTTTTCCAGCATCTTTTGTAGCTTGTCTTTGAGCGTCATTAAAATAAGCAGGAACTGTAATAACAGCTTTAGTAACCTTTTCTCCTAAATAATTTTCAGCAGATTCCTTCATTTTTTTTAAAATATAAGCACTAATTTGACTAGGAGAATATTTTTTACCTTGAACTTCAACCCAGGCATAACTCCCTGAATCTGCTTTTACAATTTTATATGGCACCAAATTTTGATCTTTTTTTATAGCTTCATCATCAAAATTTCTTCCTATTAATCTTTTGATTGCAAATAAAGTATTTTTAGGGTTAGTAACAGCTTGTCTTTTAGCGGCATCACCAACTAAAATTTCATCTTTAACAAATGCAATCATAGATGGAGTTGTAGTTTTCCCTTCTATATTTGTTATAACTTTAGGATCTTTTCCTTCCATAACTGCTACGCAAGAATTTGTAGTTCCTAAATCTATTCCTATAATTTTTTCCATTTTTTCTTCCTCTTATATAAAAAAATATAAATGTATAATTAAACAAGAACTAGTTGCTCAATTTATATATAATTAATCTTATAATTATAAGAAACTAGTTTTTAATCCTAACAGTGCAGATTAACTCATTTCAACATTTAATACATATAAGTAAAAAAGATTAAATTTCAATAAAAGTTATAATTTTTTATAAAAAATTATAAAAATAGTTCTAATTTATTGTTCTATGCTATTCACATTTATAAATTTATTTCTTTATTTTATAAAAATCTGGTTTTTTACTAGATATCAAGATTCTTAAAAATCACTTTTTACTCCTTACATTTTTCATTAAGAAATTTTTTATCCAATACAAAATTAATTAGATTCTCAATAATTTGTGTTTTTTAAAAAAAATGGTTCCTGTTTTTGTTTATATAGTTTTTATCAATTTACATTTTTATTTCTGTTTCTTTTTAGGATTCACAAATGTTTTCTTTCCTCGATCAAAAGCTGTTTGAACTTCTTTGTTTTGTTTAGAAATTGATATATTTCTTCTATTAGGTTTTTTTAGTATATCTTTGTTTGTTTCCTCTACTATATCTTGTTTCTTGAGATCCTCTACTAATGAACTATCTTGATATAAAGCTTTATTGTTTACATTGAAATCTGACTTATCTTGATCTAGATTTTTTTCTAACCTTGTATCTTGTTTCTTGAGATCCTCTACTAATGAACTATTTTGATCTAAAGCTTTATTATTGCTTACATTGAAATCTGACTTATCTTGATCTAGATTTTTTTCTAATCTTTTACCTTGTTTCTTGAGATCCTCTATTAACGAACTATTTTGATCTAAAGCTTTATTATTTCTTACATTAAAATCTGACTTATCTTGATCTAGATTTTTTTCTAATCTTGTCCCTTGTTTCTTGAGATCCTCTACTAATGAATTATTTTGATCTAAAGCTTTATTATTGCTTACATTGAAATCTGACTTATTCTTGATCTAGATTTTTTTCTAATCTTGTACCTTGTTTCTTGAGATCCTCTACTAATGAACTATTTTGATCTAAAGCTTTATTATTGCTTATATTAAAATCTGATTTATCTTGATCTAGATTTTTTTCTAATCTTGTATTTTGTTTCTTGAGATCCTCTACTAATGAACTATTTTGATCTAAAGCTTTATTATTGCTTACATTTGAAATCTGACTTATCTTGATCTAGATTTTTTCTAACCTGCCCTTGTTCTTGAGATCCTCTACTAATGAATTATTTTGATCTAAAGCTTTATTATTTCTTACATTGAAATCTGACTTATCTTGATCTAGATTTTTTTCTAATCTTGTCCCTTGTTTCTTGAGATCCTCTACTAATGAACTATTTTGATCTAAAGCTTTATTATTGCTTACATTGAAATCTGATTTATCTTGATCTAGATTTTTTTCTAACCTTGTATTTTGTTTCTTGAGATCCTCTACTAATGAATTATTTTGATCTAAACTGCTTATATAAAAATCTTCTTTTAAATTTGCTACATGTTTTTGATAGCTTTGTATACGTGATTCCCAATGTGCTTTTACTTCTAATGATTTAAATTTTTTAAGATTTTTTAACAATTCCTTTTTTTCTGTATTAAATTCTGATCTTAATTTTTCTAAATATTTTTGTGCATGTAACTTCAATTTCACTTCAATCTCAGATGGCTTCAATTTATCTAAATTTTTTAATAATTGTTTTGTTTTTGCATTAAAATCTGATTGTAATACTTCAAGATTGTTTTGCAAATTTGTACCGGATTGTTTCATTTCTTTTATTAATTTTTCTTTACCATTATTAAAAATTGCTTTGATTTGAGATGATTTAAATTGCTCTCCTGTTTTTTTTAATTCCTGAGTTTCTAAATTAAGATCTGATTCAAATTTTTTCAAATTTCCTTTTAAGATTGATTTCAAATTTGTAGCAGAATTTTTAATATCATTTAGTAATTCTTCTTTATCTTGATTAAAATTAGATTTAATTTTAGACGAACTTTTCAAAGCGGTTAAAAATTTTTGAGAAATTTTTTTAGTGGTATTGAGTATTTTATTAGGAGAGCTCCCAGATATTGTTTTTTCCTTTTTAAAACCTAAATCTCTAACCTTATGTACAACAGAAGTTATAATACCATCTTTTAAAGCTTGTTTTAAACCTTTTCTACTAACATTAAAATACATTTGAGAGATTCGTTGATTTGTAATTTTTTTAAGACCTTTTCCAATCAAGGGTTGAGTAATGCGCTGTTTAATACCAATACTAGGAGTAGATACAGTTCTAGCGGAAGCAATAAAATCTGCAATTCGATTTACTAATTTTAAATAAATTCCAGCTAATAAAATATAAATAACCATCCACATCAAAGCTTCCCAATGCAAAAAATTCTCTTTTTGAAATTTGTTTATTCTTAATTGATCAAATGAATTATTAGGATCAAGAAGTGGTAAGTCTGGATATCTACTTCTTGTGCATTCAAATGCTTCACAATAAACAACATTTCCTGAACCATCTTTTTGCAGAGAACCTTTTTCATCTCTTGGAAAATGAGCTATAGGAACTAACATATCAACTGTTTGATCATAAAAATCCTCAGACACATAAGGATCTGGATACCAATAATGTATTATTCCTAAAATAGATTTATGACAAATTCTAAATCCAAGAGTCTTATAAACTTCATCACCGATCATAGAAAAAAAAAATGATACACCAACAAATAATAAAATAGGTCTTATGAAGTAAGAAACAAGACTATTTAACCAGTTATCAAACAAAGATCTAGTAACAGAAAATAACACAAATGTTATCATGATAGGAAATAAAGAAATAACCAATATAAGCATTATAAAAGACATAAGATATACTACAGTGATTTCTATCATTACTAAAAAGACACAAACAAAGAGAGCATAAATCAAAATAAAGTAAAATATCCCCAAAGGAAAAGGAAATACAAAAAGCAAAGATGTTATTTTTTTGTTAACAACAGAAGAGAATAAAAGACTTAAAATAGATTGATTAACTGATCCTCCAAGATCAGAACTTCCTATATTATTAATCATCCCTCTCAATTGATCAACTCCTTCTATAAAAAATTGAAAAAAATATTTAAAAAAAAATTCCCAACTATTATTTGTAAAAATCAAAGAAACAATTATAAGTTTTAAAACATAAAAAAATAAATTTTTAATTGTAAAATTAGTTTGACCAATTATAAATGCAAAACCTAAAAAAATAACATTTAAAATAATCATTGTTTTAACAATATTTTGAAAATTAGGATTATTGATAAAAGAACTATAAATTATATTAACAAAACCTGATTCTTCAAAATTTACTGTGTCTTTTGTAATTAAAGCATCTTTAACCAAATTTTCTATTGAACTAATTAATCCTTCATTACCTGTATCAACCGAAGATTGAATTCCATTTCTAATTTTTATTAAATAGTGTCCGGAATTATCTGTATAAAAATTACTCTTAATTCTAAAAAAAAGCTTTTGATCCTTATAATTATCCATTTGATTTACAACATAAACAATTTGATTTTTTTCGACTCGGTCGTTCAATTGATTTCCAGCTGAATAAACATCATTTGATATAGAATCAAATTTCAATAGATTAATTTTATCATTGTTAAAAGTAGCAATTTCTAAATATTCCCCATCATATTTACAAATAGAATCAGGAGATTCTAGTGTTTTATCTTCCTTTGAACAGATTTTTAATGGGGCACAATTGGGATGTACGATTGAATTATTTGCCTTATCTCCTCCATACCAATCACATACTACATTTTCAGCATTTGTTGAAGTTCTAGATTTTTGCTCACCATATGAACTCAAAGTGATCACTAATTTTTTTCCATTAAGAATCAGATTATTGTCCTGCCAAGGAACTTCTACATATGAAAAATGTTCATCTTTTGATTTATTTGCATCCAAAGCATTAGACAATATTTTAGTAGAAATAAATTGTCCAAAATCATCAGCGTCTATACAAGGCTCTTGAGTACAAGCATTTAAAAAAAATAAACTAATTAATAAAAAAAATATTAGTATTTTCATCTGTTCATATAAGTTTCTAATCCAAAAATATTTCTAATAATAGCAACAACTACAGATGAGATTTTCGAATAAATATTTCCAGAAATATAAAAAAGCACACTATAAATAAGTGCAGTTGTTGAAGTTTGATCTATAGTAACTTGAGGATGATAAAAACTAAAAGAAAATAAAGGAATCTTTATTTGCAAAAATAAAATATTAATAGGTAGATAAAATTTATGGAGAATTAATTCTTGACTCCCTATAGCTCTAGTAAAAAAGGTAGTAAATACAGTTTCTGCAAGTAACACTAATAAAATTAATATTGATGCATATAAAAAAAATCCAAACATCATTTTTATCCATTGAGAAAAAAATTGTCTTGTATATTCAAATAAAACTAAAAGAAAAAATAAAGGAGCAATAGAAATAGTTATAGCAAGCATAGAAAAGGAGATTAAATACTCAACAGTAACTCTAAAAATCATTATAAGAAATTTTATCATGCCAGCAAAAAGGATCATTGTTATGATAAAATACAAAAAAGAATCAAACATTTGATGCCATAGCATATTCATAGCTTCAGCACTAAAAAGCCTGCTTAACAATATATCAACCCAAGAAAACGGACTGGGTTCAACTCCAACAGTTAAATTTTCTTCATTAATAAACATAGAAGGCAAAGCACTATATCCTTCTAAAAATATTCTAAAAACGTGATTATTAAAAAAATTCCAAGCTTCAGAATTAAAAAATACAGCAAAAACAACAGTTATTTTTAGAAATCTAATTATCAAATCTTTAGCAGATAGAGATATAATACCAGTTATAAAAAATATTCCATAAAAAATAATATAAAGAGTAGTAATGGTAGTCGCAATTGACTTTAATGTTGAATTATTAGAAAGATAAGTAAAAGATTGAGCAACAGCTAACTGCATTTGTTCACTTAAATACAAAATGATATTTTTGTAAATCATTTTGTCAAAAAAATCAATATTTCTTGTTACTTCAGCATTTAGAACTAAAGTTCCAGAATCAATTCCTAATGATTCGCTTTTATTAGAAGCAACAGAAGAAATTCTGTACCATAAATTTCCAGGAGCAGAAGCAGATAAAGTAGTAGCTTTAGGATCCATAACTTCAAAAACAATAGATCTACCAAAATCATTTGAATTTGGCTTATTGTCTGAAAAAATATATTCTAATTTAATTTTTTCATAAGATGATTGAATATCATATAATTCTACCCTCATAAGATATGATCCAAAATGCAAAAATAAAACATGTAGAAACTTATTTGCATCAAATTGATCTGAATGATGCCATGCTTTAGCAAATTGATTAATTTCCTTAGGTAGAAACATATTTTCTATTTGTAACTGAGTAGAAAATTTTACTTCAAGATTATTAGGAGAATCATTTAGGTAATAAAAAAATCTCTTGTAATCTTTTAAACCATCTCCATGATTTATTGGAACATTATTGAAAGCAAACTCAGAGTCCTGTTCTTTTTTATGCGATTTCCCAATATTAATTGTAAAACCACTGCCGTTATCATAAAGACAAGGGTTTATATTAAGCAAAGAATTATTAAGAGCATTGTTAGTATTATTTGTGGAAACATCAGCAACACTCTGCTCAGAACATTTAGGTAAATTAGCAATACTATCAACAATTTGATTTGAAGGAGCTCCTGTATAAGTATGAAAACCACTTTCCAATCCTACAAAACTCAATATTCCGTGGCATGTATCACTTACATTTAGATATTCCCTATTCACTAATTCTCCATTAACCTCCTTAGCGCTCGCTATTACTGATCTTGTTTCATCAAAATCTCCCCATTTATAATTTGTATCTAAATATAAAATTTTTATGCAATCTTCTTTATTAGACTTATCAATATCTATAATTGCAATTTCATCTTCTGCTCTTAAGCTGTGTAACTTACATTTATTTGATAACCCCCTTCTATCAATTATTTTTTGAGCTTTTCCTCTTGTTAAAATGGTTTTTTTACACTGATTGTTTGAACTTTTATATTCAGTATATTGTGTAGTTTCTGTTATTTTGTTATCTTTATAATTTTTTTTATTGTCAGCATTTTCATCTGTTGAATATTTAATATTACTATCTTTATTTCTCCATTTATTTTCAAAAGTTTTGTGATTATTTTCTTCACCATAGTGAATAGTTTCATTATCTCCTTGGTAAGTGCTTTTTTTACTGCCTAATTTAACAAAAAGCAAATTTTTTGTATCATTGTTGATTGCATAATTAATGTTAACCTTTGAAGAAAAAGAACAACTTGCATATCCTTCTTTTTTCATAGTCTGAGAACTTTCGCCGGAAGTAGACCACTCATTTGAACATTTTAGCCCTTCCCTTTTGTTTTTATCTAGATTGTTTTCTAAACGAAACATTTTATTGCAATCATGCAATTTTCCTGTCTTCTCATAAAGGCCAAAACATCCTGCTGTGTATAAATATGTAGCAAATTTATATTCTGGTATATCTTCACCTGGATATAATGCATAATTTGTTTCTTGAGCTTTCACATAAAATTTGTCATAAATTTCTTCTTCGATTTTTTTATCAGATATTTTAAACAAACCTGAAGATTTAAGACTATCTATTTTTTCTATATCTAAACATTTTTTACAAGTAGAATTAGTGTTCTTAAAATATGCTAAATAAGAATCAGAATAATTTGCAGCCCCTGTAGCAACTTTAAATTCATCATCAGTAATTAATTCACAGCCACAATTAGATAAATAACCTCTTCTAATATCTCCCTTTGTAATAGGGGAAGGAGAGGAAAAATTATCTAAATCTTCATTATATTCTTCCATTGCAAGAATTTGTGATAAATCTTGAGTGGGCTTTCTATAAGCTATTCCTCCTTGAGCAGATAAAATATTATCAAAATAAAAATTATTATAATTTCTAGAACCAAGCATAGAATTATTTTCAAAAATTTCTTTTAAATGAAACACAGCTAATTGATTAGCGGGTATATCAAAAACATCTTGTGCAATTAGGGGATCATTTTTTATAAAATCTACTTTTTTCCTTTCTTTTTGTTTATGTGTGTTTGAAGGATCAAAAATCATATCATGAACCCCTTCATAAACTACAACCTGAGGATTATCGAATCTAGGATCTATTCTATATAAAATATATTTCACCTGACTTGGCTTAAGATTAGGCCTTCCTTTACCTAAAAAATTTTTAGGTAAATTTTTTGTATCTATAGAAATTGCTACATTTTCTCCTTTTTCTACATATAAGCCTTCTAATTTTTTCCATTGACCTTTCTCGGAAAAATCTTTTTTAGTAATAGTATCATTATATCTAGATTTATTTGTATCAAAATTAAGTACTCTTATTGTGCCCTCTCCTTTAGGCAATAAACCATCTAATCCTTCTCCTTCTGGCTTTTGAGTAAGATGATCTAAAGTCAATTCATCAGAAGCTTGTACAACAGAAGCAAATTTTAATTGCTCTAATATATCCATTTGCAAAAAAAACAATATAATACATATTATATTTTTTAAAAATTTTATATTTAATCTAAACATAGAACAGTATTTTATTTTTTTCTTAAATTTTTATATACAGCATTAATTTACTTTATATTTGTTAAAAAACATTTTTTAAAAAATAGATTTATTAAATCTTAATCAGTATGTTTTTGATTAGTCTCTGATTTTTCCATTTCTATTTTATGATTATTACTATTGCTATTATTATTGATATTATTATCATTATTAATGTTAACTCTAGATATTTTTTCTATATCTTTTTTTTTATTAAAAAAAGAACTTGAAATATTATTAGTCTTATTTTTAATATTTTGTTTTGCGTTTTCTAAAATTTTAGAAGATTTTTTATTCAAATCTGTAAATTCTTTATTTTCTAGAGCTTTGCTAGAGATTCCAAAATCAGCATTATGTTTTTGATTTTGAAGATTGTTTTGAGAATTATTAAAAGTATTTTCTTGTACTAAAGATTTATTTGGTAATATTTGATTATTATTACTCAATTTTTGCATTTTATTTTTACGATATTCTATAATATCGCGACCAATTCTTCTTCGCAAAAATTGATAAGAATTATTAATTTTATTAGAAAAATTTTTACTAGTGTCAGACATAGAAAATTCAGAAGATAAAATTGTTTGCAAAATAGAAGTAATAAAACCATTATACTCTCTGGCCATCATGCTAATAATAAATAGGAGAAATATAGGATATAATTCTGAAAAAATATCTATTTCTGTTAAATTAGATATATCCTCTAATGCGTAATGATAACCCCAAGGTTGAAAATATGGCAAACAAAAAAAGACAATTTGATTAATAGGATTATTAGGAAATACTGATAAAGCAATTTGTACAGTGAAAAGAATTGGGTAAGCAAGAGGAAAAAGTGGTATAAAAATTAATATTAATTCATCAAGAGTAAAGGGAAACGCACATCTAGAACAAATACTAAAAGCTGTTTCTTGTTCTAAAAAATTTATAAAAAGCCGAATTATAATAAAAATCCCTCCTACTAAAACAATGGGCAATAAAGTAAAAATTATAATGGAATTTATCCACTGTGAAAAAAATGTTCTGGTTACGTCGAATAATAATCCTACTAAAAAAATAGGTGCCATAGTAAATAACAGTATTAAGAGAATTTTTGCAAAAACACTAACAACCATAGTTTCCAGAAGAACAATCATCAATATTGCACATGAAGTTAGTATAAAAATCACTTTGATCCCTCCTAACACAATCATAAAAAAAGTACCTCCAACTAAGTTGAGATAAACTGTATTTTTACCCATAAGAGAGATCATTTGTTTCCAAAAAAATGAGTTATAAAATATTTTATTTAAAAAATCAGAAGCAAAATTAAAATGGTTTAAAAAATACGCGTTTCCTGTAAATTTGCTACTAGGATTTATAACTATTTTATCCAAAATAATATCAGAAAAATTCAGAACAAAATCCAATATATAATCATTAATAAAAGATGATATCTGTCCATTAATCACAGATGCAATGAAAGCAATTTTTATAAATCTGATTACTAAATCTTGTTGATTAATTTCTACTAATCCCAAAAGGAAAGAAAAACCGTAAAAAATAACATATAAAACAAGTAAAATTCTAAGAATAATAAACAAATTTTGACAATTTGTAGTATCATGTTGAATAGTCAGATCATTTGATTCAATAACACATACCATACGCTGCAGATAACTCATCCCGTCTTCAAGCTTTAAAAATATTTTTTCTACTATTGGAAAAAAAAATTTTTCAATAAAATCTAATTGCTCTTCTTTTTTGCTCCAAAAAATATTATATGCTCCTGAGACATCTTGAATATTTTCAAGATATTCCCCTTCCAAATGCACTCTTACCCATAATTCTCCAGCAGAACTCATATCAACTATATAATTAACTGAATTATCATCATTATTCAGCTCTTTCTTAAAAAAGCCTGTTCTTTCAACAGAGCTATCTTTATTAGGATCAGTAGAATCATTTGAAATATAATATTCTATTTTACCAATATTTTTATTTGAATATCCAGCAGCTGTAGTATAAAAAGAAGTATGTTGTATATTAAAAACAAAGCCTCCATGAGCTTGAGATGTACTAAAATCTGTTTCATCATCTGGTAAAAATTGTTGTATTTCAATTTTAGAATTAATATGTTTCTTAACATCTATTCCAGAAACATAATTTTGATCACTAAATTGCAATTGAAATTTATTATCAGTTGAATTTAAAGGAATATTATTGGATTGTTCTGCATCAATAGTTTCTGAACTAAACAATAAATTTAAATTATTATTTAATTTAAATTTAAACTTACCAAGACTTGGTAAAAACTCTTTTAGTACATTTTTATTCTCACCAATGTAATATATAATTTTTCCACATAACAACAAGTCAGCAGGACTCTTATCTTCAATAAGAACTCTATCACTACAATTAACCGTTAATAACTTATTATCAATTACATCTGATAATTTTTTAATACCTTCATTACTTTCTTTGTTAATAAAAATTACAACTTGATCTCCCTCAGAAAGAGAAGGAAATAATACTAATTTTTTTCCAACTTCAAAAGGTAATTGCAAATATTGTTGGCTATTAACCCTAGGGATTACAACATTGTTATAAGTACTGCTATTATTTTCTTTATAAACTATAGTTTTTAAACTTATTTTTCCATCTACTTTAAAGCGAAGTTTAGAATTTTTTTCAAAAAAATCAACTTTTTTCCATTTATAGTAAAGACTCTTATCAAATGGTTCTGAATCACTAGATTCTCCTGAAAAAGAATTGTTGAACAATTTAGAAAAATCACTCTCATTATTTCCAATGTCTTGAAAATTTTCATTACCATTACCTATTAAAGATATTTCTGCTGATTTAAAAACGCTACCACCTATTTTATTATAACATTCTCCCCACATTAGGAGGGACAAGATAAATCCAACAAAAAACAATATTATTGTAACAAAGGTAGCAATCAAAACTAAGACAAAAATAACTATTCCATTATTATCATAAATAAGATTTTTAACTTGTAATAAAATTTGTTTCATATAAAAAGCACTAAAGTAATTTTTAACATTTAATGTAATTTTCCAAAACTAAAACTATTACCTAAAAATTCTGAAATTTTTTGTAACATCATAAGAAAAATAATATTAAGAAAAAGAATCTGAAAAAAATTTGTTATCAAGTTAGCCTTAACAATTAAAGCACTCCAGTTCCAGAATAAAAATCCAAAATTTTTCCAATGATGTCCATAAAAATACTCTTGTACTTGATACCACATAGAATTTTTACATACATTACTCCTAGAGCTGATAGTAAATGTGCTAAAAGTTTGATTTTTTTGAGAATCTACATTTAAGATGTAATTAGATTTTTGAAATTCGCATTCTGGTTGTAAAAAAGCATCGTAAAGAGATAGTATAATAGAAACAAATCCTACTAATACTATAGGCAAAAGAATACATGAAAAAATAAGTTTACAACTTTCAAGAAAAATATATTCCGTATTTTTAAAAAGAAAGAATATAACAAGTATAGGGCTAAGATAGCCTACTAAAAATAATACTAAAGTAGATATTAGATAAATAGCTATAAAAAAGAATAAATAAGATAAAATTACATAAATAAGAAATAACAAAATAAAAACTATATGTATCTGAAGATTAGGTATCAATAACATATATCCAAGAACAGTAAAAAGATTAAGATTACCTAAATCAGATAATGAGTCTGGAGAATATTGATTATCAATAACACTCATCCCTATAGCTTGTGAGCTATTTACCGTTCCAAGATGATTAATCGTAATATTCTCAACATTTTCTAGCTTTGTTTTTACATCTTTAAATTTTCCGATAACAGAGTTTGATCCCAAATAATATAACATTCTACATTCAAAAGAGTCCCACATATGAAATCTGCTATCCGAATATTTTTTAATATCAAACTTACATAAATGTATATCGTCTTGGTTTGTAGAATTCTTAGACAAAAAAACATTAAAAACCATAACAGATATTTTATCTATTATTTCAAAAGATATAGGTAAAATAAATTGTTCTACAGCGTTTACTTTAGAGGGATTTTCAGAAGAAGAATCTGAAATTTTAAACCCAATAGATAAATAAAGAACAAATATAATTTTGATAGCAGCTACGATAGCTTTTCTAGTGTCCCATTCTTCTTGACTTTGAGAATCTTGGTTACTTAACCCTCCTAAAATTTGAAATCCTATAACAATAACATATAGTATAATAACAGCAGTAACGGCTCTCTCTATTTTTGATCTAAAGTTCCAGACATTATTTATAAGGACTGAATTATTATCAGCTGTTGTAGAACATTCATTTTCTTTTAAAAATTGATTGTAAATACCATCTCTGATACATAAAATATTAGCTCCTAAAATTCCAGATAAAATCTGACTATCGGATAAGGATTTAAAAATACAATCTTTTGTTGAGTGAAAATTTTTTGCTCCACACTTGGGTGGCTCAGGTACTCTTGCTTTTGTTTCAATAGTTCTAGAAACTAATTTTAAATCTCCATCTACAGTTGCGATAGCTAAAGATATTTTTTTTTGAAAATCATTACTATTTTCTTCTTTTATATATTTTATTTCTAAATCATTAAATAAAGGGTCTAAATTTACAATACTAGATAAAGACTTGGATTGTGATGTATTAGATGATAAAAACCATTTTTCTGTTTCCTCATAGCATTTACTAGAATCATTCAAGTCCAATATACAAAAATGAAAAATTTCACTTTGATTACATTCGTTTGGATCATCAGCAAATATCTGAATACGATTAAAAAAATTTTGATATCTAATATCTGTTGTTTCTTCTGGGAGAGGTTTTGTACAAAGGTATTTTTGTTCGAGAATATTTGCAAAAATCATTTGATAATTAAAAAATGAAAAAACAAATATGATATATAGAAATTGTAAAAAATTTTTAAAAAAACACATAATTTAATTTCATGCTAAAAATAGTGGACGCTATTATAGATCCTTTATACTACATGAAATTTTATAAAAACTAGAAAGAAGTGCTAAGTAAGATATATTATAATATTTTTTGTAGTAGCTTCACAACATTATTCTACAAAAGATTGATGCAATAATTTGCTAGCTTTTTCAACCAACTGATCATTTAAAAAAATTGATAATTTTAAATCACTAATTTCTGCTCTATAGATAGAAATCTCATGCTTATCTAATAAATGAAAAACTTTAAAATAAAGAGTTGAATCTTGTTTTAAACAAGAACCAACAATAGAAAGTTTTGCAATGGAAGAGTCTAAAGTAAAAACAGAAATTTTTTTTTCATTCTTTAAGAATAAAAGCAAATCATTAATAACTTCTAATTGTTGTAAATTAACAAATAAAATCCAATTTTGAGATGAAACATTATATGTATAATTGATAAAAATATTATTATCAGAAAAAATTTGAAACAAATAGTTAGCATCATTTGTAAAAAGATTTATTTTGAGTATATTTTTATCATATGTAATAGCTTTTATAGAAAATGCTTCCATGTTATTTTTAAATTTAGAAATTAAAGTTTTGAAATTTTGAGGACAGTTATAATTAAAAATTTTCAAATCAATGTTATAATTCATAGCAATTAAAACAGCTCTAGTATGTAAGATTTTTGCTCCATCCTCTGCCAAAGCAAGCATTGATATATAATCTAGACGATGTAAATTTTTAACATATTTTACCAATCTTGGATCAGCACTCAATACTCCGTCAACATCTTTATAAAAATGACAAATTTTCCCTCCTAAGGCAGCACTCAAAGCAACAGCTGTAATATCACTTCCCCCTTTACCCAACGTAGTAATTTCATTTTGATCAGAAATTCCTTGGAAACCAGGAACAATAGGAATAATATTAGAATCCAACAAAGATAATAAAAATTGAGTTTTGATATTTTTAATTAAAGCATTTCCATGATTATTGTTTGTTAAAATTGGAATACGCCAACAAGGAACAACATGAGTTTTATAGCCCAAATTTTTTAATTCTAAAGATAGCAAAGATGCAGAAATTATCTCACCAGTGCTAAGCAAAAGGTCATATTCTCTACCTAAATTTTTTGTATAAGAATTTGAAATAGATTGAAATTTCTGGATTAAAGAATTAGTTACTCCACGCATAGCAGAGACTACAGCAAGAATTTGATATTGAGATTCAAAAGAATTCGCAATAATTTTAGCAACATTTTTAATAGCTTTAATGTCTGAAACCGCAGCTCCTCCAAATTTTTGAACTAAAATCCTATTCATATTTTTCAATATATGTAGAATTTTGTTTATTTTGTAGTAAGAAGTTCACTTTATGCAAATCAACATTACTAAAGTCTGTCAATAAGAAGATATTATAATGGACATTATCGTAATCAATGTCAGAATTTGATATTTTTACAAGAAAAAAATTACTAAAAACCATTTCAGAATTATAAAAAACAGAAGAGATAATATTAGAAGAAAAAAAATTGCTATATCTAATACTAGTATTTTCAAAATTACATTCTTCAATTGTTTTTTTACTAAAATCCAAGAAATCCAGGTTAAATTCTTTCAAGTCTTTTTTACTTAAAATATCTTGAGTATTAGAGGCTATTTGATCAAAAATATTTTCCTGGTCCATTGTATTTATAACTATATTAGAGCTAAAAGAAGATTCTTTTATTTCAGTATTACTAATATTTAAAGAATTAATTTGAGATTTCAGAATTTCTGATTCTGATATAATTAATTCCTGCCAATCAGAATTAAAAAATGCAGTTGAAAAAAAACGTGACTTTAAAAATTGAGAAAAACCTAAATTAGTATTTAGAAAACTTGTACCTGTAAAATCTATATTTTGAAATTGGCTGTATTGAATGAAAGAATTTTGAAAAAAGGATTTAGAAAAATTAGTATCAAAATATTTGTTAGATAATAAATTAGAATGGATAAAATATGTATTAAAAATTTTTGATTGTTTAATGAAATTAGATTTTAAATTTGAAGAAAAAATTTCTGAATCTATAAAGCTAGAATTTGTCATTTGTAGTGATTCTAAAGAAGAATCGTAGAAAAAATCTTTTACAAAATTGCTGTCCGTAATGTCAGAGTTAACTAATTTAAGAGAATAAAAACGAGAGAAATGAAATTTACTACCTAAAATGTTGGTTTCCAAAAAATTAACATGATCTAAGTAACATCTGAAAAATTCTGAATTTTCTATAGCATTTTTTTTAAAAAAATTATTTTTAAAAAAACTATAAGAAAAAACATTGCCTATAATTTTAGTATTTTTTTGAAAATCATTATTCTCAAAAGATGAAGAAAGGAATTTTGAAGAATTTATTAATTGTTGATCAAAAAAAATTTTATAAAATTTAGTAAATTCAAAATAAGATTTTTCGATACAAGATTTAAGAAATTGATTATCTTGAAAAAGATTATTAAAAGAATATAAAGAATCAAAATACACATCAAAAATTTTGTTTGTTATAAAAGTAGAATTTTCAAAATTACACTGAAAAAAAAAAGAATTAGATATCTTAGAAAATTCTATTTTTAAACTAGAAGCTTTTGTATTAGTAAAATTGACCTGATAAAATTCAACATTAGAAAATAAAACATTATTTAAATTTAAATTTTCAAATTTGCTATTATGAATTTGGACATTAGAAAAAACAGCATTAGAAAGATCAATGCCAGAAAAATCAATATTATGTAATTCAATATTAGACAATCTCAGACCTTGCAAATCATCTCCAAATTTAGACTTGAGATTAATGTATTTTTCTTTAGTATTATGAGAATTTTGTAAAAATTTTTCAATCTTTTGATTTTGAAAATTAGTTATAATGCCTAAAACCTCACAATCAAAAAAAGATATAATCAAAAAAAATTGTGATAAAAATCTTCTTAAATAAAGCATCATAACAATAATTTACTAATTTTTCCCTAAAAACAAAATACTCAATATCATGTCTAAGGCTTTGTTATACTGGTAATCTATTTTATGTGTAAAATTAGGAAAATCATCAACAATATCTTTTACATTTTCTTTATTCGGAAATGATAAATGAGCAACTCTATCATCATCTTTTTGTATTTTGTTATTCTCAACAAATATATCTGGTTCTATTCCATGTCCATCTATAGATTTCCCGTTAGGAGTATAATAAAGAGAGGTAGTAATTTTAATGGCAGAATTTTGATTTACATTAAGTAACTTTTGAACAGTTGCCTTACCAAAAGAAGTAGTTCCAATTATTAGCGCTCTTTTATTATCTTGAAGTGCAGCAGCTATAATCTCAGAAGCAGAAGCAGAAGCAGAATTAATTAATATTATAATTGGAATATTAGGAAATTTTTCAGATTTTTCATCTACTTTATAAATTTTTTCTTCATATCTACTCTTAATTTTTACAATAATGCCTTTTGTTAAAAAAAATTCAGAAATAGCTACAGCTTGTTCTAGTAATCCTCCTGGATTATCTCTAAGGTCTAAAATTAAAGCTAACATTTTTTTTTTTTGAGATTTTAACTTATTTTCTTGCTCTTTAATAAATTTTTTTACTTCTAAAAAAGTTTTTTTATTAAAATGTGAAATTTTCAAATAAGAAATACCTCCATTTTTAGTATATTCAATTTTACCATTCACAGTTAATTCTTTTTCTAATTCTTTTTTTAACTCTAGTTTGACTAAATTATTTTTTTTCTTTTTAACAAGTAAAGAAATTTTTGTACCAACCCCTCCCTTTTGAAGTTCTTTTGTAATATCTAAAGTATTAACAAAATTTTCTATATTTTTATCATTAATTGCAACAATGATATCCCCTATTTCTAACATAGCTTGAGCTGCTAAGGAATTTTCTAAAATTGATATAATTTTAAGAGCATTTATTTTTGAAGAATTAGGTAAAGTTTCATAAGAAAATTCAATGCCTATTCTGCTTCTATTCCCCTCTTGTAAGGATATAAATTTTTCTATTTGATTTTCACTAGAATAATATTGAGCAAATGGATCCAAAGATTGTAAAAGAGTTTCAACAGTTCTATTAAGCATTGCGTCATAATCTATATCTTTAATATAATTAAGATCTATCACTTCTACTATTTCTCTAATTTTATCACAAAAAATGTCTTTTTTACTGGAAGCAAGTAAGTAAGGGCTATTAATCAAAATAAGTGATTCAATAAAAATTATGAGAAAAATTTTTGTTAAAGGATTCATTAAATAATAACAATTTTGAAAATAATTAACCTTATAATATAATTCAAACTATAATTTAGATAAACAACAAAAACACCCAGAATAAACAAATTATACAAGTTATAGCTATTTTAAGCAAGTAAAAGAAGATCCATTTCTATTTTCTATTTTCTTCTTAAAATTAAAGACAATAAAAATTTTTTGAGTTGAAGTTAACTGTGCATTTTATATAATCAATCTGAACTGTAAAAAATAATAAAATTAAAATGAAAGTAGAAAATAAATTTTTTATAAAAACTTATGGATGCCAAATGAATATTTATGATTCCTCTAAAATGGCTGAAATACTCTTGAATATGCAATATAAAGAATCTGATAATATGCAAGACGCTAATTTAATAATTTTAAACACTTGTCATATAAGAGAAAAGGCTGCAGAAAAAATATATTCAGATTTAGGAAGAATTAGAAAAATAGACTCTCAAAAAAATAAAATTTTAATTGTAGCTGGATGCGTAGCTCAAGCAGAGGGAGAAGCAATTTTTGAAAGAGCACCTTATGTAGATATAATAGTAGGTCCACAATCCTATCATGATTTAGAAAATTTATTAAACAAAATTAAAAACGAAAAAGTCAAGAACATAATGTCACTAGATTTTACAGATGAAGAAAAATTTGATAAATTGCCTAATATTATTTCTAAAAAACAAATAAGTTCTTTTGTCTCTGTACAGGAGGGATGTGATAAATTTTGTCATTTTTGTGTTGTTCCTTATACTAGAGGCCCTGAATTTTCAAGAAAAGTAGAGGAAGTATTCAGAGAATCTTTAAGTTTAGTTTCAAATGGTTCTAAGGAAATATACTTGGTAGGTCAAAATGTTAATGCTTATCATGGTTTATCTAGCGATGAAGATGAATTTAGCTTAGCTAAATTGATTGAACATATTTCAAAAATCAAATCTTTAAAAAGAATCCGATATACAACTTCTCACCCTATAGATCTTACAGAAGATTTAATAAAATTACATGGTAGTAATAGTAAATTGATGCCAATGTTACATCTTCCGGTACAATCTGGCTCTAATAAGATATTAAAAAAAATGAACAGAAAACATAGTAGAGAAGAATATATAGAGAAGATAAGAGAACTAAAAAAATACTGCCCTCATATTGCTCTTTCATCAGATTTTATAGTGGGATTTCCAGAAGAAACAGAAGAAGATTTTAATCAAACTTTGAGTTTAGTCAGAGAAATTAATTTTGCACAATCTTATTCTTTTAAATATAGTCCAAGACCAGGTACTCCAGCTTCATTAAAAAAACAAATACCAGAAGAAATTAAATCTAAAAGATTGAGAATCTTACAAGATATTTTGTCTCAACAAAGTTTAGAGTTCAACAATAATTTTATAGGACAAAAAATTCTAGTCCTGTTTGATAAAAAGGGTAAATTTTCAAATCAAATTTTAGGCAAGACTCCTTTTCTACAATCATTATATATAGAGCATTCAGATGAAACAATTCTAGGACAAATACTAGAAGTAAAAGTGACTGCTGCATCTTATAATAGTTTAAAGGGAGTATTAGTATAATAAAATGCATAAAATACCTATAATAAGTCTGTTAAAAAGAATCTCAAAAATTTTTGGCTATGTAGTTATATTTGGCATAATTTTCGTTATTTGTGCATTATTGCTAATAAATAAAAATTTACCGGATTATGAATTTTTAAAAAAATATTCCCCTCCTCTAACTACAAAAATATATTCTATAGATGGTAAATTAATAGATGAAATTTACAAAGAAAATAGAGTTTTTGTCAAAATACAAGACATTCCTAAAGAATTGATACAAGCCTTTATAATAGCTGAAGATAAAAATTTTTTTATCCACAAAGGATTTGATCTTATTGGCATATTAAGAGCTTTAAAAAATAATATACTAGATAAAAAATCTGAAAAGCAAGGGGCTTCAACAATAACGCAACAAGTAGTAAAAAATTTTTTACTAACTTCAGATAAATTATTATCAAGAAAAATAAAAGAAATAATGTTAGCCTATAAAATATCAAAAGTATTTTCTAAAAAAGAAATATTAGAATTATACTTAAATCAAATTTATTTAGGCAATGGATCTTACGGAGTACTAACAGCTGCACAAAATTATTTTAATAAAGATTTAAAAGAATTAACGTTAGATGAGGCTGCATTATTAGCTGCACTACCTAAGTCTCCTTCTAGATTAAATCCTAAAAAACATTATGATAAAGCATTAGAAAGAAGAAATTACATTTTAAGCAGAATGTATCAAGAATCTTATATCTCTGAAGAAAAATTTAAAAATCTAAAAGAGAAAAAAATCGAACTTAAAAATTTTGTTAATAAAAACAAAATAGAGGCTAAATATTATGCTGAAAAAGTTAAAAAAGAGGCAATAGAGATTTTAGGAGAAGAATTTTTATACAATTCTGGTTTAACAATAGTCACATGTCTTGATAGTAAAATACAAGAAAATTTACAAGAGGCCCTAAGAACAGGGATAGTAAATTACGATAAAAAACATTATTTTAGAGGAGCTCTCACAAAAATAGATTTAGATAATTGGCAAGAAGAATTAAAAAAAATTGTAAATAACACATTAATAGTAAAAGACGCAAAAATAGCTGTTGTACTAGAAATAAATGATGAAATTGCAAAGCTAGGATTGATAGATAATCATATTACTAATATATATCTTAATAATAGTAAATGGACTAAAAAAGATATTAAATCTTTAAAAGAAATTTTAGAAAAAGGAGATGTAATATTAGTAAAAAAACTAAATAGTCAAAGAAGTATTTTATATCAAGTGCCAGAAGTAGATGGAGCACTAATGATTATAAATCATAAATCTGGTAAAATATTGGCATCTGAAGGAGGATATGACTTTAATAAAAGTCAATTTGATAGAGCATCTCAATCTGAAAGACAAATTGGTTCTTTAATAAAACCTTTCATATATCTAACTGCATTGGAGAATGGAATATTACCGAATGAAATTTTTTATGACGAATATACAGAAATTTATCAAGGAGAAAATTCAGAAGCATGGATACCAAAAAATCATGATGGTAAATTTTTAGGTCCTATAACTTTAAGAAAAGCATTAGAAAAATCTAGAAATACAGTTACAGTGAGAATAACACAAACAATTGGTCAAAAAAAAATTTTCCAAAATTTAAAAAAACTAGGAATTACTAATCAAGAAATAAAAATAGATTCTTTATCACTTGGAGCTATAAATAGTAGCCTAGAAAAAATAACAACAGCATATGGAGTAATAGGAAATAATGGAAAAAAATTAATACCTCAATATATTGAATATATAAAAGAAAAAGATGGAAATATAATTTTTAAACGAGATTCTGCTGAATGCATAAATTGCAGTTTTAGCAAAATAGAAAATAATATTAAAATTCCTAATATATTAAAAAAATCTTCAGAAGAATTAATAGATAAAGCAAGCAATTATCAAATTTTATCAATATTAGATGGAGCAGTAAAGAGAGGTACAGTTAGTGGATTTAAATCTTTAAAATTAAAAAATTTAGCTGGTAAAACGGGTACAACAAATAATGGAACAGATACCTGGACGATAGCAATTACTCCAGAATTAACTATAGGATGTTTTGTAGGGTTTGATAACACAAAAACATTAGGAGAAAGAAGCTTTGGATCTAATACTACTTTACCAATCATTCATCATTTATTGGTGAATCTAATACAAAAAAATCTTATTAGAACGGATTTAGAATTCAAAATTCCTAAAGATATAAATCTTGTTGCTATAGATTATGATACTGGTAAAACAATCAAAGATTCTACAAATTCTCAATCTCAAAAAGTAATTTACGAAGCTTTTAAAATAGAAAATTTTGAATCAAGTGAAAATTTTGGATGACATTTTAAAATGTAAAAATCTGTATTTTTCATTTTTAAGAGGAAATTTTCTGACTCTTGTAGAGAAAACACCAAATTTTCTTACTTCAATTTTTTTATTTTGATATAAAGAAGTTAATAAAAATTTTTTAAGATGTAGTACCAAAAATTCAATATCTGCTCTATGAAAATTTTTCATTTGATTAGATAATTTTGTAATGAGAGCTTTTTCATCTTCACTGTATAATTTTTTCTCGATATTTAATAAATCATGATTTTTATTCATTTTCTTTTCTCATTTTTTCTTTAAATAACTTATTTTGCTCTCTTTCCCAATCTCTTTGTTTAATAATATTGCGTTTATCAAATAATTTTTTCCCTTTAGCTAATCCAATTTCAACTTTAACTAAATTTTTATTATTAAAGTAAACTGAAATAGGAATCAAACTATATCCCTTAACGTTGACTTTTCCTGATAAATTCCTAATTTCTTTTTTATGTAAAAGCAAATTTCTAATTCTTTCAGGAGAATGATTAAATTTGCTTGAAAAAAAATATTCTTTAATATGAGAATGATAAAGTAAAACATCGTATCCTTGTATTGCAATATAGGAATTATCTATATTTATACCATTATTTCTAATAGACTTAATTTCACTACCAGTAAGAACTATTCCAACTTCAATTTTCAATTCAAAAAAATAATTATATTGAGATTTTTTATTTTGAGCAATTAATTTCATTATAGAATTTCATAAATATTGTCAATTTATTTTGAACAGTTAATTTATTAACTTCATTTAATCCTATTAAAGGCAATCTAATTTTATCTGTTAAGATCAATTTTTGTAAAAATGCAATATATTTAATTACAACAGGATTCACTTCTAATTTTAAAATATCAAAAATTGGAAAAATTTGTGAAAAAATGTTAAAAGCTTGTTTATAATTTTGTGATTCTAATAAATCAAAAATTTCTTTGATTAAATTAGGAAAAATATTTCCTATAACAGAAACAAGACCTTCAGACCCTAACATATAATCATAAAAAAAAGTAGAATCATCTCCAGAGATAAGCTCTAACTGAGAATAGTTTAATTTTAATAAATCATTAATTTGTCGATATCGATTAGAATCATCAACAGAATTTTTTAATGCAAAAATATTCTTTAACTTAGAAAGAGAAACCAATAAATTCTCTTTTATGTCTACAGAAGTTCTCTTAGGATGATTATACAATAAAACTGGTTTTTTAGTATTTTTATCTATTTCTTGAAAATAAGAAAAAATTCCATCTTGAGATGGCATAGAATAATATGGAGGAGTAGATATTACTCCATATAAAGAAGTATCATTAAAATTTTTTAATAACTCTAAGGAATATCGATAATTAGCCGAACTAATATTAGCTATTAAAGGTTTTTTATTGTTTAATATTTCTAAAGATATTTGAACGAGTTTCAAATATTCTTCTTTCATTAAATTAAACCCTTCACCGGTTGATCCTCCAAGTAGAACAAAATCTATGTTAGAATTAATTTGAAATTTTAAAATTCTTTCTAAAGATTCAAAATCAATTTCTAAATCATTTGTAAAAGGAGTAATTAATGCAGTAGTAATACCCTTAAACATTTAAATATTTACCAACAATTTGAAAATAATGACTCCTTATTATGTTAGTGACATTATTGTTAGAAAACAAATATTTTTCATTTTTCTGTGTAATAGATGCAATATTTTTTATTTCAATTGCTGTACCAGTTACAAATGATTCATCAAAATCTTTTAAATTTTCTAATTTGATTGAAGGAGATTCTTCAACAGTAAGCCCTAATTTAGGAGCAATTTCATTAATAACAGTATTTCTAGTAATACCAAATAAACAGTTACTTTTACTAGGAGTAAGAAGATGTTTATCTTTTAAAAAAAAAATATTACTCACACTAGACTCTGCTACATAATTATCTTGTGTAAGCAAAAGACAATCATCATATCCTTTAGATAAAGCTTCAGACTTGGCTAAAGAGGCAGTAACATATTGAGCTGAACATTTGCTTTGTATAGGAATAGAATAAGGTGAAATTTTTTTCCAATCACTAACATATAAATTTAAAGAATAATCAACTTGCTTTGCTTCTTGCAATATAGCAATAATAGCGATATTTGTAGAAAAATTGACTTTATTCTGATTTTTTAAAAGCTTCAAAAATTCTGAATTTTGCCATATAATAGGTCTAATGTAAGCATTTTTTAATTGATTTTTGGTAACCAAATATTTAGTTGCATCTACAATTTCTTTTTGAGAATAATTTAATTTCATGCCTATTAATCTGGCAGATTCTATAAGGCGAGAAGAATGTTGCTCTAACTTAAAAATTTCTCCATTATAGACCCTTTCCCCTTCAAAAACAGACGCTGCATAATGCAATCCATAATTAGTTATATGCAAATTTACATCTTCTTTTTCAAATATCTGTCCATTATACCAAATATAAGGAGCTAAATTTTGTATCATAACTAAAAACCAATTAATAAATTTTAGAAATTTTTTCTAGAATTTGTATAGCATTTAATGCAGCTCCTTTTTTTAAATTATCACCTGAAATCCAAAGATTAATAGAATTTGCTTGTGATTCATCAACCCTAATCCTAGAAACAAAAATATTTTCTTTATTAGCAACAAAAATAGGAGTGCAATCATTTTCATCTTCAATTACCTCAATAGAGGGGGCATTATATAATATATCCTTGATAGAAGATATATTTCCAAAATTTTCCCAAAATTCTATATTAACAGACATAGAATGAGAAATAAACACAGGAACTCTAACAGAAGTAACAGATATTTTAATATCTGTTGAAATTATTTTTTGAATCTCTTCTTTAATTTTTGATTCTTCTTCACAATTACCTGTGTCATCAATCTTTCCTATAAAAGGAATGATGTTGAAAGCAATTTGAAATGGAAAGGATTTTATATCAATTTCAGAAAAACTCAATTTAGATCTGGTTTGATTAAACAATTCATCCAAAGCATCATTTCCAGCTCCAGAAACAGATTGATAAGTAGATATTACTAATCGTTTAATTTTAAAAATCTTATGAAGTGGAAATAAAACTAAAGAAAGAATTATAACACAACAATTAGGATTAGAAATAATCATATTTCTAGAAAAAGAATCTTGAATAAGATTGAAATTTATTTCAGGTATTAAAAGTGGAATATTAGGGTCTAACCTAAATAAACTAGATTTATCAATGATAATACAAGAATTTTGAATAGCTGATTTATAGTATTTTTTTACGATATCTGAATTAGTACAAAAAAATACTATATCAAGATCTTGAAAATCTATTTGAGAGAGATCTTGTATCTTCAATTTTTTTTCATGAAAATTAATCTCTTTACCCAAAGAATCTTTAGATGCAAAAAGAAAAATATTTCGGATCAAATAACTTTTTTCTTCAAGTAAAGTCACAAATAATCTTCCAACACTTCCTGTGGCACCTATTACAGCAATATTAAATTTGTTCATATTCCTATTAAACCTCCTAATTTTTTTCCTCCTATAATGTGAGTATGAAAATGCATTACAGTTTGTCCTGCTAAATTTCCTATATTTGTAAGTACTCTATAATCTGATATATTGTGATTTTTAGCCATTTCAGGAATTATTTGATAATATTTTATGATTAATTCAGGAGGAGCTTTTGTAATAAAATCATTAAAGTCCAAAAATTTTTTCTTAGGAATCACTAAAATATGAACTGGCGCTACAGGAGCAATGTCTTTTATACAAATTAAAAAATCATCTTCATAGAGTTTTTCAGAATTAATTTTGCCAGAAATAATTTGATAAAAAATATTCTCTTCACTATAGATTTTTTGCATAATAACTAATTATAAATAATTAAAAAATATTTGTAGTAAAAACTCTTTTGTTTAGCTTTATCTTAACAGCTATATAAAATTTATTGAGATATTTTATAAGAAAGATCTTGAAAATCTAGAAAAAAATACTAAATAATTGATTAAGGTAAATAGACTACATATTTCATATTTATAATCATCAACTAGTGTTATGTGTTTTATTTAGAGAAATTATTTTAATTGTAGTTTTGTTTTTTACAGATTGTTTTATTTGTAATCTATATCTATAATCTGTCTATAAATTATTTTGTTTTAATAATAATAAGTTAGTTAATAAAATGCATGATTCACACAACATAATAGGAACTACCATATTATGTATTAAAAAAGGAAATGATGTAGTAATAGCTGGTGATGGTCAGGTATCATTAGGTAATACTGTTATGAAAGCATCAGCAAACAAATTGCGTTCTATAGCAGATGGTAAAATAGTTGCAGGTTTTGCAGGTTCTACAGCAGATGCTTTTACACTTTTTGAAAGACTAGAGAAAAAATTAGAAAAATATTCATTTCAACTATTAAGAAGTTCAGTAGAACTCGCAAAAGATTGGAGAATGGATAAATATTTAAGACATTTAGAAGCAATGTTATTAGTAGCAGATAAGGATAATATTTTATTGCTATCTGGTAGAGGAGACGTCATAGAACCAGAATATAACGTAGCAGCTATTGGTTCTGGCGGAAGTTTTGCATTGTCAGCTGCTAGAGCTTTCTTGTCAGTAGAAAATAGTAAAATGTCTATAGAAGAGATTGCAAAAGAATCTATGAAAATAGCAGCAGATATATGCGTATTTTCAAATCATAACATATTAATAAAAAAAATTCATTAACAAAAAGTAATAAAATATATTAATTTTTAATCAATAAACAAATAAAGAGAAATGAAACTTACACCTCAAAAAATAGTATCTGAATTAGACAGATTTATAGTAGGTCAAGACCAAGCAAAAAAAGTAGTAGCTGTAGCCCTGAGAAATAGATATAGAAGAATGCAAGTAGAGGAACCTCTAAGAAGTGAAATTATGCCTAAAAATATTCTTATGATAGGATCTACAGGTGTAGGAAAAACAGAAATAGCTAGAAGATTAGCAAAAATGGTAAATGCACCATTTATAAAAGTTGAAGCTACTAAATTTACAGAAGTAGGATATGTTGGAAGAGATGTTGAATCTATAGTACGTGACTTAATTGAATTAGCTGTTAATCATCAAAAAATTCAAGCTAAAAAATCTGTAAGTAAAGAAGCTGAAAAAAAAGCCACTGAAAGGATTGTGAATGCATTAGTAGGAAAGGAAGCTAGTCCAGAAACTAAAGAAAAATTTAGAATCCAAGTATTGAACAATAAAATAGAAGATAAAGAAATAGAAATAGAAGTAAATGATAGCAATAACTCTAAAAACACAATAGATATACCAGGTTTCTCTGGAGCATCAGTTGGTATATTAAATTTAAGTGAGATGTTAGGAAAAAATTTTGATTCCAATAGAATGAGGCAAAAAAAATTAAAAATTGCAGAAGCGAAAAAAATCATTATATCGGAAGAATCTGACAAAATAATAAATCAGGATAAAATCATCCAACAAGCAATTAGTTCTGTAGAAAATGACGGAATAATATTTTTGGATGAAATTGATAAAATAACATCAAGAACAGATTCAAAAGCAGGAGAAGTTAGTAGAGAAGGAGTACAAAGAGATCTTTTACCTTTACTAGAAGGAACAAATGTTGTAACTAAATATGGTACAATAAAATCAGACCATATATTATTTATAGCATCCGGAGCATTTCATTTATCTAAACCTTCAGACTTATTACCAGAATTACAAGGCAGACTACCAATAAGAGTAGAAATGAAATCACTATCAAAAGATGATTTAATAAAAATTTTGATTGAGCCAGAAGCTAGTCTTATCAAACAATATGTAGCATTAATTGCAACAGAAAATCACGAATTAATATTTGAAAAAACAGCTATAGAAAAAATAGCTGAATTTGCTACAAAATTTAATCTAGAAATAGAAGACATAGGCGCAAGAAGACTACATACAATTTTAGAAAAATTATTAGAGGATATAAATTTCACTACAGTAGGTAGTAAGGAAGATAAATCTATCACAAAAATTGTAATAGATGCTGAATTTGTTACTAAGAAGTTGTTAGGTTTTGTAAAAGACATAAATTTAGCAAATTTTATTTTGTAATTTTACTGAATTATTTACGCTCTAAAATTTTACTAGCAACAATTCAAATTTTATTTGATTGATATTGATATCTTTGTTATATAGTTTTTTTAGTTTTTTGCTCTTCATCTAATGCTATTCTGTTGAGTTTATACAAAATAGGATTAAAAAATCTATAAAATTTCCTATAATTTTGATAATCTCACAATTATTATTACTAGCAGAAGCTAAATAACACAAAGAATCTTTAAGCAAATGAAAAAATTAAAAAGAGTACTGCAAAAATATATGTAAGGATGATAAATACTAATTTTTTAAATTCAAGATTTAAATCCTAATTTTTATTTTTTAGGTGATTTTGTAATTCTGTAAATTCTTTTTTCAAATCTAAAAACTGTTTTTTTAGATTATTAAAATCTCTTTGATCTACGAACTTTTCATTTAAAAGATTTTCCTCAATAAAATCCTGAGTATTTTTTTTACATCTGTCAGAGACTTTGTTTAAAATAACACTGGCACCACTGACTATTTTTAAAAAATTCTGTAACATAATAACAAGTAACTAAATTTTTATATATTGTTTATAACTACGATAAAATTATTTTATTCACTATAGAAACTATAATCAATATTTAAACAAAATAAAATCTTGAAAAGATTGTTAACTCTCATACAAAATCAAATGCTAAAACTTGAATTAACTAATGAATTTAAAAAAATCAAATCTAAAATAGAGAATCTTGAAATATTCTCAATTTGGGGAAAGATTTTATCTATAAAATCTTCTAGAATTGAAGCCTGTGGTATTCAAAATTATCTTTCTATAGGTTCTAAATGTGAATTAATAGACCAAACTAACAACATTATTATATTACTTGAAGTAGTAGGTTTTGAAAAAGAAAAAATAATTCTTATGCCATTAGAAAACATAGATGGCATAAGCCTAAACTCTTCTAAAATAAGAGTTAATAAAAAATTGAATAATAATGGTAATTACATATATCCTGATAAAACTTGGCTTGGTAAAGTGATAGATGGATTAGGAGAAACATTAGATGGTACAGATTTAGTCAAAGGAGATAAAGCTTACAAAATAAAGGCTACCCCTCCCTCTTCTATGAAAAGACAAAAATTAGGAAAAAAATTAGAAACAGGAATAAAAGCAGTAGATTGTTTTGTAAGCTGTTGCATAGGACAAAAATTAGGAATTATAGCTCGCAGCGGTACAGGAAAATCTGTTTTAATATCTATGATAGCTAAATATTCAACAACAGATGTAAAAATAATAGGTTTAATAGGAGAAAGAAGTAAAGAAATAAAAGAATTTATAGAAAATTACCTAGATGAAGATGGAATGAAAAATACCATAATAATAGTAGCAACTTCAGATCAATCAGCTTTAACCAAAATCAATGCTACATATTTAACAATTACTATAGCAGAATATTTCAGAGATCAAGGCAATGAAGTGCTATGCATAATAGATTCCATGACAAGATTAGCAATGGCTCAAAGAGAAGTGGGTTTAATGTTAGGAGAATATCCAACTCTTGGAGGATATACTCCTTCTGTACTAAATATAATACCAAAAATAATTGAAAGAACTGGTCCAGGAGAAGATAAGGCCTCTATCACAGCTTTTTTTACAGTACTTGAAGAAGAAGAAAATGACATAATAGGAGAAGTTTTAAAATCTTTTTTAGATGGGCATATCATATTAGATAGATCGATAGCTCAACGACAAAGATTTCCCGCTATAAATGTAATGGAAAGTGTTTCAAGATCAATCCCCCAATGTAATTCAGAAGAAGAAAATTATCTTTTAAATTTAGCAAAAAATTTCATTTCTAAATATCTTGAAGTAGAAGAGCTGCTTAATTTAGGAATTTATAAAAAAAATTCTAATCTAGAGCTTGATAAAGCAATAACATATTACCACAGAATAGAAAAATTTTTAAATCAAAAAATTGACCAAAAATTTTCTACCCAAGAGTCTTTTAAAAAATTAAGTGAAATATTGGATATAAAATGAAAATTTCTTCTATAGAGAAAATAATCAAATTAGAAAAATCTAAAATATTAAAAATGAATCAAAAAATTTTTAATTTACAAAATCAAAGAGAATCTTGTAAAGATCTTATAGAAAAATTGGATAAAGATTTTGATTATGAAAAGCAATTCTCAAATAGTAATTTCTTTCATGAATCATATTTTATAAAAAATAGAAATTTAAAAAAAAATTTTTTAGAAAAATTTACAGAAATTACCTTACAAATTAAAATTTTGGAAAAAGAAATTAAAAAAAATCACATAAAATTAAAAAAATATAAAAATTATCTTTCTTACCAAAAAGATAAAATCAATAAATATTGTAAAAATCAAAAAGTAAAAAAAATTAAAAAAATAATTAATTCTATAATTTCTAGAGAAAATTTTTCTACAATAAATGAATAAATTAGTACTATATTATTTTAATAATATTAACTTTATGCAGTGAATTTTAAATTCTAATCGTCAATAAAAAAATTTTTATTTCTAGAATTTTTTATTATTTTCATAAATTTGGCTATTATTATCATTTTTTATAGAAATACTATTCTAAATGTATAAACAAATTTCTTCACTCTTTATTATTATACTATATTAGTATGTAGCATCGAATCTAAAATTTTAATTATTTCTTTACTAGAAAGAAAAAATACTAACCAATCATTAAACAGTAATAATGCTAATCATCAAATATCTGATTAATTACTTTTTTAGGTAAAAAACATATTTTTTCAGTTCTAAATAGAAAGCATTTTGAGTATATAAATGTCTATTTTGCTATATATTATCTTATTTTATAAAATAAAATGTTTCTGATTTCATATTACTAGAATCGTTTTTTGAAATTATTTAAATTACTATTTTTTTGTCCTTTAAATCAATCTAGATTGAATATTATTAAAATATTGATAAATAATAGTTTAATAAAATTTTTGTCAATATAATAAATTATTGATAATAAAAAAATGTTTAAAAATACACTAAAATTTAAATAATACTTACTATTGCACATAATGAGTATTATATTACACATACATCTAATTTAGAGATTAGACTAAATTAAATTTCAAAAACACTCATTTCTATCCTTTGGTTATTAATATTCTTAGCAAAAAATTTTCCTTTTCTATGTTTCATTTTTTTGTGACATAGTATAAATTATTCTATATTTGTTTTTGCTTAGCAAGATTGAGATTTATTCTACAAAAATTTTAAACATATTAGTAACGTAGGAGTTAATTTACAAATTTACAAAGCATCCAAACTATAGTTAGTGTTTTAGCGTAGTAAATAATAAGTTATTACCATTATCATCAACATTATTACAAAAATCATAATAATAAAAACTTCTTTTTGTAATAATGATTAACGTTCTATAAAACTCTTATTAGCAAAAAGCTTTATAGAAAACCTTAAATCATTACTATAAATATCACCATTCTATGATATCAAACAAAATAATCTCCTAATGTAACTCATCTGCTGGTTTTACATCATACTCATCCTGATATGACTCACCTACTGATTTTACATCATAATCGTCTGTTAATGAATTATTTGGGAAATTCTCCAAAATTTGTTTATAGGATAATGGTTTATTTTTGTTTAATTTTGGCAACTTAAAGTTTTGATCTTTAGGCGCAATTTGTTTTTCCTGATCCTGACCTACAAATTTCTGAGTATAACTATGCTCTGTA
>JADHZC010000008.1:0-15520 GCA_015657545.1 Rickettsia sp.
CAAAATGCTATAGAAGAATCTATGGATGATTGGCGAGAAGAATCTGGATTAAGCAAAAAATACATTGCAGAGCAAGCAACAAGAGGTTTATTTTAACAAGCTTTTGGAAACATTATCTCAGGAGAAATGATCACAACAGTACTATCAATGCTTCAATATGCATTGTTCTTGCAATATTTCTTGGAACTATCTTCATAGTGCTTTCAATGACCGTACTTCCAAGAGATTGGGCTATTTTCAAAATGTGGACTTTTGCTATCATTTGGATAAATTCATGGCCAATTTTCTACGCCATAATAAACGCAATTGGAACAAATAAAATTTTTAACGCATTAACCCCATTTAGCTTGTTGCGAAGAATACACACTATTTGTCAGCTGAAAGAAAACTAATGTATAGATTATAGGCTTCATAGCTCTGCTAATATAAAGAATACAGTATATTCCCAATACAACAACACGCGAATAAACTATTTAAAACATAGATAGAGCGATTTATACTATGTAATAGTTTTTAGAAAAAGTTTATTGCCTATAAAAACAAATAAATGCGCAAAGATAAATATAAAAGCCCAAGAAAACTCATGCAGATCCAGTGGAAGATTTTCTTTTGAGAAAAACTCGTGGAGAATTTTGTGTATAGAAGCAGAAACAAAATAGACCTCTATAACGCAGCTTTACCCCGCTATAAATAACGGGGCTTGTAGCTATTACATCAAGGGGTAATTATCAAAAATCAATAGAGTATGTCCATGCAAAATTGCATAAATTTTTACTAAAAATGAAATATGATCTTATTTATTTAACAATAATGTTAGTAAAATTCTGTTATATAAAATTGGGATTTGTTATTTATAACTTTACTATATTTTTGAGAAAAATGTCGGGGCAGAGAGATTTGAACTCCCGACCCTCTGGTCCCAAACCAGATGCGCTACCAAACTGCGCTATGCCCCGTTTCTGAGGGATAATATAATATTTATATTTTTTTTGCAATAAAAATGTTGTTATGGCAATTTTTATTAGTAGAAAATTTATATTAAGAAATAGTAAGAATTATATTGTTTTAATTATTAATTTATATTAAACTTAATAAATGATTTATATAAAAATTTTGTGATTTAAAAATCATGTTAATTTTTATTTTTTATTAAAAGAGGCAAAAATTATTATGGAAAACAGCACATCTTTACCACAAGACAAAACCAAAACAATTACTAAAAGAAAAAATGCTCCTGATTTACCTCCATCGCCTAGCTATACTAATCGCGGTAACAATTTTCAACAATTTGAGAGTGATACAGAGAGTAATTTAGATGAAAACTTAGGTCAAAGTATTAGTAGAGATTCGGCACAATACTCAGATTTTCAATTTTTAAATAACAATCGTTGTAGACTTTCAGATAATGTTGCATATGCAACGATCGATCATGTCCCAAATATGAGTTTCTTTCGTCGTTTTGAAAGAGATCAACATTCTCCTAAATTGCAATTTTATAAAAACAATGATAGTCCAACTAATAATGATAGTAGGAATTATAAAGAAATTCAATCAAAACATGATCAAAGTAAAATGGTGCTGTCTTCCCTACAGAAGAATTATGTTAATGACTTTTATGCTAATAACAAAAATTTCATTTTAGAAATGATGAAATATTGCAAAGAAAATTATGGAAATAATAATCTTTTTATTTTAGACATAAAAGAAACAATAGAAAAAAATTTGATTTCATTGAAAGATGATTTTCCCTCATATCGAGAATCCGTAATGAACATGTTTTTTATCGAAAATTTTTGGAATTTATTTAAAAGTACAAATGTGCATCTTTTGCAAAATCAATTTCTTTCTGAATTTTTGTTTGAATCAAGAAGAATATATTCAAACGATCATAAAACTGTATATTTCGATAAACAAATAGAAAAAATCTGCGATTTTGAATCTAACGATTATGTTAATTATTACGATAATTTGGCACTAGAAGTAAATAAAAGATCGGTATATAAGAATTTTATTATTTCTCTAGGTCACATAAACAATGATTATATGGATATATGTAAATCGCTAAAAATTAATTATAACCCCTTTAAATTGAGTGATTCTTGGAATGAATTTTATGATATTTTTAGAAAAAAAATTGATAACATTTGTTTAAATCTTAAAAATTCTACTAAAGATTATTCTCAAGTTTATCAATTTGATCAAATAGCTTTAAATGCTTGTTTGTATTTACAATTAAATGTTGTAACTATGAATCAATTTTTTGATTTTATAAACAAGAACTCTACTGGTAAAGGTTTATGCCCTCAAAATAAACTAGAGTTATTGGGTGATATTTTGCTCAATACTTTGGCAAGAAATTATGAAAGTCAAGATAAAAGCAATTTTTTAATTGATATAATTATTTCATCTTTTTTTAAAGAGTTACGAGAATTCAAAGTCTTTGATAAATTTTCTACAACATTAAAAGGCTTAATGTCAGAGATGAACTCTCGATTTAATGAAAGAATCGATGAAAAAAATTGTGTTTTTAGTAATCTAGAAGGGCATCTTGCATATTTACAAAACAAAATGGAACAATCTTCAATAAATGATAATAAAGATATCCTTTATAAGATGTTTGCGGTTGCAAATCGTCTTTGTAAGAATGGATTCCCTCTTTCTAAAAAATTTATAGCATCATGCGATCTTTCTTGTGAAGAAATTTTTAAATTTGATATTAATGATACAATATTTGAAAAAAATCAAGATTCAATTTTTTCAAAAATTGTTTTGATAAAATATACAATGGATTTTGTTACGCAAATAACTATCCAAACAAAAAATATGGTCTTATTGTATAAAGAGGCTATCAAAAACAATCAAAACATTTTTTTCAATGTTAGTGATAAAATATTTACAGTAACTAGAATATATAAGGAAATTTCTCAACAGTTAAAGAATTTAAGTGAAGATGATGATAAGGTTGAAAAAATATTACGATCAATAATAGAGCCCTTGGAAGATTTTGACAATGTTATAGATTTTGAAAATTGTATTGAGAGGAGTGTTCAAATTCCACAAAAAGCACACTATGATGATGTTAAGAAATGGGGTTTATTGTTTAAAATGACAAGTGATCATCCAAATGAGAGTGACACATGTTATGCAAAATTTTTAACTTCTGTTAATAATATAAATTCATCCACAGATTTTGAAAGATATTTTCAATTGAATAATAATTCCGAAAATGAAATCTGTATTTCAAATTCTCAAGATTCAATGAAGAATAATGAGGATGTAATTCAAAAAATTGAAAAAATTTGTGAATTTTTCAATACAATAAAAATTAAATTCCAAGAAGAATTTAACAACGAAATTATTTTGAATTACATTCAAAAGGATATAAATATTTTACAAAACGCTAATATAAAAAAGAAAAAATTGTATCAATCTGAAGACAATTTTCTAGAAATTGCGAATGGATATTTTCAAATACACAAAAACACAGACACAGAAAAATCAACAAAATCAACAAAATCAACAAAACCAACAAATATAGAGCAAAAGCAATTTTTAAATCTAAAGGCATTTTTACATAAGTTAGATTTAAGTAGCAGTTTAGAAAGTTGCCTCTTTTCAAAGGACAGCTTTAATCAAATGTTGGTATCACATATAGACAAAAAATTAACACAATACTCTGGGCAATTCAATCAAGGAGAAATGATGAGAAAAAATATAAATACTTTTTGCTACCCAGAAAAGAAATTGATGAGCAAGCAAGAATCTCATAAAAATAGCGAAAACAGCCAAACATCATATAGCACAACCGATAATCAAACAGTAAATAGCAAAATAATATTGAATAAAATAATGCCCAAATTAAAAGAAACAATGAAAAAAATTCATTGTAAATATCCTATAGATGGCTACATTTATTCTCTTGAGGTGGTAATAAAAATTTTCTTTAACATTCACATAGAAGATTTTGCTCAATTTCTTTTTTCTCCAAAAACAGATATTAAAGAAGATAAATTTTACTTTCAAATAGGTAATCAAGTTAAGAGTATAAACAATTCAACAGACATATTACAAAAATCGTGGAATGAGTTTTATAAAAAAAATAAAAAATATGAGAATAAAATAAATTTTAGTAATTTTATAAAATATGTTTATAAAAATAATGATATGACACTAACAGTATCTGACTTACAAAATAATCAACATCAACTAAACGTCAAATTGATGACTTTTTTTGAAGAATTTTTGTTAAACTTTAATAAAGATAAAGAAATTTTATCGTCAAGAAGTTTTTTTGAATTTGTAAAAGAAAAGCTTTATCCTTTTGTTACAGCGTCACTAAACAATATGACAATTTTGAGCGGGCAGGGTAATTATGATAATATAACTGATATTACTCAAATGCATATTTATGAATATCTACCTTATTTGCATAGTTTTATAGATTATAAAAATGGAAGTACGATTTCAAATATTGGTTCGATCCATTCTCTTCTTAGTTTTAAAGGTAATTATAGTGAAGGGTCGTTGAAACAATATTTTAACAATATAGAAAATAAAAAGGAGAATCTTGCAAAGAACTTTAAGAACAAGAACTTAATTGAGATAAGTGATTTTTATTTCTCTATTTTTGACTTATCAGAAAGCAAATCTTTAGAGTGTAAAAATGATACATTAACAAATGTAGAACAAAAAATAAAATCTTCTCTACAAAAACCATTAAAATTTTTTGTCGATTTATTTTCAAAAATGGAAGCAATTTTCAATTATAAAAAATTTACAATAGACTTAAGTTTCTATTTAAAATATTTATTAGAAGGAGAACAAGAAAAATTTAGTTCAAAATCACTTGAAAATTATAAAAATTTACAAGAGGCACTTTCTGATATGTTTGTAGATTTATCAGAATACATTTTGTACATTTTTGCACAAAAAAAAGAAAAGTCAATAAAGCAAAAAGTTGAAATTATTGACGATAATTCTTTACATTTTATATATAAGGACATGGAGCAATTAGTATTAAAACAGAAAGAATTAAAAGCAACATTTTGTTCATGCCTACTCAATTTGGAAAAATTTGTAGATCCATTCTTACAAAGTGAAGAGGAAGAATGTAATTATGCAGAAGTGCAAAAAAATTTCATAAAAATGCTTAACAAATCTTTTCCTAGTTCATTTCAGATAACTAAAAAACTGCATGAAGAATCTATAATGTGTACAAAATGTGTTGATAGTGAAATAAATATTATGGAACTATATGAGATATCTTTTGAAAAATCAAGTATATCTCCTCAGGAAGCAAGTGTATCTTTTCAGCAGGTACCTTTTTATGATCTAGAAGCTCCAGCGTCGTTGTCAGGAGAATCAATTCAGATTTCAACAGAACTGTGATGAAACATTAGAGTAGAATAGAGATTTAAGGTTCAATAGGAATTATGATGCCATGCAGTGAACGTATGAAATTAGAGCTTTTTTGTTAGGTAGAGATCATATAATAAATAGAAAAAATAAAAGATCTCTATCTAGTTTCGTAATTATATTATATAATTTCTATGTTAAGTTTTTTGGATCAAAAATCATAACTATGGTAATAGTGGATTATTTAGAATAAAAGCATTGGACTCGGGGGCAGTACCCGACATCTCCACGCAGTATCTTATAAGGGGGTGAAATTAGTTTCGACATGCTTAGTAAAAAAATTATCTTTACTCAGTGTAGATACTGCTGATTTTGTAGTTATTTTATTAGCTACATGATATAAGTTCAAAAAATGAAACGCAAAATTTAAAAATGAGCGTTATGAGGTTTTAGCTGCTTAATTGCTAATTCTTCATGGGGTTTGAGAGCACCTTGCAACAGAAGCTCTCATTTTTCTTTTTTTAAATTTTTATTGTTAGTTATTTTTATATTAATAAGTTAGAATATTTTTATATAAAGTCATTATTGTCTTATTCATAAAATTCAAAATGGATTTAAAAAATTACTATAAATTGCTTATACGCAATGCTATGATAGATGTAATTAGAAATATATTGTATCAGTTTAAAAATTCTTATACTCCATCTCCTTACTGTTTTTATATTTCATTTATTCAAAATATTCAGCTAAAGAATAGTTTAGAAAATCATAATATCTCTTCAAAAGAAGTTACTATTGTTCTTGAAAATAAAGAAGATTTGCTAGAGGTATCAAAAGATTTTTTTATGATTAATTCTTTAAGATTCTCAAAAAATAAAAATCCTCAAAAAGTCATTATTTCATTTTCTTCTATTACTCATTTTGTAGATCCTAGATTTAATTTTAGTATTTCTTTAGATAAGTTTGAGAGTTTGAATAAAAAAATTTTGCTGCAAAAGCATATTGCAAAACAAGAATCTTTGAGGCCAGACTTTTTATTTAAAAATTATAAAATATTAGATTTTAATTCTTACAAAAATAAAAAAAAATTTTATTTTTAAAAAAAGATTTTATTTTTACTCTTTTAAAAATTACAAAACATTATAGAATACTTTAGTATTTTGATTAAAGATGTCTTATCTCATGAGGAAATTTAATAAATTTGTAGAAATTTATACAGATGGGTCTTGTTCTCAAAACCCAGGTCCTGGAGGTTGGGCTGCTATATTGAAATTTTCTTCAGTTAATATTAAGCAAATTTCAGGTGGAAAAAAATCTACAACAAATAATGCAATGGAGCTTACTGCTGCTCTAGAAGCTTTACAGGATTTGCAGTGTAGTTATAATATAGATTTATATACTGATAGTGTATATCTTCAAAAGGGAATGACTCAATGGAGATATGCATGGGTAAAAAATAATTGGAAAAATTCCAATAGAAAAGTTATCAAAAATATAGAATTATGGCAAAAATTGATAAAATATGGTGAATTACATGACATTCAATGGTTTTGGGTAAAAGCTCATTCTGATAATTATTATAATAATTTAGTAGATCAGTTAGCTGTAAAAGAAACCAAATATTTTATATCACAAAATATTTAATGATTTTTATATAATGTTTTTTTCAAAAATTTTAATAAATTTTTTTTGTACAAAAGTATTTGAGGACTCATTTGGGAATGAATATTTTATCTCTCAACAAGTGAATCATTTAGGTAGAAATCGTAGATATGTTATATTTAATGCTAATAATAAAACACAAGATACTTCTATTTTAAGCTCTAGAGCATTTATGTGGTTACATTATAGTATCGACCATTTTCAAGATGAGGTATTTCAAGATCGTAAATTTTGGTATAAAGAAAATTTAGGTAATTTAACTGGAACTGCAAAAGCCCATTCTCCTTATCAAAATAATTGATGTTAACAATAGAGGTATAGACAAAATTTGTTTGTTAGTGGATAATGATTTATATTCATGTTTAATAGGATTACAGACAATATATGGTAAGATACAGTTTTTTTGAAATATTTATCGGTATATTTATATTAACATTATCTTTTGTAGCATTAATATATTTTTTTTCTGTCAAAAAAATTAGTAATAGGAATTTTTCTACATATATGATTAAAGTAGATTTTTCTAATGTTGATGGCATTTCTGTTAATAGCGATGTACAGATTTCTGGTGTAAGAGTGGGATATGTACAAAAAATTCAGTTAGAAGATGATTTTTATGTTTCCTTAGAGCTAGCAATTAAAAAAAATATTAAAATTCCAGAAGATTCAAGAGCTAATATTACTTCATCTAGTCTTTTTTCTCCTAAACATCTTTCTATTGATCCTGGTTCTTCTAAAAAAATTTTAGAAAATGGGCAAAAAATTGTTTTTTCTAATGTACAATTAGGATTAGATGATCTTATAAATAAGATTATTTATGCAATTAGTTTACGTAAATAAATGGAACTTACTTTATTTGCTTTAGTAAAAATTATTTGATAATTCGGTTTTATTAAAAATGAAAAAAATTCTTATTGCTGGTATGATAGGCAATGCCCTTGAATGGTATGATTATGCTATTTATGCTCAATTATTTAATGTTATTTCTTTAAAATTTTTTCCTTCCGATAATTCTATGAAGCAGATTTGGGTTTTTGCTATTTTTGCTATTGGTTCTGCTGCTAGGCCAATCGGTGGAATAGTTTTTGGTTATATAGGAGATAAATTTGGTAGAAAAATTGCTTTAATGCTAGGTATATTGACTATGTCTGTACCGACAGCAGCTATAGGTATTTTGCCTCCTTACTCCGTAATAGGAATGTTAGCTCCTGTTATGCTTGTTTTAATACGCATTATGCAGGGCTTAGCTTTAGGAGGAGAGTTTAGTGGTTGTATTGCTTATATTGTAGAATCTTCCCCTTCTTCTAGAAGAGGTTTTTATGGTAGCACTAGCTTTATGAGTATGTGTCTTGGAATGGCTTTTGGTAGTGCTGTTACTTATTTATTAAATAGATTTTTGTCTCAAGAGGATTTTTTTTCGTGGGGGTGGAGATTGCCTTTTATTGGAGGCTTTGTTATAGGGCTTGTAGGTTTATATATTAGAAAATATTTGTCTGAAACTCCCTTATATAGTAATGCTAAAAAAAAAGGATATTTGTCCAAATCACCTCTTAAAGATACAATTCAAAATCATTGGAAAAAAATTTTATTAGCTATTTTCATTTATTTAAATGTTTGTGTTCCTTTTTATACTATTACTATTTATATGAAAAGTTACATGATTGATATTGGCTACAGTGACTCTTATGCTTCGATTAGTAATTTTATAATATTACTCGTTTTAACTTGTTTTTTTCCTATATCTGCTTATATTTCAGACTTTTTTGGTAGAAAGCCTATGTTAATTTTGGCATCTATTTTGTTAATAATCAGTACAATACCACTTTTTTTTGCTTTCAACACATTGATTCCACAAATTGCAATGGCTGCTCAAATTTTACTTTCTATAAGTGCTGCTTTATATATGGGTCCTATACCTACCACCTTGGTAGAGATTTTTCCTATGAAAATTAGATTTACTGGTATTGCTATATCTTATAATTTGAGTGTTGCAATTTTTGGTAGTACTATTCCGGTTGCTGGTAATCTTATTTCTTCTCTTACTGGAAATTATATCTATATTTCCTATTACTTAGTTTTTGCTATGGTTGTTTGTCTTATTACTATTGGAGTATTTTTTAGAGAAACATCATATATTAATTCTGTATGACTATAATTACCAGATTTGCCCCTTCTCCTACGGGTAATTTACATGTTGGAAATGCTAGGATAGCAGTTCTAAATTGGATATTTGCAAAAAAATTTCAAGGAAAATTTATACTTAGAATAGATGATACAGATTATGAAAGGTCTAATGAAATTTATGTGAAATCTTTATTAGAAGACTTAAAATGGTTAGGATTAAAGTTTGATAGTTATTTTTTACAATCTCAACGTATATCTAGATATCAAGAAATTTCTAAAATTTTAATAGATAAAGGTCTTCTTTATCCGTGTTACGAAAATACAGATGAGCTATTGTTAAAGAGAAAAGAGCTTATTCAGCAAAGAAAGCCTCCTATTTATGACAGATCTTCTTTGTATTTGAGTAAAGAGCAAAAATTGAAATATCAAATGCAAGGGAGAGGGGTGTATTATAGATTTTTGCTCTCCAGAAAAGACCATCGATGGAAAGATATCTTCAAAGGAGACTTATTTTATAATAGTTCTAATATATCAGATCCTGTAGTTATCAAGCCGGATGGTAGTTTTACTTATCTTTTGAGTTCTGTTATTGATGATATGGATTTTCATATTACACATATTTTAAGAGGAGAAGATCATATTACTAATACAGCAATACAAATAAATATGTTTGAATCTTTAGAATATACGCCTCCTGTTTTTGGTCACTTAGGTTTAGTATATTTTGATGGTAATAAAATCTCTAAGAGAAATAGCGGTACAGATATTCAATCTCTTAAAAGAGAATTTATAGAACCTATGTCTATTAATAATTTTTTGTTTAAAAGCTTTTTTCACTCTGCTAGTGTTTATAACAATCTAGATTTAATGGTGAAAAATTTTGATTTAAAAAGTCTTTCCTCCCAAGATATAAATCTTGATATAGCAGAATTACTGAAATTTAATGCTAAATTATTGTCTGATAAATGTTATGAGCAGATTCAAAAAATTTTAAAGAAAAATGATATCAATATTGACATTAAGGAAGAATTTTGGTTACTAATCAGAAATAATGTGAGCAAGATATCTGAAATACAAGATTGGTTTAACGTAATTTATAGAGATCTAAAATTTTCAAATAACTTTTCTACGGTAGAGAAAAAGATTTTATTATCGTTAGTAAAATATTTTCCTAAAGATTTTACAGATGAAGAATGGACGAATTGGTTAAAAAAAACTGCTCTTTTTAATGATTGTAAAAAAAAAGATATATTTTTTGTGATGAGAAAAATTCTTATAAATGGAATGAGAGGTCCTAATATAAAAGATATATGTAAAGTTTTAGGTACTCATTTTATTTCTAAAAAAATGAAAATATATCTTGAAAATTATGATCATGAATAGAATTTTTCATCACTTTATCAAAATTTATAGTACTGTATTTTGTATAGGATGTGTTAGATATTTTCCTGGTAGTATTTGCTCCCTTTTTACCTCGATTATTTTTTATTTTTTTTACATATTTTTTTTAAAAGGTTTTTCTTATACTAATAATATTCAATTGTTTTTTTTTACATTGAAAATTTTTTTAAGTTTAGCTTTTTGGGTAGCTTGTTCTTGTTGGATTGTTCAAATATATATTAAAATATTTAATCCAGTAGAAATAGATTCTAAAGAAATAGTAATAGATGAGTTTATAGGTCAATTTTTTTTGAATTTCTTATGTTTTTTTATCCAAATATTTTTTGAAATTTATTTTGATGAAAATTTAATATTATATTTAACTATTTTGTTTTTCTTATTTAGATTTTTTGATATTTTGAAACCTTGGCCTATTTATATAATAGATAACAATTATAAAAATGCTTTTAGTATTTTGTTGGATGATATATTAGCTGCAATCTTTGCATTTATTTTTTTTATTTCATATCTTTTGATTTTATTTCAGTTGTAAAAAGATTATTAAAAAATTGAATTTTATTTCCTTAAAAACTATTTTGTTGATACAGCAATTATTGACAAAAAAAAATTTTTCTCCTAACATATGGAGATTAGTTTTTTATTATTAAGTATAAATGATATGAGTTATAAAAAGCCTACACAAAAATTGGTTCTTTTTACTGAAAATGATACTGATATAGCAAGAATATCATCTGATATAAAAGATGGTTGGTCTATAGTGAATTTAATTAAGCAGGATAATCACTATGTAGGTATTATGGAGCAAATAGAACATAAGAAAACAGACACTGGAGAACATGTAATTTTTATTCCTCCTAGAAAGAAACTTAGAATAGAGAGAAGTTAATTATTTTAGAGAATTTTTATTTTGATTTAAAGTTTTACTATTTGATATATATTATAAAATTGTCAAAATGTAATTGTTGTAAATGTAGATTTCTGTTTTGTCTATTATTTTGAAAAAGTTGTGAACGATAATTCTTTCTATTCTTTTAAGCAAAAAAATTCTTTATATTGCTAATTTTTTAGACATTAAAACTATCAGATGTTTTTTTTGACATTTGTTTTTTATACCTATTTTTTAGTTTATCTTAATTATATCTATTTTCATAAAAACCTAGAATGCTCTATAGTTTTTATAAGATTTTAATCAAGATTTTTAATATTTTATATATTTGTTGTTTAAGGTTATTTGAAAAGGAAACAAAGATCATTATCCTGAGAAAAGAAAGCTAGTAGCAATAGAAATAATACAAGAATTTTGTTAGCGAAATGTTATGAAAATATTTTCAATAGAAATTATTTAAGAAAATAATGGGCTAAAAGCAAGATATTGTAATAGAGATATTGAGAGTCAAAAATATGATAAAAAATAGAGAAAGTTATCAAAACACATAAGAACATAGGAGATGTAGCATAATCAGGTATTTACAAGGCAAAAGATGTAGGAAAAAAATATAAAGATAAACCAATTTTTGCAAATTCAAAACATGTTCATCATGTAGAGTAAAGACGAAGAATCAAATTTTAAAGAGATAAGATGAACATATTAAAGGTTTTATTATTCATAATAGAGATATAAATGTTGTTTATAAAATCAAGCAATGAGTAGCAATAAATAACAACAATACTGATAAAAGCTGTGAAAGGTTCAGAAAAAGTTGTTACTTATAATATTAGAAGCTCAGTATTGTAGGAAGAGAAGCAATCATAAGCGCTTGTATTATAAAAAAATTTTTATTTTTATAAAATTTATTAATTTCTGCCTTGAAGTTTCAATTTAGAAAAATCGATAGTAAATTATGAAAAAATTAAATTTTTTCTTCATAATTAAGATTAAGATTTTTAGTAGTTTTAAAAAAAGTCTTGTGTGAAAAACGATCGTTTTATACGTAATTCTAAAATAATATCTATTATAGATTATTCAGATTACACAAAAAAATTTAACTTGTTAAAAATTCTTAAATGTTATATAATTATTAATTGAGAGTTTAATATATTAACAAAATTGATCTTTATTTATATGGATAAAAAAATTGATCTTTATTTATATGGATAAAAAAATTGATACACAAAATAACAAGAATCTTACCAAAGATAAGGATATTCTTAAACCTGAATTGCGTAACTCTAATAATAAAGAATCACTTAGTGATAGCACTACATCTTCTTCTGAATCTTCTCCAAGATTTGGTCCTAGCCCTCAGGAAGATGCTAATAAATATGATATCCAAATTCAAGAATCTGTATCTACTAATGCAAGTTACACACCAGAAAAAAAAGAGATTAATGAAGAATTTTTACAGGCTGTTTTAGCAGATGACTTAAACATAGTAATTGAAATGTTAAAAAATCCTGCACTAGACGTTAACGTACACGCAGATGATAGTCTATGTTCATCTACTGCTTTACATATTGCTCTGAATCATAGGAATACTGATATGATAAAGGTAATTTTAGATCATCATAATGTTGATATAAATGTTAAAGACAAATTTGGAAATACCCCTTTTGCATATGCAAAAGTAATAAATTTAGCAAGTATTAATGTCTTGTTCAATATTAGTGGTGGTAAAATAGTTTATACTCCTCCAAACTATACTCCTGAAGAAAAAAAAATTAATGAAGATTTTTTAGAGGAAGTGTTAAGTGGAAATTTAAGCAAAGTAGTTGAAATACTAAAAAATCCTCTATTAGATGTTAATTTTCGAGAAACATCTAACCCTTATTCGACTGCTTTACAGGTTGCTGTAAGTAATACAGACATTGAAATGGTAAAAGCTATTTTAGAGCACAAAGATATTGACTTGGAAGCAACTAGTCAACTTGGGAGTACTGCCTTATCACATGCTGCAGGAATTAAGTCAATAGAAATCATAAAAATGTTGTTTGAAAAATTTCCTACCTTATTAGTAGATGATAATGCTATGTATGTTGCTGCTATGAACAATGATTTATTTATTTTTAAAATTCTTTTGGAACGTTGCGAAGATAAAAATTTCATAGCAAATCATGCATTAAAGATATTTGAAGAAGCAGGGAGCATTATTGATGGAAATGGAGGACGTATGAGTATTAAGTTTTCGAAATTTATAGCAAGGGAATTAATAGAACAGACCTCTCCAAAAGAAGCTTTAAAAGTTTGTATGAAAGCTATTCCTTTTTTTGGAAAATATGAACCAACGTATGAATGCTGTTTTGCCAAAGATATAATTGTTCCCTTATTTAAAAAAACATTGTCAAATAAAGCGTTAAGCGATGCATTCGATAATGCAATTACTGATGAAGGTATTGATGAAGGTATCCACACAAACCTAAGTATGAAATACATCAAAGAGAATTTGCTATATTTAGGATATCTAGAAGAAGAAGACTCTTTTTTAGTGGGAGACCACAGTACAACATAATTTTTTGTGTAATTATGCCAAGTATGCCTGATATAATAGAAACAAATAAGTTACTAGAAGAGCAATATCATTCTCTAAGAGATCCACAAAATCCTGAAGCAAGAGATCATCATGGAATGATTCCTTATCAGCGTGATGAACAAAGGACTGCAAGACAGAAAGCTCTAGATGCTTTATCCAATATCTTAACTGATGCAGAAAAGAACGTTTGTAAGCTGTATGTATAGATCCTCATGGTAAATTATTAATTGCTAATAATGATGGTAATTATCATCATGCATTTAATATTTTACACAGTCTCTCAAATAATGATGATTCAACTCTCAAGAGTTTAGTATTTAATAACAGCTTAGATAGGCTTGAGAAAAAAAGATCCACAATGCATACAAATGTATATCACGCAACGCGCAATGCAATAATCCAAACATTTCAGAATGAAAAACAAAATATAGACGAAAAAGAAATTATTAGTCCAGAATTTTTATTACCAATGAGTGACTTGCAGACGGTAAATAATGATATGCAAATAGACGGAAATGATAATGTCCTAAAACGCAGCATTCAGAGTGTTTTATCAGATACACGCGATGTGAATGAAGAAGATTTACAAAATGTTAAAAACTCATCAAGAGCCTTACTTGGTAGCTATTATTCTAAGAAACTTTTTTTGTTAGAAACATACTCTTCAATAAATGATATAATCGATCATTATCCTGAAGATTATCAACGTATTTTGCAAAATATATCAGATCCTACGCGGCAACAAGAAGTACAGAAATTCTTACCAAAGATTTTAGTTCCTATACAAAAGATAGAGATACAAAATAGAAAAAATTTTGTGACAATTGCTAACAATGCGCAAGGAGTTCCTACAGATAAAGGAGTACATGCAGAAGTAAAAATAGCCCAGGAATTAAAAAATAGAGCTGGCACTGACCAAATCACTCCACCTTATAACATAGATCTTGATCTTGGTATTAGTAAGTTATCATGTGCTACATGTTGGTTCGTACTTGAAGCTTTTAAAGATATAGGCATAAAACTTAACGGACCTGGTACTCACGGTAAACCTTATCAATGCAGTAATTTTAAAGGAGTAGACTCAAATGTACTTTCTGAAGCAGCACATAAAATGATTAGAGTTGTAAAGGAGGAGGTTCAAATCAGAACAATTAGAAATCGAATAACTAAGAATTGTTATCATGTACGAATTTACCCTTCTATGCCAGAGAGCTCAACTCTTACTAGCATCTGTATCAATCGGAATGAAAATAGAATTCGTACTAAAAAAATGACACAAGAATTATTTCAAATATTACGTCTTTATCTGGAGAATCAGTATGGCATAAGAGGAAACAGAAGAGAAAGAACGTACAACGCTACGCAATTGCCTCATACTAATCAGAATCATCGAGGGATTTAGTTAATGAAATTAATTCACTAACAGAGAATAAAGATCTTAAAAAAATATTAGAGTTATTAAACGAGAAAGCAGGTTTGGATTATTCAGCATTATTGGAAACAGTACAAAA
>JADHZC010000008.1:15720-21664 GCA_015657545.1 Rickettsia sp.
CCTTCTGCAAAACAAATAAACCAAGCTACTAAAATGGCTAAAATCGCTTGCTTGACCCGCCCCTAAAAAAGCAGGATTGCGCAAGCCTTTTGCTCAGTATAATTGAATTTTTGTATCAAATAAAAAATCAATATGTTATGGGGATATGCTCGCGTTTCGAAAAACGACGACTCGCTAAAAAACGTTTTGTTAATATGGAGGTGAACTACTCGCCCCGAAGGAGAGAGTAGTTCACTTAGCTTATCTACAATAATTCTGCTTTTTATCGATAATTCTAAGTTTTTTTGATGAAAAAATAATCTTTTTAATAATTAAAACCTGTTTTGGCAGAAATAAACTTAGTGAATGATATGGTTATATTTAAAATTATTCTAAAATATGTTTGATCAAATTCTAAATTAAAGAAAATTATTGTTTATAATGATAGAAAAAATTTCTGCTATTTAAAGCAGAAATTAATGTTTTTTATTATAATTACAATTATTTATGCTGTGTTTACACAACTTCCTGTGTCTAGATCGCCTGCAAAAAAGTCTACTAGATCTGAAGCTCCAAAAATTACGGCAACAGCTGCAGCTGTTGTTGCTGCTAATCCCCAACTTACCTTTCCTAAAAATAGACCGATTCCTATAGCAAATATAGCTAATGTTGCTATACCTCTTGCTATTTGTCCTGATATTAGGTTTACAAGATTACATAAACTTTCTCCTATTACATCATTTGAATCTCCTCCAGGAGGGGTACTACCGAAAACCAAATTTGTTGTAGAAAAATAATATATAAAATAAAGTATCATGCTATATTTTATTAACACGTATATTTGAGAAGATTTTATTTTAAACATATCTATACAATATTTATTTTTTAATTAATTTATTTGAATATTTTAAATATTTAATGAATTATAAAAAATTTATAAACTTTATTCAAATTATTTAGATATATGCATTTCAATCAAGATTATTTTGGTGTTTTTTTGTAACATTAAAATTCGAATATTTATTTATCCATGTATTTTTAAAAGCTCTTTGTCCAAAATAAAAGCTGATAATACTTGCAAAAATAGCTTGATCTTCAACATTCCAAAGATTTTCTAAAGCATCTAAAAAATTAATATGGATTGAAAAATGTTTATATTGTATATATTTGATAGAAGTATATGCAATAAAAAAGCTGTAAGCTAAAATAGGTCTTACTGAAGTATTTAAGGCATCAAGCCAGGGTGTTTTGATAGTAAAATTTGAATGTAACATTATTACTTCTAATAATTCTGCTGCTAATTTTTGTTCATCTATAAATTGAGAATTATTTTGATTTTTTATTTTAATTTTTGTTTCTAGAATATTTAATTCGTGTTTTTTATCATTAGTATCTTTTAAATATTTGATAATTGCAGGTATAATAGATCCTAAAAAACCTATCATTGAAGCTAGAATAGTGATCATGTTAAAAAATTTATTTAGTTAAAAAATTTATAAATTATATAATTAAAATATTCAACTTATTTTAGCTAAAATCATTCCTATTGCGTAAATTTTGCTGAATTTTAGATTTAAAGATATAATTTTAATGTAAAATTTTGTTTGTTGATAATTGATATAGATGATTTTTGAAGGTAATATTTGATGAAAATATTTTGTAGTTAAAATAAATGATATCAATTTTTTTTCTTTAGAAAATTCTTGTAAAATATTTTTTGTTATTTCTATAGCCTCTAGTTGATCAAGAATTAATGGTAATCTAATATTAAGTATAGATGACTGCTTTGAGTCTTCGTTTTGATGATAAACATGACTTGGACGTAAACTGTCGTCCATGAAGAATAAATTTACTGCTGAAAAGTTATGATGAAAATTTATGGCATTTATAGTTAAAAAACTATTGTAAGATGTTTGTATAAAATTTTCTATGCTAAAAAAGTTTTGTTCATTAGAGTAAAATTCTGGATTAACAAAATGAATTTGCATCTCAGATAAAGTAATTTCAAATTTATAAGTTATTTTGAGTATATTCAAAGCGTTCCAACAAGAAATGTTTTTATTAAAGATTGCGAAAGATAATAATTCTAGATCTGTAGTTTTTATGTTTTGAAGATTTATTTTTGCTCTTAAAGATATTTCTTTTATTATATTTGCAACCGAAGATTCAGAATTTTCTATTATTCCATTATTAAAACTGATATTTGGATTTCTAACAATGTTGAAATATAAATTAGGTATTTTATTGTTAAATTTGGATATAGGAAAATTTTCAAAAACAACATATGCCAAGTCTCTAAAAGCAGGTGTTGTATGTTCTATAGATTTTATAAGAGGATCTGGCATTTGTGTCTTTGTTCCCCTATATATACGAATTATGTATTGGGACTGATTTAAAATTGTTCTATCTTGTAGAAAAATATTTTGTAATTCTAGAATTTCTCCTTCACAAATTGCCATTGCAAAAGATAAATAATATTCTTTTTCTAGTTTTTCAGTGTAAAGATTTTGTTTTAATTCTATTTGTACTTCATGGATCCAAATAATTTTGCCTTGTACTAGATTTTCTCCAAAAATTAGTTCTATAGGAGAACCATATTTTGCTGTATGTAAATGTAAAATTTTATCATTAGGAGTTTCAGGAAGTTTTAATAATTCTAGAATAGAAATTTGATTATTATTAAAATCATCTTTTGCGCTTTGTTCTGTATATGAAATAATATGGTCTAAAATTGTTTGATATGGCAATAAACTTTCTATATCAAACAATTGTTCTGCTTCTTCTGAAAGAGAAGCTTTTTGTTTTGCAAAAAATTCAAATGCTTTTTTTAATTTTTTAATGAAAATGTTATGCATTTTTTATTAAAGCTATGATTATAATTATTTTTTTATATCAAAAATTATGCTAGCACTAAGCCTATTGGATAAAACATATTTGACATTTTTAGATGTTTAATTTATGCTTCTCAATTAGTGATTTAGGGTCTATAGCTCAGTTGGTTAGAGCGCACCGCTCATAACGGTAAGGTCGCAGGTTCAAGTCCTGCTAGACCCACATTTAAGAATTTTTATATATGTTTTTATATTAGGATTGCTATATTCAAAATCATTTTTACCATTTCAAAAAAAATTTTATTAATGTATTATAAGATAGTTGTTCTTTTTTGTTTAAAAATAAGATTAAAATAATGATTAGAAAAATTTATAGAATTTTGAATAATATGATGGAAAGTTTATCATCTGAAATAGCTATAGATTTAGGGACGGCTAATGTATTGGTTTATATGAAAAATAGAGGAGTCATTCTAAATGAACCTTCAGTTATTGCTATGATAAGTGATAAAGGTTCTATGAAACCCTATGCTTTTGGTTATGATGCAAAAATGATGCTAGGTAGAACACCTCAAAATATCAAAGTTATACGTCCTCTTAAAGATGGTGTAATAGCAGATTTTAAAGCTTCTGAAGAAATGTTAAAATATTTCATAAAAAAAGCTAGCAAAAATAAGTTATTATTAAGGAATTCTAAAATTATAGTTTGTGTTCCATCTTGCTCTACTCCAGTTGAAAGAAGAGCAATACAGGAGGCTGCTGAAAATTCAGGCTCTAACGATGTTTTTTTGATAGAAGAGCCTATGGCTGCAGCTATAGGAGCTGGATTACCTGTAACAGATCCTGTAGGATCTATGATAGTAGATTTAGGGGGAGGAACAACTGAAGTTGCAGTTTTGTCATTAGGAGGAGTAGTTTATTCTAATTCTGTGAGGATAGGAGGAGATAAAATGGATGATGCTATAATAGCTTATATTAGAAGACATTTTAATTTGTTTATAGGATATCAAACTGCTGAAAATATAAAAAAGACTATTGGCTCTGCCTATGTAAATGATGAATCTTCTGTAAAGAAGATGAATATAAGGGGTCGAGATTTAATATTAGGAATACCTAAAGAAATAGAATTAACTGAAAAGCAAATAGCAGAAAGTTTAAAGGATTCTATATCACAAATTATAGAAGCAATTAAAATTGCCTTAGAAGCTGTTCCTCCAGAACTCGCTTCAGATATAGTGAGTAGAGGTATTTATATGACAGGAGGGGGTTCTATGATATCTAATTTAGATTACGTTATAGGAGATGCTGTAAAATTGCCTGTTATACTTTCTAAAAATCCTCTTGAAAGCGTAGCTCTTGGTACAGGTAAAGTTTTAGATAATTTTAAACTATTATCCCAAGTATTGTTTAAACAAGAGTAATTTTTTACATTGGTAAATGTCTATATGGATTGTATTTCATGTATAAAAATTTTTCTCGAGGAGTCAAAATTTTTATTTTAATATTCTCAATTTTATTTCTTTTATCCATAAAATTTTTTCCTTATGCAAATAGTTTTCTGCAAAAAATTTCTTTGAATGTTGTAGGTTATAGTTTAAATTTAGTAGATTTTATTTGTGTACCTGTTAAAGGTTTTTTTGATAAATTAAAACAAAATTCAGATTTAATAGCAGAAAATAATGCATTAAAACGTGAATTAATTGAACAACAATCTTTCAAAGAAAATAGTAAAAAATTATATCAAGAAAATCAAAACCTAAAATCAATATTAAAATATAAGGATTTTTCTAAAAATTTTAAATGTAATTTTATTGTTGCAAAAATTATAGGAGGAAAGGAAAATTTATATAATCACTTTTTAATTTTGAATAAAGGAAAATCAGACGGAGTGAAGATAAGTGATCTTGTCTTTGCTGATGGATATGTTATAGGAAAAATAAAAAATTTAACATCCAATTATTCTTTAGCTAAATTAATTACAGACCCTAAAAACAATATTCCAGTAATTACCGAAAAATCAAAAGAAAAAGCAATAATGTCTAATCAAAATGGAAAAATTTTGTTAAGTTATTTTAATAAAAATCACAAAATACTTTTAAATGAAAATGTTATGACATCTAATTTTAGTCAATCATATCTACCTAATTTATTATTAGGGTGCATTTCAAATATTTCTCCAAGCTCTATATCAGTGGATTTGTATGTGAATTTTTCAGATATTAGTTTTGTTACAATAGAATTGTTAGATATAGAAATGCAAACACAAGTTAAAAAAATTTCGTAGTTGAATAGAATTACAATTTTAATGGTTAATATTCAAAACATTATACAATCAATGTTTTGGAATGGAGGATAGCTTTTTAATATTAAGCCAAATTAATAACAAAAAAAATTTTATGAAAAATCTTTCATTGCTAATGCGTAAATTTTAAAAATCAAGAGTATAAAAAAATTTTTATCTCCTTGAGGTAGAAGAGATAAGAGACGCTATTATTCTGATATTTTTGGATATATTTTGTGATTGTTTGAGTTGATATATTTTTGTAGTATCCAATAATAACTATTGGTCTAAGTTCCAAATTTGTAAGAAATTTTTTTGAATTTAGGAAATTATTTACTAAATTATATAGAAGAATATCTCTTGAGAAGTCAATTATTTTAGAAGAAAAATTTTTTGAAGATATGGATCTAAAATAATATGTATGATCAATATCTACTCCTAATGCTATAAGCCTACAATTGCTACTAATAGAAGTTTTTAATGTGTATAATTTAGAAGCTTTTTGTACTTTTCCAATGAAAATTTTTTTTCTATATTTAAGGATCTAAAAAAATAATATAATAAATTATATTAATAGTTGATCCTATCTTGCTTTTTTTTTTTGCAAATATATTAATTATAATGGTATATTGTAAGATGAAAATTTTAAATCAAGAAAAACCTTATGTTGGATACAAAAAATAGTTAAGATTTTTTCTAAAAATCTGTCTGGAAAATAATTGTTATCTATACATAATGTTCAGAGGGAATCTGATAGGTTTGGAATGAATCTATGTTTTGCAAAGAGCATAATTTAGAGATAGAACAAAACGGCTAAGTAGAAAATTAGATATAGCTAAAGATGCTATCGCTA
>JADHZC010000002.1 GCA_015657545.1 Rickettsia sp.
TTCTGTCATGGAGAATAGACTAAGGTTTAGAGAATTATATAATAAACAAATATCAATAAAAGTAAAATTTATAATTTTGGTAAAAAAATTTTTATATTAATATTTAGTTATATAAATATCTTATTAGTAATGATGATATTAATATCTGTGAATTACCCTTCCTTTATCTAAATCATAAGGTGTCATTTCTATTCTTATTTTGTCTCCTACTAAAATTCTGATTCTGTTTTTTCTTATTCTACCAGAGGTATGTGCTATGATCTCATGATCATTAGATAATTTTACCTTAAATGTTGCATTTGGTAATAATTCAAGAACCTCCCCGTCCATTTGTATTAAACTCTCTTTAGGCATTCTATATAGATGATAATTATTCTAAATATTTAATGTAAGTAACCATTCTAGTGTAAACTGTTTATTATTTAATAATAACTCTCAATTATTACTAAGTAAATCTTGTTATGAGCATTATATATCATTATTTTAATATATCTATTTAAATTTTATTAGTTAAATCATTATATAAACATGTTTTTAGGATTTAATTTAAATTTTGAAGATTTTTCTAGTACAAAAGGTCTAAAGAAGATAGATAAAATATTTTTAGATTTTATTAAAATAAAGGATAAAGAAATATTTGATATTTTAATACAATCTAGAAAAGATAATATATCAATAGAAAAATCTAAAAAATATGAATTGATAATTATAAAATTACCTATATTGCTAGAAAAATTTTTAGCTACAAAATTTAATTTATATGATCAATTAGAGTCAATTAGTAATAGACAAGAAGATTATCAGATTATATATGAAGCAAAAAAAAGTTTTATACAAAGATATGTTTTACACAGATATACAGAAAATTCTTATAAAGAAATTGATTTTGATTCTATCTCTTTTAAAATTCAAAAAATTTTAGGAAAGTTTTCTGAATTACAATTTGCTAAGCAAATTCTATTTTATATGAAAGATATAGATAAATTTTCAAAAGAGATTGATTTATTTGTTCAATATAGTGCTTATATGATTTTTACTAATAGTGAAATATTTCTTTTTAATGTATCGAGAAAAAAAGATCCTGATAATTTCTTAAGATCATATAAGATTGATCAATTTGCTAAAAAAATTTCTTTTAATTTTGATTATAGAGATTCTATAAATTCAGATAAAATATCTTCTTTAGAGAGTAGATATTGTATTTATTGTCATAAAAAAAATAAAGATTCCTGTAGTAAAGGATTGCATATTATAAGCAATCAATATAAAGATTCTAAATTGAAAGGTTGCCCTTTAAATCAAAAAATATCAGAGATGAATTACTTAGTTTCTTTAGGCTATTATATAGCTGCTATGTCTGTGATAATTTTAGATAATCCTATTTTTGCTTTAACAGGAAAACGGATTTGTAATGATTGTGAACTATCTTGTATATATCAAAAGCAAGATCCAGTGAATGTTCCATCTATTGAATCAAATATCTTAGAAGTTGTTTTGTCTATGCCTTATGGGGCTGAGATTTATTTTTTATTAACTAAATGGAATCCTTTGAATTTTCTTTTTCCTTCTCCTTGTGAGTATAGTTCACGTAATGTTTTAGTTGCTGGTATTGGTCCGGCTGGAATTGCTATATCTCATTATCTTTTGAATTTAGGACATAATGTATTTGCTATAGATGTTTCTGCTATTAAGGAATTAAAAATAGAATATAAAAAACCTATTAAATATTGGTATGAATTTTTAAAAGAAATTTCTAATGAATATAGTTATGGATTTGGAGGAGTTAGTGATTATGGAATTACATCTAGATGGAATAAAAGTAATTTGCATTTGAGTAGAATTTTACTTACAAGAAGAGAAAATTTTCATCTTTGGGGTAATGTTAGATTAGGTAGTAGTTTATCTATAAAAAATGCTTTTAAAATGGGTTTTGACCATATAATTCTTTCCTTAGGTGCTGGAAGACCTAAGGCTTTTAAGTTTGCCAATTATTTTTCCAGAAATATTTATACTTCTAATGAATTTTTAATGCGAATTAATCAATCTAAGCCTTATTTATGGAAAGATATTGATCAGTTATTTATTGTAAGATTGCCAATTGTAATTTTAGGCTGTGGTCTTAGTGCTATTGATTCTGCTGTAGAGGCAATACAATATTATATTGCTCAGCTTGAAGATTTTGAAGAAAAATATTTAAGATTATTACAATATAATCCTGCTTTAGAGCAGTTATTTTCTTGTGAAGAAGAAGTTATAATTAAGGAATTTTTAGAAGATTCTCGAGCTTTATCTAAACTGGATAATTTAGGAAAAATTTCTTTTTTAAAGAAAAAAAATGCTGTTACAATTTTATCAAGATCTAGAGTTCAAAACTCTTCTGCTTATAGTGAAAATTTTTCAGAGATAGAATTTGCTCTTTCTATGGGCATTATTTTTGAAGAAAATGCAAAAATTAAGGATCTAAAATATGGTGATGATGGTATGCTAAATCAAATATATTTGGAATCTAAAATTTTACCGGTTAATTTTTTTATTACGGCAATAGGTAATTTTTCAAATGATTTTTTTGAAAATAAAAAGTATTTTGACTTCGAATCTAAATATTTTCTTAACATAGATAAAACAATTAGTTATTTGGGTGATTGTAATCAATTTTATGTTGGAAGCGTTGTAAAAGCTTTAGCGAGCGCAAAAGATTCCTTTTTTGCTATTCATAATGCTTTAATGAGTAAAGAGCCCAAATATAATTATCAGCTTTTGTATAATGAAATGAAGTTTAAATTCACTTCATGTCTTGTTTCTATAAAAAAGATTTCTTCAAAAATTTTGCTTTTAAAAGTTAGATCTCCTTCAATAGCTACTAATTTTCAACCAGGACAATTTTGTAGATTATCATCAGCTTTGCATAAAGAAGATAATTTATTTGCACCAAAATTTTTTACAATTTTTGATGTTGATCTATATAAAGGGGAAATAGATTTTGTAATTTCTATTACTGATGTTAAATATCAAAAAATAAAAAAAATTTTTTCACGAGGTTCTCATATAAGTCTTTTGGGTCCTTCTGGTACTGGAATTAGCATAAATGAGCAAGAATATAGTTCTAAAATAGTTATTTTTATAGCAAAAGATATAAGGATTGCATCTATTTATCAGATAGCTAAATATTTTAAACTCAAAAAATTTAAAATAATATTATTTTTATCTTTTTCTACTCAAGAATATATGTTTTTTTTAGAAAAATTTTCTCAAATTGCAGATGATATATTTGTAAATATTGAAGATGTAAGTTCTTGTACAACAAAAATTTTACAAGCCTCTATATTTACATCTATTAAATTAGCTATGTCAAAAGATTATGTAAATTCTTATTTTATTAATGCTGATGAAATATTTCTTTCGTTAGATAATAAATCATTATCTGAAATTTTGTTTTTAGATAATATAGACAAATCTAAATTAAGATATTTTCATAATGATAGATCTGTTTTTTGTGCTGCTAAAGGAATTTGTGGATCATGCATCGTAAAAAAACCTGGGAGTGAAGAATATATTTTTGCATGTCGTAAACATATATATAATTTTAATTTATTGGACACAAACAGCTCTTCTATTAATCCAATTTCTTCCTTAGAAAATATAAAAAAAATACTTACAATATAATTTATAATATATTTTTACTTTGTATTTTCGCAAAAAAACCATTTTTTAATTTTAATATAAATGACAAAGAAGAGTTTTTGAGCTCTATTTCTGATTTATTTTTAATGTTTTTTATAGATTTAAGGATTTGTTCAGAATTTTCTAAATAAAAATTTAGTTCGAAATTTTTATTTGTTAAATAATTTATTAATGGAATTATATTTTTTACGATTATTTTACCATTAGAATTATAACATTTGAGAAGTAGCATGGTTTTTATCGTTAAAAACTTACCAAAATTGCTTAATAGCTCTTCATCAAATATATTAACTTCTAACATGCCTTTTGTATCAGAGATATTTAATATTAAAAATCTTCCTCTTTTAGACATTCTAGAAAATTTTTTAACTACTACCCCTGCGAATTCAAAACTTGTCAAGATTTTTCTATTTTGTAGAATATAGGTAGAATTTCTTATGTTGCATTTATCAATCATAGAGTGATATTCCATTAAAGGATGATATTTTATGAACATTCCGAGTGATTCAAATTCTTGTAAAGCTAATTCTGAAATATTATATTCATTGGTAGGAGATAATAATATTTCATTAGAATTTTGTGATATAGATAAAAAATTTTTTTGATAAGAGTCCTTATTTTTATGAAAATATACTGAATATTGTAGTAATTTACTTAGAGATTCAAGAATTTGTTTTCTGTTTGAATGTAAACTAGAAAAAGCATCTGACTTTATAAGATTTTCTAATATTCTTTTATTTAGTAATTTTGTGTCAATTCTTTCTAAAAAATTTATAATATTCAAAAATTTTCCATTTTTTTTTCTTTCGTTATAAATTGCAATAGCTAGATTTTTAGGCATATTTTTGATTGCCAATAATGCAAAAATAATATCTTTTTCATTATTTATAGGATTCGAAAAAAAAATTTCAGATTCGTTGATAGAAGGTGGTAGCATTTTAATATCTAGATTTTTTAAATCATCAACTAAGTAAAATATCTTGTCACTATCATGAATTTCTAAATTCAGCAAAGAAATCATAAATTCTGTAGGGTAATATGCTTTCAGATATGCGGTTTGATAAGAAATCACTCCATATGCGGATGCATGAGATTTGTTAAATCCATATCCTGCAAATTTAGCTACATGATCAAATATTAGTTTGGCTGTTTGTTTTTCTATGTTATTTTCTAAGGATCCTTTTAGAAAATTTTTTTCTTGTTCAGCCATTTCAGATTTGATTTTTTTACCCATTGCTCTTCTTAAAAGATCTGCTGAGGCTATAGTATAATTTGCAAGTTTTTGAGCAATTTCAATAACTTGTTCTTGGTAAATAATAATGCCATAAGTTTCTTTTAAGATAGGTTCTAGCATTGGATGCATATATTCTATCTTTTCTTCTCCATGTTTCCTTTTAATATAGGAACTTATATTATCCATAGGGCCTGGTCTATATAATGCTCCAAGAGCAATAATGTCACTTATATTATCTGGTAATAATTCTCTTAATGCAGATTTAATGCCTTGGCTTTCAAACTGAAATATTCCTGTGCTTAAGCCTTTTGACAATAATTTGTAGGGTTTTGTATCACTAAAATCTATTTTATTTATGTCCAAATTTATTTGTTTTTCTTTTAATTTGTTAACAGTGTTTTGTATTAGAGACAAAGTTTGAAGACCTAAAAAATCGAATTTTACTAAACCTGCCATTTCTGCATATTTCATAGAATATTGTACTGTAATTATTCTAGAATTTTTATCTTTTTGTACAGGTACTTTATTTACAATTTTATCTGCAGAAATTACTATACCAGCTGCATGAGTAGAAGAATTTCTATATAATCCTTCTAATTGGAGAGATACTTCTAAAACTTTTTTTATTAATTCAGTATTTTCTGGAAATAATGCATTTTCTTTTCCTTGAAAAGCTAAATTTAATTCTTTAACTTCTTTAATTGCTTGTATTAAAGTAACTGGGGATACAGCATTAAAGGGTACTAATTCAGTAAGATAGTCTGCTATTTCGTATCTTAAACCCAACACTCTTGATACATCTTTAATTACTGCTTTAGCTTGTAATTTTCCAAAAGTAATAATGTGCGCTATTCTATCATAACCATATTTGTTTAACACATACTCTATAACCTGGTCTCTTTTCTCCTGACAAAAATCTATATCAAAATCTGGCATAGATACTCTTTCAGGATTTAAAAATCTTTCAAATAATAATCCGTATTCTATTGGATCTAGATCAGTTATTCCAAGGGTCCAAGCGATTATTGAACCAGCACCGGAGCCTCTTCCTGGCCCAACAGCTATGTCATTTTTTTTACTCCAGTTAACAAAATCAGCAACTATTAGAAAATATCCTGCAAAATCCATATCTATAATTATGCTTAGCTCATAATCTAGTCTTTTTTTATATAAATCCCAATCAAAAGCTTTTTTGTTGAATTTTGCTAATAATCCTGCGTTTGCATTTTCTATTATTATATCTTTTTCCTGTCTTTTTTCAGAAAATTTGGGGAAACTGGGTTTTTTTACTGAATGCGGAGTAAATGAACATCTTTGTACAAGATACATACTATTTTCTATAGCTGATGGTATGTCATTAAAAATTGTAGAGATTTCTTTTTGATCTTTAAAATAAAATTCTTGGGAAAGTTTTTTTCTTTGTGGTGCATTTAGTTTTTCTCCTGAGGATATGCATCTTAATACATCATGAAATTGAAATTTTTCTTTTGAGTGAAATAATATTTTATTAGTTGCTAGTAACGGAATTTTTAAATCATAAGCTATATTTATATAATTTTCTTCTATAATTTGTTCATTAAGGAGATTATGTCTCATGATTTCAAAATAGAACCTATCTCCAAAAACAGATAGTAATTTTTTACTTAAAGAAACAGCATTATCTATTTTTTTGCTTAAGATACTTTTTCCAATAGCTCCTTCGTCATAAGCTGATAATATTATTAAGCCTTCGTTATAAGCAAATAGATCTGATTCTGTAATATATGGAAAAGGCATGTCTAAATTTTCTGAAAAACTTTTACTAATTAATTGTAAAAGATTTTTGAATCCTAGTTCATCTTTAGAGATAATCAATATCTCAGAGTAAAAATTTAGTTCTGGAAATATTATATTTAAAATGCAAGCTGATATTGGTTGAATATTATATTTTTTACTTAAAGTAGAAAATTCTAATGCTCCAGACATATTATGTCTATCACTTAAACATAATGCGGGCATTTTATATTTTTGAGCTAATATAAGAAGATCTTCTATTTTGAGGATGCTTTCTAAAAAAGAATATGAGCTTTGAGATCTAAAATGTACAAAATTGGTATTTTTGATATGAGACATAAAAAAAATAATATTTTTTAAAGAAAATTTTCATAGACTATTGACATAAAATAATTCTACATCCTAATCTTCATAATTGATATTAATCTATTTTAAAACAGGTATACATATTATTTTATTGTTATGCAAAAATTTTTACACTTTGTTAAGGAGCATTCATATTTAACTTTATTTTTAGCTCTATTTTTTGTGATCTTTATTTGGTCATTTTATAAAATTTTTTCTGATAATCCTAAAGAGTCCATTAGAAAATCTGTATTATCTTCTCAAAAGATAGTTTTATATTCTAAAAAAGATTGTTTTTTTTGTAAAGAGGTTGAAAAAATACTGAATTTGTATAATTTACATTATTCTATAATAGATATTACAAACAATCCTGAATTGCATATTGCTTTATCTAAGCAAACTAATCAAACAACTGTCCCTTATATTTTTGTGGATAATAGATTTTTAGGAGGGTGGAATGAATTAAATAAAATTTTACAAAATTAGATATAATGGATATCAATTTTCATTAGTTTTGTATAGCATTTGGGTATCAATATATGAAATTTTTCTTAAATAATATAAAAACTTTTATATTAAGCTATTGTAGAAGAATATTTAGTTGATATATAATAGTTAGGTATCCAGGATTTTTTGGACTATGTTTTTATTGCTGATAATTTTTATTTTTACTTAAATTATGTAGAGGTTTTATAATGAATAAAGGAGAATTGGTTACTTCTATTTCAGAAAAAGTAGATTGTACTAAAATAGTAGCCGAAAAATTTTTAAATTCTGTAATGGAAGCCGTTCTAGAGTCTTTGCAGAAGGGTAATGATGTTAACCTTATAGGTTTTGGTACTTTTTATGTAAAAGATAGAAAGGAAAGAGTAGGGCGTAATCCTAAAACAGGTGAAAAAATGATGCTAAAAGCTTATAGGCAACCCTCCTTTAGAGCGGGTAAAAGGATGAAGGAGTTGTGTAATGAGCAAAATTAAATTTTTAACTATATAAAATATAGTGAATGTTATTAACATGCATCAATAAAAATTATGCAAATATTTTTTTAATATATTAGTATTTAATAAAAAATTTTTTAAAATGAACATGCATGTTCCAATAGTTATAGAAAGAACTTCTAGAGGGGAAAGATCTTACGATATTTATTCTAGATTATTAAAAGAGAGAATTATATTTGTTTATGGTCCTATAGAGGATTATATGGCAAATATTATTGTTGCTCAGCTTCTTTTTCTTGAAGCAGAAAACCCTAAAGATGATATTTTTATGTATATTAATTCTCCTGGTGGAGTTGTAAGTTCTGGTCTTGCTATTTATGATACTATGCAATATATCAGTCCCAAAATTTCTACTTTATGTGTAGGTCAGGCATGCTCTATGGCTGCTACTTTATTATTAGCTGGTGATAAAGATATGAGATATGCTTTGCCAAATTCTAGAATTATGATACATCAACCACTTGGTGGTTATAAAGGGCAAGCATCAGACATACAGATTCATGCAAATGAAACATTGAAAATAAAAAACCTTATACATCAAATTTATGCAAATCATACTGGTAAAACTGTAAAAAAAATTGAAGAAAAAACTGATAGAGATTTTTTTATGTCTGCTAATGAAGCTTTAGAGTTTGGTATCATAGATAAGATAATTGAAAATAGATCTGAAATTATAAATAACAAAAATAGTCAAAAAGACGTTAAATAAAATAATGATTTTTAGATATTTAATAGCAATTTAATATTTAGCAATAAGGTAGCATAATGGACAAAACTAATACAAATAAGAAACTTTTAAAATGTTCTTTTTGTAGTAAAGATCAGTATGAAGTTAAAAATCTAATAGCTGGAATTGACGTTTTTATATGTGATGAATGTGTTTTAGTATGTTTGGATATACTAAAAGATAATAAGGATTTAGCTCATTCTGATGCTTTTTCTAGTTCTAAAATAATGTTACCAAATGAGATTTATAAGTCACTTAATCAATATGTTATAGGGCAAAATAAAGCCAAAAAAATTCTCTCGGTTGCTGTTTATAATCATTATAAAAGGCTAGAATATTCATCTCAATCTAATAAAGATGTAGAATTAACAAAATCTAATGTATTGCTTATAGGTTCTACAGGCTCTGGTAAAACATTGTTAGCACAAACATTAGCTAGAACATTAAAAGTTCCTTTTACTATAGCAGATGCTACTTCTTTGACAGAAGCTGGTTATGTAGGGGAAGATGTAGAAGTGATTTTGTTAAGATTGTTGCAGTCTGCAAATTTTAATGTAGAAGCAGCTCAAAAAGGAATTGTTTATATAGATGAAATAGATAAAATAGCTAAAAAATCTGAAAATATTTCTATTACACGTGATGTTTCTGGAGAAGGTGTTCAACAGGCATTATTGAAAATAATAGAAGGTACTATTGCTTATGTTGCTCCCCAAAGTAGAAGAAAACATCCGCATCAAGAATTAATTCCAATAGATACCACCAATATTTTATTTATTTGTGGAGGAGCTTTTTTAGGTATAGAAGATATCATTTCAAAAAGAAAATCAAAAACATCTATAGGTTTTAGTGCAGATATTAGAGATAATGAAAAAAAAGAATATTATGATGAACTTTTAAATCAAATTATTCCTGAAGATTTAGTAAAATTTGGCATGATCCCAGAATTTATAGGTAGATTACCTGTAATATCAAATTTGGATTCTTTAAATAAAGAAGCTTTAAAAAACATTTTGTCTATGCCTAAAAATGCTATACTAAAGCAATATAAAAAATTATTTGAGCTCAATGATATTGAACTAGATTTTTCTAAAGATTCTATAGACGCAATTGCTCAATATGCTCTCACTAAAAAAACTGGTGCAAGAGGATTAAGAAGTATTATGGAAAATATGTTGATAGATTATATGTTTGATTTTGAACAATATTCTGGTAAAAAAATTTCTGTTAAACAAGAAACTATAAACTATCCCCATGAAGTTAAGGTAACTACTCAAAATAAAAAAATTCGTAAAAAAAACGAAAAAGATAAAAAGATTTTATTTGCTTTATAATGATTTATTAACATTTTATTATTCAAATATTTATAAACATTGATAATTAGAAAAGAAGAGCCGTCTAAATAATTGTAGAATTTTTTCATGTTTTTTATAAAATTCTTTGAATCAAAAGAACAAAACTATTATTTTTTTAATTATTCAGCAATAATTATCACAGCATTTTTATTTTGTATCGAAAATAGAAAAAAATATTTGATGTTCAAACAATAATCGGTAATTTTTCAATCAGCTTGTGTTGAGCAGTGAAAAATTTAAAATATCAGAATATTTTTCTAGATTTTTTGGAGAAAAAAAAATAACAGAAAATGGAAAGCATCAGTTTGGACAATAGTAGCAAAAGAGAAAATGTCCATATAGGAGAGAACAAGAAAAGGAATCAATAGTCTCAAGCACAGATATATTGAATTTTCTAGATATTTTTGTGCTATATGAAGCTCGTAAATTGGGGCGGAGTAATGGTCTAAAATAGAATTTTTTAAACATTTTTAAGAGTAAAATGTTCCCTGTATAACCTCTTTATTTATTATGATAAGAGATATTGTTGATGTTGAGATGTTAGGGGTATTTGATAGGATAAAAAACTAATCTTTATAAATGAGGATATCAAAGTAAAGAATAGAAAAAAGAAGAAAAAATTATTGAGATTATTAAAAATTTCTATCAAAAATGAATTTCTAGTTTTTATTATTTCTAAAGTCCCGTTTTAGTTATATCTAATTTTTTTTTATTATTTATAGTTGTGTAATATATAGATAAAATCTATATAAATTATTCTTCAAAGATGTTCTTTAATTTTATTTAGTTATAAATATTTTTAATATTTCTTATTATTAGTTACTCATTTTTAGCTCAAAAATTATGTACAAAAATATAGAAAATCTATTTTTTTTTACCTTTTTTATATAACTAAAAGACAAAAAATATAAAATTATATAGAAAAGGAAAAAACTATTTTATTGAAACATTGGTATGTGTAATAGAAAATTTTAAAACACAAACTTGTATAAAAATATTTTGTACAAAATATTTTTTTCCTTTACTCTTAAAAAATATCTACTCATATTTACTATTCACAAGAAATACGGTAAATTATCCATCCTTAATAAAATCTAACTAAATTAGATAAATAAGAAATACAATATATATAATTAAACTACAAACTAACATTTAATCCAAAATTCCATCCCCAGTCAGTTAATTTTTCTTTTTCATCATCAATTTTTTTGTCATAAAAAGATTTTCCTTCCTTATTGCTGTGTACTAATTGTACATAAGCATTAGCTAGTGAAAATAATTTGCATTGAGTAGCAAATGCAAATTTTTTATTTAAGTTAGAAAATTTATCACTTACAAGTCCAGCTAAACTAACTTTAAAAGGTCCAACGGAATAAGCACATGATGCAGAGACAGAATAATTTTTAGAAGCTTCAGAGCTAGTAACATTTTGGTAAAGTTCTTTGTTAAAAAAGCTTTTACCCCAATCATGCCAAGCTACTCCTAAAGCAAAATCTCCTACAGAAAGTTCAGCGCCTAATCCTCCAGCTAGTAGATTCTCTAATTTGTGGCTGGATTTTTGTTTATATTTTTTGTTATCGTTAGTTTTTGAGTTTTCAATATTATCAGAAGCAGAGGAAGCCTTATCATAAAAAATTGCTTCTCCTACAGATTCTCCATACTCGATACTACCTCCAAGTACTAAGTTCACTAGATCATTGAATTCTATATTCACTTTAGTAGCTGCAGAAATAGCATTTTTTACAACATGAGATACAGATACGATAGTATCAGGAGAAGTTGAATTTTTTAGCAAATTTTCTTTAACTATTTTGGTGCTTAGATTTTGAAAAACATCTGAGCCAGAATCAGAATCCAACATTTTTCCATCTTGAGAAAAATACATAATTTTTTTAGGAACTAAATCTTGATTAGATTTTCCTGCTCCTGTATTGCTTGAATCTGGGACGAATGATGCTGCTAAACTTATATTACATTTTTTCAAAATGTCTATTTTAGGAAAATGCACTGTTATTTTTCTAGATTTTTCAGAGCTGTTACTATTATTGAGGCTAGCATTAAATTTTGAACTCAAAAAACTATCTGCATCATCTATAAATTCTTTATCATTCATGGAATAAGAATATCTTTCAGAATTACCAAATCCTCCTACAGCTATTCCTGAAATACCATCTATTCTAAGATCATCTGCAGCATCGGTAGGAGCGCCCAATTTTACTAAACCAAATTTACTTTCAAAAAACAAATAGCTTGAATTAAACAAACTGCTTCCACTTCTTTTTCCGGTAGATATTAGAGGAATATGAACTCCAATCTTAACATTCTTAATCTTTGGTGCTACTCTTACAGCTAGTCCTACTTGGTTAAAAAATGCAAAATTGTCATGATTTTTTGAAATATTTCCTTTTGCTTCCTTTTCATCAAGCTTAGTTGCAAATCTAGATCCTACTTCAAATGCACCTGATGCATGAAGAGAAATACCAAAAATATTTATGAATTTTTTGATAAGTTCTGCGTTATACATCTCAGTGTTTTGTATTATTTCAATATTTTGAGCAAAACTTCTTTCAGGATTAAATTTAGTAATTTCTTGTGTATCTTTATTTTTTTTCTGATCAGAATTTTGTGATGTACTGGGTGAGGAGATGGCAAATAACTGTTGTTGTATTATAAACTGTAATCCACTCAATACAAAACAAGATAAAAAGAATCCAATTCTTAAGAAAGAGGCCATAATCTAATACCTTAATAAATGAAACATTGTAAAAATATTAGACAAAAACTATAACAAAAAATTGTTTTTTGCAAGAATTTTGTAGCAAAAAAGCAATTAATTGTATATGAAATAATGAAAAATTTTTAGATGATTTTAATAAAATTATTAAAATATCGTACTTATTCACATTTTGTAAATAAAAAAAACGTAATTATTTACTAATTAGCATTTACAACTCCCAAATTTGAACTATAATCGGTATTCGTTTTTCTTCAAAGATATAATTACCCAAATAGCAAAAATTTACATTCTATTTGATATTGCAAAAACAAGTAGTTTTTTTTAGATAATTAAATCATAATGATGTTAATATGTTAGGTCATTTAGTAGAAGATTTTAAAAATAAAGCAAAAAACATCTCTTCATTACAAAAATTATTAGAATTAAAATCTAGATTTTTAGGAAAAAAAAGCTTTATATCTGCGAAATTTAAAGAAATTTTAAATCTAGAAATAGAAGAAAAAAAAAAAATTGGTTCTGAAATTAATCAGATCAAATTAGAAATAGAAAAGATTTTTATGCATTACAAAAATCTTTTGGAAAAAGCTACATTAAAAAATCAAAAAGATTCTGAAGAAGATTTTTCTATACCTGCTAGAGATTATTATATAGGGAAAATACATCCTATATCACATTCTCAAGAATTGCTTTATGAAATCTTTACAATGCATGGATTTGAAGTAAAATTTGGTCCTGAAATAGAAAATTCTTGGTATAATTTTACAGCGCTAAATATAGCAGAGGATCATCCCGCAAGAAAAATGCATGATACATTTTATATAAAAGGTGAAGGGGATAAATTGCTTAGAACTCATACTTCAAATGTACAAATACGTACAATGGAAAAATCTTCTCCTCCATTTAAATTTATATCAATAGGAAAGACTTTTAGATCTGATTCTGATAGAACTCATACTCCTATGTTTCACCAAATGGAAGGAGTGTTTGTAGATAAAAATATAAATTTTTCCCACCTAAAATTTTTGATGAAAGATTTGGTAGAAAAATTTTTTAATAATGCAGATATCAAAATAAGATTTCGTCCAAGTTATTTTCCATTCACTGAACCTTCTTGCGAAGTGGACATAAAGATATCAGAACAAGATCCTTGGTTAGAGATTTTAGGATGTGGTATGATTCACCCTTTGGTTTTGAAAAATGTGAATTTAGATCCTGAAATATATCAGGGATTTGCTTTTGGTCTTGGAGTAGAGAGAATTACTATGATAAAACATAAGATTCAAGATCTAAGAGAATTTTTTTCTGGTGATCTTAAATGGATAGAATATTTTGGTATAACTCCTTTTAAAACAAATAATGTCTTTACTGCGCAATGAAAATTACATTATCTTCTTTGGAAGAATTTATAGAATATGATCGGTCTTTTGTTAGCCCTGATGCAATATCTAAAACGTTAAATCAACTAGGAGTAGAAAATGAAATATTAGAAGATTATGAATATTTAGAAAATTTTGTAATAGGTAAGATAACTTCAGTAATTCCTCATCCTTTAGCTAATAGTCTCAAAATATGTGTTGTAGATACTGGTTCTTCTTCTTTACAGATAATTTGTGGAGCCAATAATGTAAGAGCTAATTTAAATATAGTGTTAGCGCAGATAGGTACGAAAATTCCTCTTACAGGAAAAAAAATTAAAAAATCTAAGATCAGGGATCATTTAAGTGAGGGGATGATATGTTCTTACTCAGAGCTTAAATTAGATAAGTTACAAAATAATACAGATGAAATAATTGAGATTGATGCTAATGCATTAGTTGGAGATAAAATATTGAAATATATAAAATTGGATTATAGTTTTAATATTGAGGTGACTCCAAATAGAGGAGAAATTTTGAGTGTATATGGATTAGCAAAAGAATTATCTAGTTCTGGTATAGTAAAAATGAAGCCAATATCTTCATATATAGAAGATTCTGATAAGAATTTTACATCTAGATTAACAATAAAAAATGAAAAAAATATTTGTCCTGTATTTTCTGCAAGAGAATTATCTAATATAAATAATCAAGTAGAATTACCTTTGTGGCTAAGAGAAGAATTATTTAAAGCTGATATAAATTCTGTTTCTCCTTTAGTAGATATAGCAAATTATACAACATATAAGTTTGGTCAACCATTACATATATATGATCAAGAAAAGATTGGTTTAGAAATATTGGTTGAAGAATTATCTGAAAATGATGTCAAATTTGATGCGTTAAATGGAGAAAATTATATTTTACAAAAAGGAGATATAATAGTCAAAAATTCTTCTCATAAGATATTAGCATTAGCCGGTATTATAGGATCTGAGGATACTGCTTGTAGTATAAATACAAAAAATATAATAGTAGAAGCTGCTTTGTTTAACTCTACTAGAATTACTAAAACTTGTAATAGACTAGATTTACAAACAGATGCCAAGCATCGATTTGAAAAAAATATTAACTTTGATTTGTTAACAATAGCTCTTGATTACGCAGCAAATTTAATTTTAGATATTTGTGGAGGCAAAACATCTAATTTGAAAATTAATAGTTATATTCAAGATAAGAAAAGAGAAATCCTATTTTCAAAAAATAAATTTTTAAAACATTCTGGGGTTGTAATATCACAAGAAGAAATAGAAAATATCCTAAATAATTTAGATTTCACTTTTCAAAATATTTCGGAAGATCTTACTAAAATTTATGTTCCTATTTGGAGGAAAGATCTTACTATACAAGAGGATATAAATGAGGAGATTTTAAGAATATATGGTTATGATAATATAGGATTTACATCTATACCAAATGATAAATTGATATTTTTAGAAAAAGATGAACAATTAATTATTGAAATTAAAAGGATTCTTACATTTAGAGGTTATTTAGAATCCATATCTTATTCCTTTGTAGATAAGAGAAATATATCAGATTTTTTTGATGTTTATGAAGAATTAGAAATAGTGAATCCTATTAGTAATGAGATAAATTACATGAGACCTTCTTTATTAGTAAATTATCTTCCTATAATAGAAAAAAATATAAATAAATCATGGAAAAATTTTTCTATATTCGAAATAGGAAAAATATTTCAAGGTTCTCAAAGAGAGGAAATTCAAAAAATTTTTCTTTTAAGAGTTGGATTAAATAATCAAACAGATTATTTCCAGAAAGAAAGAAAATTTGATTTATTTGATATAAAAACTGATTTCAAAATTATATTAGACCACCTTAATATAGATGATAATCAGATCAAATATGAAAATCAATATTTGCCCAAATATATGAAAAATAATGAAGCTTTTGTAGTAAAAACTACTCAAGGACAATCTTTAGGGTATTTAGGTAAAATATCAAATGAATTATCTGTGAAATATAATATACAGGGTAGTAATATATTTTGTATGGAACTAGATTTAATGAAATTAATCAAATTATCTAAGTCTTTAAAAAGAGATCCATATAATAATATGTCTTATCAACCAGTAACAAGAGAATATAATTTTGTTCTCAATAAAAAAATAGCTTTAGGGGAAGTAATAAAATTTTTATATAATATTGATTCTAAATTTATTCAAAAAATTAGATTGATAGATATACATGAAGAAACTGCTGAGACTAATGCAGTAACTTTTTCTATTACATTACAAGATTTAAACAATAATCTTTCAGAAGAGAAATTAAAAAAATTGCAAAATAATATAATATCCAAAACAGAAAAGCAATTTTTATGTATAATTAAAGATTATAAAAATTCTCTCTAAAATTATTATTGATTAATAATTTATAGAAATAAAATAATCTTTTATTAAAAAACACAATCATTACTAGCAAATAATATGTCTTTAAGAAAAAACAGGATTCAAATAGAATCAAAATGGCAAAATATATGGTCAGAAAATAATATTTTTGAAACTTCTAATTCCTCTTTGAAAAAAAGGAAATATATATTAGAAATGTTTCCTTATCCTTCTGGTAAGATTCATGTAGGACATCTTAGAAATTATACAATTGGGGATGTTGTGTCTAGATTTTATATAGCAAATGATTTTGCTGTGTTACATGCTATGGGATGGGATTCTTTTGGTTTGCCTGCAGAAAATGCTGCTATGAAACATCAGGTTCATCCTGCAAAATGGACCTATGAAAATATATCAATTATGAAATCCCAACTTAAAAAAATAGGATTATCATATGATTGGCAAAGAGAATTAATAACTTGTGATCCAGAATATTATAAATTTGAACAAGAATTTTTTATAGATTTATTTAATAAAAAGCTTGCTTACAAGAAGTTATCTCCTGTGAATTGGGACCCTATAGATAAAACAGTTCTTTCAAATGAACAAGTTGTGGATGGTAAGGGTTGGAGATCTGGAGCTAAAATAGAAAAAAAATATCTAAATCAATGGTTTTTAAAAATAACAGATTATGCTGAAGAGCTCCTTACATCATTGGATAAGATGAATGGTTGGCCTGAAAAAATTAGAAATATGCAACGTAATTGGATAGGTAAATCAGATGGTCATATCATTAAATTTAAGGTAGAAGGTTTTGACAAAAAAGAAATTCATGCTTTTTCTACAAGAATAGAGACAATATTTGGGGCTAGCTTTATTGCGGTATCTCATGAACATGATATTACAGAAATTTTATCCGAAGAAATTTATAAAAAATTACAGAAATTTCAACAAAAATTAATGGTTTATAAAAATGAAGAGTTTTATCTTAACACTGGGATTAAAGCTATACATCCTGTAACTGGTCATTTAATACCTATTATTATAGCTAGTTATGTGTTGGCTGATTATGCTACAGGAGCTGTATTTGGATGTCCTGCACATGATAAAAGAGATCATAAATTAGCTAATTTCTTAAAACTTCCTATATTACAAGTAATAGATAATGATGATTCTACAAATATAGACATCATGTCTCAACCTTATGAAACAAAAGAAGGGTTTATGATAAACTCCTCTTTTTTAAATGGATTAGATATTACCTCAGCTAAGAAAGAGATCAACAATTATTTAGCTAATCTCAATGTATTAGAAAAAAAGCATATTTATAAATTAAGAGATTGGTGTATCTCAAGGCAAAGATATTGGGGAGCTCCTATTCCTATAATTTATTGTCCTAAATGTGGAACTATAGCTGCGAAGAAAGAGGATTTACCTATTAAATTGCCCCAAGATGTCTCTATTACTCATTCAGGTACAGTTTTACAAGATCATCCTAGTTGGAAATATATAAAATGTCATATTTGCCAATCTCCAGCAGTCCGTGAAACAGATACTTTTGATACATTTTTTGAATCTTCTTGGTATTATTTTAAATTTGCTACTCCTAATCAAAATTACATGATAAGTCAAAAAGAAGAAGAACAATGGTTTCCTGTAGATAAATATATAGGTGGGATAGAACATGCTGTAATTCATCTTTTATATTCCAGATTTTTTACTAAAGTATTATCTGATTTAGGATATATCAAAGTAAGAGAACCATTTTTATCAGTTATTCCTCAAGGAATGGTTTTACATAAGACATATAAAGATCTTGAAGATAATTGGATATATCCAAATGATGTAAAAAAGTTAGATGATGGTAGCTTAGTACATAAGATTACTAACAAGACCGTGATAGAAGGTCAAGAAGAAAAAATGAGTAAATCCAAATGTAACGTTATAGATCTTGAAGAAGGTTTAGAAAAATTTGGAGCTGATGTATTAAGATTGTTTGTGTTATCAGATACTCCGATTGATAAAGAGTTATTATGGTCAGAAAATAATATAACATCTATTGAAAAATTTTTAACTAAGCTGATAAATCTTGTAAATATAGTTAATTCTCATATTGAATTTTTACAGAAAGAAGATGATTTTTTAGAAAATGCATTAAACTCTACTATTAAGAAAGTTACTTCAGATATTAAATTACTTAATTTGAATTTAGCAATAGCCAATATTAGAAAATTAGTTAATGTAATTAAAGAATATGTTAGCAAAAATGAGAAATTTTCTATTTCTGTCAAAAAATCTGTTTTTGTTATATTACAATTATTTAATCCTTTTATTCCACATATTACAGAAGAGTTGTGGAATAATTTAGGTAAAAATACTTCTCTTGTTAAAGAAAAATGGCCCATATATGAAGAATCTAAAATAAAAAAAGATAGTTACATATTAGCGATACAAATTAATGGTAGGTTAAGGGCTAAACAAGAATTTTTAGATAATTTAGATGATGAAGAAATTCAAAAAAAAGTATTTTCTCTAGATTCAGTAAAAAAATATATTGGTAATCGTAATATAAAAAAAATAATATTTGTAAAGAGAAAAATAATGAATCTAATTTTAGATTAGCTTGTAATCTATCTTAGAAAAGATTTTCTATATTCATATATTTATAGAATTTTTAACTTTTAGTTGTTAAAAATTTTAGATTTTTTGAAGAAAAAAAATAGATATTTTTTTAAATGTTAAATATTGAAAAATTTATAAAGTCAGTTAAAAATATTAATATGATAAATTTTGTAGTTGCTTTTTAATTTTAATAGAAAGCATTATTGTAAATGTAAGCATATTTTATGTTAGGTTTGTTGACCATGGTGAGTTTAGTAATAGATTTTACTACTTAAAGCCTTAAGTAAGGGATTAAAGGTAATATTAAAAAATAATTTGTACTAAATTAGTATTTTTTAGCGCTTTATTGTAGGGGATATCAACTATGTTGATATGAATTTATTAAAAATTGGTTGACTTATTATAAATAAGATCATTTCGAGTAAATATTTTGAGTAATTGCTTTTTGATTAGTCTAAGTAATTTTAAATATTATTTTTTAGAGTTACTTTTGTAGTGTGAAACAAACAAGCAGCAGAATTGTTATTCAAGCTTTAGTTTTAATTTATAATAGTGAATTATATTCACTAAGTTGAGTTTAACTTTTAAAGTCTTAACAGAAAATTTTCTACAATCAGATAGAAAATAATTAGAAATCTATATATCTCAAATATCTTTTTACATATATTTAGTACATAAATTAATTTATATTAACTATAATATTTGATACATTGATATATAGATTGTTCATAAAGTTTTTTACTTATTTTTTAGCAATTTCAAGAACAGATTTTTCTAATTTGATAAGATCATCATATCCGCCTATATGTTGTTCTCCTATAAAGATTTGGGGAAAAGTTTTTCTTCCGTTAGATTTTTGTATCATTTTTTCTTTTAAATCTTCGGTATCAACAATTATTTCTTCATATTGTAAGTCATGCCTATCAAAAAAATTCTTACTTTTTTTGCAAAAAGGACAAAAATTCTTGCTATATATGATAATTTTTTCCATATTTTTTAATTTTTATAAATTAATAATAATTGAATCTATATTTCTGAAGATTACATAGTAAAAAACGGCTTATTATTATATAAAAAAACAATTTTTAATGACATCTAAAAGATAAATAAAATCAATTTTTATAACGAGGTTAGATGAAATTTTTAGATTATTTCATCATTATTTTTCATTAGGCTGTTGAGAATTAGAATTTGTAGGATTTTTGAAAACATTTTCTAAATCTATATCTGTATAATTTTCAAAATTTTCTTCTAAATTTTCTTTTTTATTAGTAAAAGAATGTTCAAAAGAGTTTGAAATATCATTATTTTGAGAATTTTTCATAACTTTTTCTATATTTAAAGAATTAGATATTTTGGACCTTTCTACAATTCTTCTTTTTATTTTTTCTGCAACAATTGTGTCTGCTGCAATTTCACGTAATGCTACAACTATGTCTTTGTCTTTATTTTTTTCAATAGTGATAGGCGCTCCAGAATGGATATCGCGAGCCCTTTGTACTGCAACTAAAACTAATTCAAATCTGTTTTTGATTTTATCAAAACAATCTTCAACTGTTATTCTGGCCATTGGATTTATGTAAAATATTAAAATATTATATAATAATGTAAATAAATGATGATTATAGTATTTTATGAGTATAATATTAAAGATATTATAAGATATTACTATTAAAATACAATATGGTATGCAATAAATTATAAGATAAATTTTAATTAAATGATTATTAGAAAAAGTTTCATAAAAAGTGATTTTACGTTTGATTAGTGAAATTAATGATTATAAAATTTCATCAAATAGTTAAATAATCAATGATTAGTTTAATTAATTATGTTGATCAACTATAATTAGTAATTATAAAATGGGATTTTATTTAGTGATTGTTATATTTAAAAAATAAAAACTAACAAAACAGAAATTGAAAATAATGATTGCTAAAAAATCAATAAAACTTTATAATTTTTATTAATAAAGTGAGGAAAAAGATTTTAAAATTTTTATATATTTATCAATTGATTTTGGTGATGTAAAATTAAGTAATATATAACTATATTGAAGTAATTATAATAAAAATGTCAAAAAATACAGAAAAAATTTTGAATGTAAACCCTTTAAAAAAAGCTTTGAACAAATGTAATTTTGCATTTAAAATAACTTTTTGGTTTGCCTTTGTTATTAATTTATTAATGTTAATAACTCCATTATATTCTTTGCAAGTTTTGGATAGGGTCATAGGTAGTGGTAATTTACACACTTTATTGATGTTATCTTTGATAATAGCATCTATATATTTTGTTCATGCTTTACTCCAAATAGCTAGATCTTTTACTTTTATAAAAATAGGTGAATGGCTTGATAATGAAATTTCTCCAATAATATTTTCTAATGCTGTTTCAGCCTCTGCTATGAGAGGAAGGATTAATTCTAGTCAAATGTTAAGAGATTTTCAAACTGTTAAAACATTTTTAACAAGTGCTGGAATAAATACTTTATTTGATGCTCCTTGGAGTATCTTATACATTGCTGTGGTATTCTTTATAAATAAATATCTAGGCTATTTATGTGTATCTGGCGCTGTAATAATAGTGTTATTTGGATTATTTAATGCTGTTGCAACTAATAAAACTTTAGGAGAAGCTACAGAATATTCAATAAAAGGTATGTATCATGCAGATATAGCATCTAGAAATGCTGAAACTGTAGAATCCATGGGTATGATAAAGAATATTTCCAAACATTGGGCAAAATTTAATAAAGGAGCACTTCAAAAACAATCTATTGCAAGTTATCGTAATGGTGTTCTTTCTAATTTTTCTAGATTTATTAGAAGTTTATTGCAAATGGCAGTGACTGGTATAGGAGCTTATGTTGTGGTTAGCAGCAATGGTCAAGACATGACAACTGGTAATATGATCGCAAGTTCTATAATAGTTGGTAAGGCTTTAGCTCCGTTCGATAATGCTATAGTAATGTGGAAAACAATTTCTTCTAGTTTAAAATCATATAAGCAACTGAATTTATTTTTTGATACTCATAAAATGAAAGAAGATTTCATGAGTATTAATGATGTTCAAGGAAAATTATCATTAGATAATGTATTTTTTTCTTTTGATCAGAATAAAAATTCTTTAGCAGGAATGCTTCAAAATACTGTTCCTAAATATGTTTTGCAAGGAGTGAGCTTTAGCATTGAACCTGGAGAAGCTTTAGCAGTTATAGGGAACAGTGCTGCCGGTAAATCAACACTTGCAAAATTGATATGTGGAATATGGCAACCATATTCTGGTACTGCAAGATTAGATGGAGCAGATGTTTTTCAATGGAATAGAGAAAATTTAGGAACTCATCTTGGTTATTTACCACAAAATATAGAATTATTTCATGGTACTGTTAAAGAAAATATTTCGAGAATGGAAGACTCTCCTGATTCAGATGAGATTATAAGAGTGAGCAAAATTTGTGGAGCTCATGATATGATATTATCACTATCTGAAGGATATGATACTAATATAGGAGCAGGGGGGTCAAACTTATCTGGAGGACAAAGACAAAGGATAGGTCTTGCAAGAGCTTTTTATGGTAAACCAAAATTGATAGTACTTGATGAACCAAATGCAAATCTAGATCAAATAGGAGAAGAAGCTTTAGCTAACGCTATATTAGAAGCTAAAAAGCTTCAAATTACTGTTGTAATAATTTCTCATAGAAAATCTATTTTATCTGTTGTAGATAAAATTATGATTTTAGATAGAGGATATGTTATGAAATTTGCTTCAAAAAGCGAGTTTGGAAATTCTTCAGCAATTTCTTCAAATAATGTTTTGCCAATTAATCATTAATTTAAAATGGATCAAAATAATTCTAAAAAAATTACTCCAGATCAGTTAAAAATTCTACAGCAAAAAATTTTAGAAATGCAAAAAATGCAAATTTCTAATAATGGAAGTAACACAGCAAATCTTAAAAGCAAGATGTCATTTAAGTCTTTCATTAAATATTTGCATCCGAAAACGATATTTGCTCTTATTATAGTTTTTATGAATCAATCTGTAAAACATGTAGATTCTTTGATAAAATTTATTATAAAAAAAGATCTAAATGAAGCACAAAATGTAGCTCATCATGCAAGACCTCCTATATTATTTGGTAGCTTTATCATAGTCTTTTTTGTATTGACTGGATTGATTTGGTCTGTAACCGCACCTTTAGATAGTGCATCTGGTGCTAGTGGTATGCTTATTAGCTTAAGTAAAAGACAAACTATAAATCATCCAGATGGAGGAATGATTAAAAATATTTTTATTAAATTAGGAGATCAAGTGAAAAAAGGAGATCCCTTGTTAGAGTTAGAGGATAGAAGAGTATCTCTAAATTATAAACACGCATTAAGTAAATTTAGAACATATTCTGCAGTAGATAGTAGAATATTTGCAGAAATGAAAAATTTAGACGAAATAACTTATGATGATATTTTACTTAATTATTTAGATGATGAAGATGTTCTCAACATTATAAATACACAAAATGAGTTATTTTCTTCTAGAACTCAATTAAAAAAAAATATGATTTCATCTCATGAAGAATCTATAAAAATTATTCAAAAACATATAGAGGCATTGCGTAACAAACATATAGCAATAGAGAAAAAATTGAATTTATGGAAAAAAAAGGTAGACAATTCAGAATTGCTTGAAAAAAAAGGATTTTCACAATCTATGCAGACCACAGAATTTCAAACAGAGATGATATCTACTCAAGTAGAATTAGAAAATAACCAGATCGAAATTATTAGATTAGAGCAAGAAATTGCAAAAAAAGAGCTTGAAGGTGCTTCTCAAATTAATGATTGGAATGTGAGGCTTTACAGCGAATTAAAAGAAAATCAAAATGCTTTATTCGTAAGCCAAGAAGAGTTTTATACTTGGAATAATGCTTTAAATGGTTTAATTTTAAGGGCTCCTATAGATGGGAGTGTTAATCAAATTGTGTTTTATACTCAAGGTCAGCACATCCCCCCCTCTCAACCTATAGTAGAAATTACTCCTTTAAATGAGGAGCTTATTATAGAAGCTCATGTGAGAAGCAGAGACATAGATTCTATAAAAGTTGGTCAAAAGTCAAAAATCAAATTTTCAGCCTTTAAATCTCGTACAAGTCCTACTTTTTCAGGTCAAGTGATATCTATTTCTCCAGATATTGTACAAAGAAGTCTGCCAGAGCCTGTCTCAAAAGCTTCTAAAAAAGAACAAGCAGAACCTACTTATATAGCAGAAATTCAAATTAATATGGAAGAATTTAATAAAATTGCTCAAAAAAGAAATTTGAAATTACATCCAGGAATGCAAGTAGAAGTACAGATAGTGACTGGTTCTAGAACATTGATGAGATATTTGTTAGATCCAGTTCTTGATGCTGCTTTTAAGGGTTTAAAGGAAAAATAAATATGATTTTTAACATTCACAATTTTGTGATTTTTATATTAAATATTTTAAAAAATTTTTGTTTATATATTGTTATGTTAGAGCCTTCTATTAGATTAATTATCAGTATTTATTACTTATTACTTTTTTATTCGTACAAAAATACTAATCAATAAAGAAAGAATCTAATTAGATATATAATAATTGAGTCATTGCAGGAAAAAACAGAAATTGCAAAATTAAACAAAAAAGAATCCCAAGCATATTTTTAGGGTAGAGAGTAAAATTTTATAGATATAATTGTAAATCTTTTTATAGAGAAAATAAAATCTATAAAACAAGGAAAAAAGAGAAAGTTTTTTGATTATCAAAGTCTTATTTTTAATTTTTTTTAATTTTTTTTAATTAGTGCCAATAATCTTTGTTGTAGAATTTTTATCTTTATTTTTTCTCTAGGCAGATTAATTCATATTTTTTAGCTATGTAGTTGCCAAAAAATATTTAGCATTTTTCTGTAAAATTTGCTAATTTGAATATTAGCACTAGTAAAGATAATCCTATTATTTAAATATAGTTAATATTGTATTCTACAATTAACATGAAAATTATTATAAAAAATAGTAAAAATCTTCAATTATTATTACAAATCTATAATTTTCTAAACTTTGTTCTAAAAAATTAATTCAAAAAAAATTGATTTTTCTGTAAGTGACATTAGATCTCATACTAAAATCTCATTCACTATATAATTAATTACTAAAAAAAAAGATTTTTTAACTCAGATATTAGAAATATATGAAGATTATAAAAAATAAAATTATGTTTATCTAAGTCTCAAGGGATAAATTTGTAACAAAAAATTAATTATATGGGTTCCTATAAATTTTTGTGTAAATAACTTTATGATGAATGAAAAGACATATTTAGATGCGAGAAATTTGGGTACTGAAAAATTAAAAGATATCTTAGTACTACTTAGGTATGAATAAAATTTGATGAAATATTAGATATATGAATAAGTAATCAAGATTTTTGTATTAATAAGGTCGTTTACATTTGTTAAAAAGATTATTTTTAATATTTATTCAATATCAGAACTTCATAATAAGTAATTTTCTTTAAAACTATAATATTGATTATCACTGATTATAACATGATCATGTAGTGATATATTAAAAAATTGACAATATTCCTGAATCTGAGATGTAACTAACCTATCTGCTTTTGAAGGTTTTGTGCTTCCTCCTGGATGGTTATGAACAAGAATTATTGAAGATGCTCCAAGTAAAAGAGTTTTTTTCAAGATCTCTCTAGGATATACTGCTGTTTGATCTACAGTGCCTTTAGACATAATTTCATCACATAGGATTATTTTTTGAGAATTTAAAAAAATTACTCTAAAATGTTCAATTTTCAATGCACTCATATTGAACTTTAGATATTTCAAAAGATCACTCCATGAGCTAATAATATTTTTCTTTTTAATGTTATTTTTCAATATTCTCGATAAAAATTCTTTTATTAATTGAAAATTAATAAAAGAATTTTCATTTAGTCCTTTGATAGTAGTAATCTCTTCTTTTTCTGCATTAAAAACGTTATGTAAAGAGTTAAATTTAGATAATAAATTTTTTGCAATTGGTTTTACATCTTTTCTTGGAATTGATAAAAAAAGCAATATTTCTAATAATTCGTAGTCATCAAAGCTAGATAAATCTTTAGAGTATAAAAATTTGTTTTTAACTCTTTTTCTATGACCTACAAAATGTTTTTCTTCAGTCTTGTTAGGTTTCACGTTAATTTATTTACTCAGAAGGATAGAAAATATTTTGAGGAGATAATGTAAAAATCTCACAACCATTTTTAGTGACTCCTATACTATGTTCAAATTGTGCTGAAAGTGACTTATCTCTGCTAAATACTGTCCAACCATCTTTAGACAATAAAGTGTTGTGTTTTCCAGCATTGAGCATAGGTTCTATTGTAAAAAACATATTTTCCTTTAGTTTTAAACCCTCTCCTGGATTTCCGTAATGTAGCACTACTGGATCATCATGGAATACTCTTCCTATTCCATGTCCTGTATAGTCTCTTACTACACTGTAATTATAGTTTTCTGCATGTTTTTGTATGATATAACCAATATCTCCTAATGTAACCCCTGGCTTTATTATAGAAATAGCTTTCATTAAAGCATCATGAGTGACTTGCGTTAATCTTTTAGCTTTAATTGAGACATCTCCAACAAAAAACATTCTACTAGTATCTCCATACCAACCATCTAGAATTACTGTTACATCAATATTTACTATATCTCCATTTTTCAATTGGCGTTCAGATGGTATTCCATGGCATACGACATGATTGATTGAAGTACAAATTGATTTAGGAAAGCCTTTATAATTTAATGGAGCAGGAATAGCATTATTTGATATAATAAATTCATGGCATAATTTATTTAAATGTTCTGTAGTTACTCCAGGTACCACTTGTGGATTAATATAATCTAAAGTTTTTGCTGCAAGAGCTCCAGCTTTATGCATTGAAGCAAAATCTTCTTTATTATGTATCTTTACTCTCATTTCATTATGCATTATTTTCAAATTTAGTTGCAAAATATTTTTAAGAAAACATCTTGCTAAGTTTTTGTCAAGGACAAAAAAAATATATCGCAGAAAAATAGATAAATTTTTTAAAAATAAAAATTTAATATTAAATTTTTAATTTTTCTCTTAAAATTTGATTTACTAATTTAGGGTTAGCTTTACCAGAGGCTTTTTTCATTACTTCTCCTACAAAAAATCCAAATAATTTGTCTTTGCCATTTTTATATTCATTAACTTGCTTTGAATTAGTAGTAATAACTTCTGATATAATTTCATTTAAGAAATTCATATCAGTTACTTGTAATAGTCCGTGCTTTTTTACTATTATAGACGCGGATTCTCCTGTTTCGAACATTATTCTAAATATTTTTTTAGCTATTTTGCCTGAAATTTCTCCAGATTTAATCATTTTTAGTAAATCTACTAAAAGTTGTGGTGTAAATTTAGAATCTGATAATTTTATATTATCTTTATTCAGATATGATAATAATTCAGATATTATCCAATTAGAGATAGATTTTGCTTCTAGAGAAATTTCTAAAGACAAAGATTGTTCAAAAAATTTGTTTAACTCTATATCAGATACTAAAATATCTGCATCAATGCTACTTAGTCCAAGATTAATATATTTTTTTTTTTAGCTTCGGGCAGTTCAGGTAATATCTTTTTAATGCTGGATATTAACTCATCATCTATTTGTACAGGCATAATATCAAAATCTTGAAAATACCTATAATCATTAGCATCTTCTTTTGTTCTAATTTTAAAAGTTTTCATTGAATTTATATTGAAAGCTAAAGTTTCTTGCAAAACTTCTTCTCCACTAGAAATAAGCTCTGTTTGCCTTTTTATTTCGTATTCAAGGGCTTTTACCATATTAGAAATTGAATTAAGGTTTTTTATCTCACATCTTTTTCCTAAATTTTCTCCAAATTTTCTCATTGAAATATTCGCATCACATCTAAATGAGCCGTCTTCCATGTTACCATCACAAACTCCTATATACTGAAGAATCAGCCTTATATTCTTTACATATTCAGCAGCTTCATATGGAGAATTTATTTCAGGAGCACTTACAATTTCCATTAATCCAATTCCAGCTCTATTGAAGTCTATATAGCTTAAAGAACCTCCTTCTTCATGAATGCTTTTTCCAGCATCTTGTTCTAAATGCAATCTTTCTATTAAGATTTTTTTTTGAGATTTATCTTTTAACTCTATATAAATATGTCCATCTTCTACTATAGGATGATAATACTGGGATATTTGGTAACCATTTGGCAAATCAGGATAAAAATAATGTTTTCTATCAAAAATTGAAATTTTGTTGATTTTTCCATTAAGAGCTATACCAGCTTTTACAGCTTGCTTTATGCAATCTCCATTTATCATTGGTAATACTCCTGGCATAGCACAATCAAATAAATCTACGTTTTGATTAGGAAGAGAACCAAAATCAGTAGATGCAGGTGAAAATAATTTTGAATTAGACTTAATTTGAGCATGAATTTCTAGACCTATTACAGTCTGTAATTTATCATTTGTAGTTTCATTCATAAAATATAAAATTAAAAATCTTTAGGGATCAAATTTAAATTCAAGATACTTGTTATAATTTTTGCTAACTTGAATAATTTATCTTCTTGGAAGTGATTTGCAATTAATTGTATACCAACTGGAAGACCATTAGGAGCTTTGCCTATTGGTATTGACATACAAGGCAATCCTACTAAACTTGCTGGAATAGTAAATATATCATTATAATAAGCATCTGTAGGATTTTCTGTATCTTTAGCAAATGGATAAGCTGTTTGTGTTGTTGTAGGTAGAATTATCACATCTGAATCAGCAAATATTTCTTTAAAGTCTTTTTTAAAACAATATCTAATTTTTTGAGCATTTTTATAGTATTTTTCCATGTGAGATCTAGACAACACATAACTGCCAAGCATTATACGTCTTTTTACTTCTTCTCCAAAATTTTTTGTTCTTACATTGAAATATAGATCATTTATATCCCAATTAGATTTTTCTTCAATAGAGAAATCATCAACTCCATATTTTATAGAATCATATCTAGCAAGATTTGAAGATGCTTCTGCAGAAGCTATTATATAATATGCAGATAAAGCAAATTCAATATTATGTAATTTTACATCTTTTACTTCAAATCCTGTACGTATTAAAACATCTAGTAAATCACTAAACATTTTTAAAAGATCAGGATTCATTTTTACAAATGATAATAGGTCCCTTCCAATAGCTAATGAAATATCCTTAGGAGAAGACTCTATATCGAATAAATTAGGTATGGGTTTTAAAGAAGATGTGTAATCTTTTTTATCATGACCCATAATACAAGTAAGCACTAAGGCTAAATCAGGTAAATTTCTAGCGAAAACTCCTGCTTGGTCAAGAGAATTAGCAAAAGCTATCATTCCCCATCTAGAACACCGACTATAAGTAGGTTTTATTCCAAATAATCCTGTGAATGAGGCTGGTTGTCTTATAGAGCCTCCAGTATCACTTCCAATAGACGCCATAGATTGAAAACTGCTTACTGCAACAGCTGATCCAGATGAAGAACCTCCAGGAGTTAATTCGGAATTATCTCCAGATATCTTCCATGGATTAATGCTTGCTCCAAAATAGCTATAAGCACCTGTAGATCCCATTGCGAATTCATCCATATTAGATTTGCCAATCATTATATAACCATGATTGTTCAATTTTTCTGTTACTCCAGATTCATAAAATGGTATAAAATTTGATAACATTCTAGAAGCTGCCGTAGTGCGTATGCCTTTTGTACAAAATACATCTTTTACAGCTATTGGTATCCCTTCAAGCATTCTAGAAGTGTTATTATCATAACGTGATTGAGAAATTTTAGCTTGTTCTATAGCTAAATCAAAATCATATGTTATATAAGCGTTTAATTTTTTATTCTTTAATATCTGAGAAATATGAGCTTGTACCAAATCTACAACAGAAATTTCCTTATTTTGTAATTTGCGTATTGCATCTTTAATAGTAATTTTTACTAAATTTTCTTCCATTAAAATTTTAACTTCTATTTAATTGTTTTAGGTACTGAAAAATATTTCTTTTCTGAAGAATCAACAATTGTATTTTGAGAATTCAAAAATATATCTTCCATAGAGTTTCTTGAATATGATTTGTCTTCTCTAAGTTCTTGTCTCTTTTCAACTACTTGAGTTAATACTTTACAGTCTGTAGTATCAAAATCGTTTATCTTATCTATTAGATTGAGAACATTATTAAATTTTTTTATAAAATTTAATTTTTCATTATCACCCAGTTTTATTTTAGAGAGAAATTGCAATTTCTCTAATTCTGACTCATTTAATGACATGTTAATTATTTTATAATTTTAAAAATAAAATACTTATTTCAAATATTCAGGAATAAAATTTTTTTTTGAAAATTTACTATGTTTTTTAGTAACACCTAATAATGAATTTTTCCAGTATAGCTTTAAAGCGTTTGATTGAAACGACAAAGTTGAATAAGGGATAAATTTTTTCTTATGAGTGTCTTTTAAATATATTACAGACTTAATGTAATCATTATTATCAAAAGTAATTTTTATAATTTTTTGTGAAAGAATGTTTTTTGATAAAATATTATACAAGACATCTCTACTAATATAATACCAAATATTTTGTTCTTCTTCTACGTAGCTTGGAGGGCCAATCATCTCTAAAATTTCTTGCTTATAAAATTTATTAGTTTGAATTTTTTCAGTTTGATTTTTAGATACCATATTTCCCCTAGTAAAAGAATGGCTTACACAAGATGATGCAAAACATGAAAAAAGAAATAAAAAAAAAAATATTTTAAAATTAAATAGGGAATTCATATTTTACTAATAAATGACTAAAAGATAAGTCAAAAGGAAAAGAGTAAAATATCCCTATTTTACTCAAAAGTCAATCATTGTAAAAAATGTATATATTTGATTCAGTGTAAAATACAAATATTTTATAATTTAAATATTTGATTTTATCTTTATAAAAAAGATATCAATTATTTGATTTACAAAATAAATCTTTCATAAGATTTTTCTGTTTTGGTTTTAGAATGAAAAATCATTTTTATTGTGTTGTTCTTACTAATTCTTTAATGAGTAATTCTTGCATTTGATTTTTATGAATTGTTAATGATAAGTCTTTAAAGAGTTTATTTTGTTTTATGTAAGATGTTTGGATTTCAGAGGAAAGATTTTTTTTATTTTTATAATTTTCTTTCAAAATATTGTCTAAATATCTAATAATAGGATTTTTTGTATCTTTTTCAAAATTTTCAATATCAATTAATAGTTGATTATAATTTTCTTTAAACCAAGATGAAATCTTTTCATTTTCTTGAGAAGAAAGCAATTTTTGTTCTAAATTGATTGGGTTAGTAAAATTTGTTAATTTTTCTATAGGTTTTAAAATTAATTTTATTTTATCATAATATTGATTAAAATTTTGGATTGCTAAATTATTTGAATTTTTTATACGATCCACATTTTTCTTAATTATTTGAAATATATTAGAAATTTCAGATAATTCTTGTAATAATTTTTTTCCATTAAAAGATTGTTCAAAATCTAGAGAGATGTCTTTTGTCTTATCGAGAATTTTTAGTTCTAAACCTTTATAAGGAGTGAATATATTAGAATTGCTTGTTAATGTTATTCCGTTGAAAAAAATTTCAGCATCATTACCATTTTTTGCCTTTATAATATTTATATTTTCAGCATTATTTGTAGATATTGAAATAGAATTTTTATTATCTTGAAAAAATTTTCCTGTTTGATTAGAATTAATTTCTAAAAAATATTTATTATTTATTTTAAAAGAATCTGCTTTGTATATTTCATCTAATTTTTCTTCTGCAAATATTTTATTGATGATTCTTACAGATTCTTCTGTGTTTAAAGGATTTGGTAAAAATATTTCCAATTTTTTGTGAGCTGTATTAATGATTATTTCTTTTGGTTCAGCAAATAAAAATTCTGCAACACAAGAGGGAGTAGAGGCTTTATTATTTATTTGCACAGAAAAATTATCATGATTGTTAAAAAATTCCCTTTCAGCTTTAACTTCTATGCAATTTTTAGCAATTTGTTTTTGTTGTTCATTAGTCTTTAGATAATTATATTTAGAATTACTATCTATTGCTAACTCTTCTCTATTTGACTTTATTTCTGTAAATGCTTTGAAGATTTCTTCTTTAAAAAATTGAAAATTCTGTTCTTTTTCATCTAAACCCAAAGCTTTTTCTGTTAATTTTGTTATGTTTTGATTATTAGATGTAAATATAGAATTTTTTATCATAGAAAGATTTTGAGCAACTACAGTTTTGCTATTTTGAGAGTTTTTTTCTACAAAATTTTCAATTGTAATATTTAGTGAGTTTATTTTAAGTAATTCTTGTTTTAAATTTTCGTCTTTAATTTTTGAAACAATTTCTTCTTGATTATTTAATTTGCTATTTTGAATTTCTGGCTTTTTATTGATATTAGTATTTGAGTGTTGCTGATCAAATTTATTTTTTTCTTTTGAAAGAAAAAAATCTCTTTTTATTAACTCATTTTCTAAAAAATTAAGTTCCATATATATTCCATATATATATATTTGTTAAAAACAATATTGATTTATTAATTTATTATAAATTATGTTCATTAATAAATTATATTTATTTAATAATTTTAGAAAATTTTTTATTCAAGGGATGGAATTTTTGTAACATATTTTTTAGATATAAATGATTGGTATGAGTATATATTTGAGTAGTTGAGATAGAGGAGTGGCCTAAAAGTTCTTGAATAATTTTTAAGTTTGCTCCATTTTGTAATAAATGGGTAGCGAAACTATGTCTTAATATATGAGGAGAGATTTTTTGAGGGTCTATATTTGATTTTATTGCTATTTTTTTTAGAAAAAGAGCAAAATTTTGCCTTGTAACATAACCCTCTTTTGCATTTGAAGCAAAGAAGTAAGGATTTTCTTTTTTATTTTTGAGAAAAAAATTTCTTATTTTAGAATAATTTTCTAAAGCTTCTTTACTTTTTGTATGAATTAGTAATTTTCTCTCTTTTCCTCCTTTACCTTTAACTATTATATTATTCCTTAAAAATTTTTCTTTCTCATTTCCTTTTAGGATTTCGTGATTTTTTATTTTTATTACTTCACTAATTCTCATACCTGTGGAATATAACAGATGTAGAATTGCATAATTTCTTATATCTATTTTAGATTTTAGTTGTGAAGCTGATAAAAGTAAAAATGATATCTCTTTTTCTGTCAAAAAATTTGGTATTTTCTTTTCTGTTTTAGGAACTTTAAGAGTATTAGTCGGATCTATTTTGATGTAAGATTCAGAAATTAAAAATTTGAAGTAACTTTTAAATGTATAAATTTTTCTTTTAATAGAATTAAATGATAATTTATTAGATAATGAGTAGGATATAAAATTTTCTAGATCTTGAGTTTTTATATTTTTTTCTTCAATACTATTGAGTTTAAGAAAGATTTTTAGATCACTTAGGTCTTTTTTATAGCTAATAATAGAATTTAACGATATATTTTTTTCTGTAATTAAGCTATCTATAAATTGTTCTGAAAAATCCATTATTTATTTTGTTTTTTATAAATTTTATAATTTTTTAATGTACTCATATTTTAAAATTGTGATTTATATTTGTGATTTTTTATATATCTTATCAGATATTTAGAATAATATATTTAGAAAAACCACCTAAATGAATTATTTTTCTTTTTAAATTAATTATACAAAATCAAAATGAAAATTTTTAAATCTAATATATTGAGATTTTTCATTAAAATATTCAAAATTTTATTTTTTTCAATTTCCTCTATGGATTTTTATAAAAACGTTATAAAAAATTATAAAGGATATGGAGTTAAGTATTTTTTAAATATAGTTTTTTTAGGAGAAATTATATTTTTAATTTTCTTTATAATTTATTGTTCACAAATTGAAGGATATTTTTCAAAAGGTAAGATTTCCAATCTGTTAACAAAAAATATAGAATATATTATTTCTCAAATTCCTGAAATGAAATATTCAGATGGCAAATTGTCTAATAAAAAGCAACAAGATTTTATCTATTTATATGATATATCTAAAAAGCCGATTATTACAATCGATATTGGAGAACAATCTCACAATCATAGTACTCCTGTTATTTTAAGTAGTGAATATATATATCTACAACCATTTTCTAAACATTTTGATAAAGTTGCTAAATATAAAATATTAGATTTATTAGGCAAAGAAGAAAAAATTTTAACACAAGATTTTATATTGGCAATCTTATATAAAATTTTTTTACAATTTCAGGATTCTTTTACTAAAAATTTAATATTAATAAGCTTGCTGCTTTTTATTTTATTATCTGTAAATTTGATAATTTATCAATTAGAAATTATTTTGCTTATTTATATTATTACCAATTTACTATTATTTAAAATTTCTTTTAAAGATATTTTTAGAACTGTATTATTTGCTAGTGGTATTTTTTCCTTATTTTATCCAGTAGTATTTTTTTTTGGAATTATATCTATAAAACATCTGTTCCTTATAAAAATATTACCATATTTTTTAATGACTTATAGTTTTTTAAAAATGAAAAATAAAAAACTATAAATTTTTAATGAATAAAACTTTGTACAAGACTTCCAGATATTAAGTACCAACCATCTATCAACACAAAAAATATTATTTTAAATGGTAAAGATATCATGATAGGGGGCATCATCATCATACCCATAGCCATTAATATAGATGCTACTACTATGTCTATTATAATAAATGGTAAAAAGATTAAGAATCCTATTTCAAAACCTCTTCTAAGTTCACTTATCATAAATGATGGTATCAAAATATATAAATCTACATTATCCGTATTTACTTCATTTTTATTATGAGTGGCTATAGACTGAAAAAGTTCAATATCTTTTTTTCTTGTGTTTTTGATCATAAAATTTTTGAAAGGTTCTATAATTAAGGGTAGAGCCTCTTTTTCTGAAATATTTCCTTCTATTAATGGTAATATAGCTTTATGATAAGCCTGTTCAAAACTGTTATACATGATAAAAATAGTTAAGAACAAGGATAAGCTAATTAAAATTTGATTGGGAGGGCTTTGTTGAAGTCCCAAAGCTGTTCTCATAATTGATAATACTAAGGATATCCTAATGAAAGACGTTATCATTATTAGAATAGAAGGAGCAAGACTTAATACTGTAATTAGTAAAAAAATTTGTATTATCTTACTAGATAACGTTATATTTTCAAGAGATTCAAAAAAATTTTTGGAATCTAAAGTTTCTGCGGCATATAAATTTATATTTTTTTGCAAAAGCAAATTTAATATTAATATCAGAATGATATATAAATATTTATTAAAAATTTTCTTTTTTTTCATGATTTTTCGAATCCAGTAGAATCATGTTATTTTTTTGTACTAATATAAGATAGTCTTTTCTAAATTTTTCTGAATTTATTGAAACCATCTTAGTGTTTGAGTCTATATAAAATATTTGTTCTAAAGATAGGTTTTTCTTTTTATTTATATAAGTATTTTTTAATGCAGGATGTTTCTGTATTATTTTAAGCACTAAATATAAGAAAACTATAATAATTATTAGAATAATAACTGGCTTAACTAGTAATTTATATTCCATATTAATGTTGAATTAAATAAAATCTAAATTAGAGTAATTTTTAGAAGGTTCAAAACCAACAATTTTATCTTTGAGAATCCCTTGGAAACCTTTTTGAGATTTAATTAAAGAATACCAATGAGCTAATTTTTGCCATTTATCCCAATTTATTGCATTAAAATAATCTAAAACTGAAATATGAGCAGCAGCTGTTATATCTGCACAAGATATCTTTTCATTTATTAAAAAATCATTTTTTTGAAGTTTATTTGATATATGTTCTAAATATTTATTCAGATTTTTTATAGCTTTATTTAGTAAATCTGTTTCAGGTTCTCCTTTATTTTCTATGCATTTTATTACTCTTTCATATATATAAAAATATAATACTTCTCTATAAAAATATATATTAAAAAGAGATATGTATTTTCTTATTTCAGATTTAATAGATATATCATTATCCATGAAGAAAAATTTTTGATACACATCATTGAAATATTCTATGATAGGATAAATTCCTATTAATTCTAAATTTAATTGCGATATCTTTAATATAGGAGTTAATAAAAATAATTCTGAAATTGGTTTGTGTTCTTTTATATAAAATTCAAAATTTTCTGTTTTATGTTCTATATCTAGTTCTTTTAGATAAAATCTTGCTTGTCTAGAAAAAGGGCATAACATATCATGATATAAAATATTCATATAATTAGATACAAAGCTAAGTTATTTTTAAATGTAGTTCTTTTAATCTTTCTTTTGAAGCATTATTTGGAGCTTGCATGAGCATGTCTTCGGCATTTTGATTCATAGGAAATGCAATTATTTCTCTTAAATTTTTTTCATCAGTTAAAAGCATTATCATTCTGTCTATTCCAGGAGCTATCCCTCCATGCGGAGGAGGGCCATATTTAAGAGCATTAGATAATGCAGGAAAATTTTCATCTACATGAGAATTTTCATAACCAATTAAATTAAATAATTTGTAAAACAAATCTATTTTATGATTTCTAATTGCTCCGCTTGACAATTCAATGCCATTACAAACAATATCATATTGGAAAGCTTTTATATCTAAGAGCTTCTTATCATGTTTTTTATATTTAGATAATGTTTCTATATCTATTTGAGGCATAGAAAATGGATTATGACTAAATTCTATTTTACCATTTTCTTCATTTAATTCATAAAGATAAAAATCTGTAATCCAAGCAAAAGCAAATTCATCTTCCTTAATTAATTCTAGCTCCTTTCCTATTTCATTTCTAACTTTAGATGCTATATTAAAAAGTTTTTTTCCTTTTTCACATAGAAAAAATATCATATCTCCATCTAGAAGATTATTCTGTTTTTTTATGGATTCCAATTGTTCTTTAGATAAAAATTTGCATAAAGGCCCCTTGAACTCTCCATCTGATATTTGTATATATCCAAGACCAGATGCTGATTCTGTTTTTGCAAATTCTTCCATATAGATTGGAAATTTCCGAGATTTCTTAATTACCGCTTTAGGAGCTGGGATTGCCTTTACTTTACTTCCTAAAAAAATTTGTTTTTTAAAAAGCTCAAAACTAGATTTTTCAAAAATATTTGTCACATCAGATAATATAATAGGATTTCTCAAATCTGGTTTATCTGTTGCATATTTTTCTAAAGCTTGATCGTAAGTGATTCTTGGAAACGGATAAGTATGAATTTTTTTTGTAGAAAATTTTTTAAATAAATCATAAATTATAGGTTCTAAAACATTAAAAACATCTTCTTGTTCTACAAAAGACATCTCAATATCGAGTTGATAAAATTCTCCAGGAGATCTATCCGCTCTAGATGCTTCATCTCTAAAACAAGGAGCTATTTGAAAATATTTATCAAATCTTGACATCATCAATAATTGTTTAAATTGTTGAGGAGCTTGCGGTAAAGCATAAAATTTACCAGGATGTAAACTACTTGCGACTAAAAAATCTTTAGCTCCTTCAGGAGATGCTGAAGTTAAAATTGGAGTTTGTATTTCTATAAATCCTTCCTTCTCCATCATTTTCCTAATTTGAGAAACTATTTGCGATCTTAAAATTATCTTTTCATGTATTTTTTCTCTTCTCAGATCTAAAAATCTATTTTTCAATCTTAAATCTTCTGGAATTTTTTGCTCAATATTAATATTAAAAGGCAAATTTAATGATAGTGATTCTATAGTTAATTCTATAGCTTTAATCTCTATTTCTCCACTTTCAAGATTTTTATTAATATGTGTTTGATCCCTTTTAATTACTTCTCCTTCAACCAATATTACAGACTCTAATTTTAATTTTTTCAACTTAATCTTAAAAGAGTCATCAAATAATATTTGAACAATACCCATATTGTCTTTTAAATCTATAAAAGTAAGATTGCTATGTTCCCGGATTCTAAACACCCAACCAGCAACCTTCACCTTTTTTCCAATATTTTTTAGTGATATTTCGTTAGAAAGATGGTTTCTATATTTATTACTATTCATTTTTTTATAATTTTAATTTTCTGTTATTTTTTTTATAAAAGATAATTCTTCAGCTATATCTTTTAGATATTCAAATCTTTTTGATTGTCCTCCATGGCCTGAATCCATATTAGTTTTTAAAAGTAAGAGATTATTATTGCTTCTTTTTTCTTTTATTTTATTTAACCATTTTAAAACTTCCCAATATCCAACTCTTATATCACTTACTCCTGTTGTAGCATAAATATGAGGATAATCTTGATTTTTTATGTTTTGATATGGACAATAGGATTTTATATAGTGAAAATATTCTTTCTCTTTAGGATTCCCCCATTCTTTAAATTCATTAGTAGTTAGAGGTAATGTTTCATCCAACATAGTATTTAAAACATCTACAAATGGAACATGTAAGATAGCTGCTTTGTAATAATTAGGTTTTTGATTAATCACATTGCCTATTAACATTCCCCCAGCACTGCCACCAGATATTAGAATTTTATTAATTTTACTATATTTAAGTCTTATAAGATCTTCAGTAACAGCTATAAAATCTTTAAAACTATTTTTCTTATTCAAGAATTTTCCATCTAAATACCATTGATAACCCATTTCACTGCCACCTCTAATATGGGCTATGCAATATATAATACCCATATTTGCTATAGATATTGCTGAATTTCTAAAAGAGCAACTATTTGAAATACCATATGCTCCATAACCGTTTAAATATAAATAATTTGATCCATCATCTTTCAATAATGATTTTTTATAAAAAATTGTAACAGGAATTTCGTTATTATCTATTTTTGTAAATATTTTTTTAACTTCATATTCGTTTGAGTTAAAACCAGAAGGAATTTCTTTCACTTTCAAGAGAGATAAGTTATGATTTTTATAATCATAACTAAAAATTTTTTCTGGAGATTTTAATGATGAAAATTGGATTCTTATATCATTTTCAAAAAAATTTGTAGAATAAGCTGAAGCTTCAAAAGATTCTTCTTCAAAATGAATTTGTTTTTTTTCTCCTGTGTTAAAATCTTGAATATATATTAAAGGAGTAGATTTATATTTATAGTTTAATAATAAATAATCTTTAGATATATCAAAACTTACAAGATGTTTATTTTTATAGTATGGGATGAATATTTCCCAACTATCTACATTATAATCATAATTTTTATTAGATGATTTTACAATGTAAAAATTTTTTGAATTTTTATGATTAATTTTCATATAGAAAAAATCTATGCAAGAATCCAAATCATAAAATATGTTAGAAGATCTTTTTTTGATTAGAGTCGGAATAGGGTTTGCTGCTCTTAAATCTATAAAAAATATTTCATTATTTTCATGTCCAGCAACATTTATCAAAAGAAAATTTTTATCAGAAGATTTTGATATATTAACAAAATATAAATCATTTTTTTCCTGAAAAATTAATTTATCATTTTTACTTTGAGTTCCTAATTCATGATAAAAAACTTTCAAATGCTTCCAATTTTTTTCTACAGCTGTATAGAAAAAGCCCTGAATATTTTGATCCCATACTAGATTTCCAATTACATTTGAAACTTTATCATTCAGAATTGTTTGTTTTTCTATGTCTAAAATAAAGGCTTCATATTTTTCATCTCCGGTAAAATCTACAGAGTAAATTAACAATTTGTGGTCATTGCTTACTGAAATATTCCCTATATTACAAAAACTATGATTTTCAGAGATTTTATTTATGTCTAATAATATTTCTTCAAAAACCCCTTCCTTATCTTTAGATCTACAATATATAGGATAATTTTTTTCTTCTTCAGTTCTAGAGTAATAATAATAATTGTCTTTTTTTATATATACAGATTTATCTGTAAGTTTAATTCGAGATTTAATTTCTTTATAAAAATTCTCTTTAACATTTGACAATTGTTTAATAAAATGTTCAAAATTTTTATTTTCCTTTTCAATTAGCTCTGATATTTGAGGATTAGAAATTTTTTTTGGCCAAGATTTATCTCTCATCCAAAAATATTTATCCTGTACTTTTATATTATTTATCTCAGTAGGATGCACATCTTGTAAATCTTGATTCATTTTATAAATCCATTTATTGAAAAATTTTAATTTTTTTACATAGTTCAAAAAATATTATAGATAGTAATATTTTGAGGTAAAGTATTAAATTATCGTAAAAATGAAAGTTTTACTTTTTATAGCGTTTTTTATAAATTTTGATTTAAAAATAGAAAAACTATATTGTTTGTGTTTTAGATAAAACAAGAAGGGATTATAAATCTCAAGGCGGAAGGGCTGTCCGTCTCTGCTAATTGAAGCTGTGTAAGACTTTCAAAAGAAAGCTGTTGCTATTGATATTAGAAGCTCCGCACTTTAGGGCGGAGAGCAGTCACATAATAAGAGTCTTTATCTATGTATGAGTTAAATTATCCAAATTAGATTTGGCATCAAAAATCTCTTTTGTAAATAAAAATATTCACAAATATTTGTTTTGAAAGTGAAAATTATTTTGATAATTAAATTTATAATTTCAAAAACAAATAAAAATTTCTAATTTTTTTTACAATAATAATTTATGCTAGTAGGGGTTAATTTATCTAATAGTTGTTTGATAAATATATAATTAAGTATTTAGTAATATTAGTTACTGTTATAGAAAAACGCCCCGGAATAATTATAATTATTTTTGTTATTGAGCAATATGAATATATTCCACTCATTAATTTTAATTAAAAAATAATGATTTATTGTAAGAGAATTGTTGAATCGTTTTTGCACTAAAAAATTGATTTATCGTAAAAAATAAACAAACTTTTTTAAAATTTTTCTATTAATTATTATTTATTTTGAAAATTACTTTACAATTTATTTGATATAATTTTTTAGATTGAATCATTTATAAGCAGAATTTAGCTATCCTAATGTTAATTAAAATTAAATTAATTAACATTAGGATTTTTTACGCTATGCAGTAACAGTTGATGTTTCTTCGATAAAAACTTCTGGCAATGCTCCAGATATTGTTTGATTAGTATTGTCAAGTTCAACTTTGTTTATTATATAATTTTCTAAATTAATATCATTATTTTGATCAATAGGATTGTTTGTATCTTGAGAAATATCATGTTTCTTTTCAATAGGGTTTTTTGATGAAATGCAAAAACAATTCTTCAGCATTGAAAAAATTTTTTGGAAAATTGTTATATTACAAGACCTACTACTAGTACCATTAGTATAATCAATATCTATTTCTTGATTAAAATGTATATTTTTCTCTTTTTGTACATTATTATCTTTTTTTATAACTCCAAAAATATTATAGATAACAATATTTTTTGGAGATGATTTGTCTGTAATATGTTCAGTAGTATGTATAATATTTTGTTTTTTTGGCATGGTTTAGATTATTTAATTAATAAAAAAATAATTCATTTATTTGGCAATAGCATCTTCTACAATTATAGAATTTTCATTTATTTCTCCTACATTTACTACATCATCTCTTGAGTTTTCATAATATTTTTCTGCATTATAGGAAATTGTCGGCTGTTCATCACTAATTACTGTTGAAGTTTTGCCTGTACATGATTTTGTCATTTCAGAAATTTCTTGACTAACATTTTTGATAGATTTATACACAATAGTTATTATATCAGAAATAGAAGAAATTGTGCTTGCAAGGGGTATTAAAAATTTTATCATAATGATTATTTTATTAGTTAATAAATTTATTTTTATAGATCAATTATTAACCAAAAAAAAATTAAAGTAAAGACAAAATCAAGTTAAAGTTGTTTAACTTGATACATTTTTGTGTTTTAAAAAATGAAAAATTTTTGTAAAAAAAATAGAAGTGGTTTTAATAAATAAAGTATTATAAAAATTAAAAAAATTTTTATAAAAACTTTTAAAAAATATTTGAAATGTCCTAGAATAAAAAGATTAGCAAAAATTTAATATTTTACTATTTTAATGCTAAAAATCTAGAACTTCCATTTTCATGATATATATTTAACAATACAGGCTTTTTAGAGCTAGTTTTTTTAGATATGCTAGCTAAATCTGATACAGATTTTACTTTCTCTTGATTAATAGACTGAATGATATCTCCAACATTAAGAACTCCTAATTTGGCAATTTTGCTTGATTGATCTATTTTAGATATTAATATTCCTTCAATTTTTCCGTATAATTTATGTTCAGAGGATATGTTAGAAAAATATACTCCTTTTAGTTGTTCTATTGAAGAAGTTTCTGTATTAGTTTTATAAATAGATTCAATCTTTAAAATTTGTATATTTATTTCTTGTATTTTTTTATTTCTAAGAATTTTAAGAGTAGTTTTTTCTCCAATAGCTTTTGATGCAATCGCATTAGATAGAGATAAATTATTTTTTATGTTTACTCCATCTACAGCTATTACTATGTCTCCGATTTGTAAACCTGCTTTAGAGGCTGGAGATCCAGGTTCTATTTTGGTTACTATTGAACCCCCTGTAACAAAATTTTTAGGTAAATCCAATGCTTCTATCATCTCAGGGGAAATATTTTGGACTTCAATTCCCAATCTTCCTCTTTCAAAAATTCCTTTTGTAATTAATTGAGAGGAAACTAATTTAACCATATTTGAAGGAATTGCAAACCCTATTCCTATATTTCCTCTATTAGTTGAAAAAATAGAAGAATTTATCCCTATTAGTTCTCCATTAAAGTTAATCAATGCTCCACCAGAATTTCCTGGATTAATAGAAGCATCCGTTTGTATAAAATTACCTATATTATTGCCATCAGATATAGCTCTTCCTAAAGCACTAACAATACCAGATGTAACAGTATGAGAAAGACCGAACGGATTACCTATAGCAACAACAAAATCTCCTACCTGTAAAAGAGAAGAATCACCCATTTTACAATCAGAAAGATTGGAGAAATCTAATATCTGAAGTACAGCTAAATCAGTTTCTTTATCAGAACCTAGTAATTTTGCAGTAAAACTACGATTATCATTCAATGTGACGGTTATTTCTTCAGCTTCAACTATCACATGATGATTGGTAATCACATATCCGTTTTTAGAATCTATTATTACACCAGAACCTAAAACTTGGATTGATTTTTCTTCTTGTTCAGGAGATCTAAATTTAAAACCAAAATGTTGTCCAAATTCTTCAAAAAATTTTTGTATACTAGGGTCCAATACTAACCCCTCTATATCAGAGGATTTTTTTTTAGTTACTGAAAGATTGACTACGGATGGTAATATTTTGTTTAGAACAGGTGCTATGCTATGGCTTGTAGCAACTGCGTTTCCTGCTAATACATTTGGTATGTAACAAAAAATAAGTAAAAATATAAAATTTTTAAAAAACAATCTCATGGTGATATAAGTAGAATTTATTTAATAAATTAATTAATAATTATTGAGTAAGTTTAGCTCTATAAATAATATATAAAAAATATTATTGAAGCAAGTTCCGCATTCTCTAGTTTTAATTTTTTTGATATAAAATTTAAAATGCTTAAAAATTTTTTGTAATAAATATAATCTCATAATATATAAAACAAATTATAGTTATATAAATTTTTTATTATTAATTTGGCGGAGAAAAGGGGATTCGAACCCCTGTCATTTTTACAAATGAGCACGCTTTCCAAGCGTGTGCCTTAAGCCACTCGGCCATCTCTCCTACAATTTTTACCACAATTTATAATTTTATTGATGTGATCTATTTTTTGAATAATTTCATAACAAAGTTCATTATCTTGATTTATAACATTTTGTAGAATTTGTACAGATAAAAGAAAAGAATTTTTAGCTGCTAAGTAATTTTTTTCAAAAAAATAAATTTCTGCTTCTACTTTGTAAGCATAAGATAGGTCTAAATCCCAGGATTTTGATCTATCTAAAAATTGTTTAATATTCCTTTTATTATCATTTATTAATATCTTTTTTCCAGCATTTAATATTGACTTAGCAGAATTTAGATCTTTTATACCCAAATAAGATTCAGACATATGTATGTATATTATTCCTAAAGTCACATGATCTTCTGCTTTCTTTTTATGTATTTTTTCTAGCTTTTTTAGTAAATCTAAGCCTTCTTCATAACGTGATAATGAATTTAATATGCTCGCTTTTAGTAAAATATTAGTTGTATTGATTATATCATTTTTAGATATATCAGATTCTGAAAGATTATCTATACTAGAATCTACTTCTTCTAATGCTTTTAAGTAGTCTTTTTTAGCAAACATTTGATAAGATTGAATGGAATGAAGTAAATATTTGTCTTTTTGTAAAAATTTACTTTGTGAAAATAAATCTTTTAATTCTTCAAAAAATTTATTAGATTGGTCTAAATTTTTTATTTTAGTATTTATTAGCACAAGATAGTATAAATTTAAAAATTTGCTTACGGCAAATCTAGGATTTGAGTTTAACGTATTTTTAATCTCAAGAGATTTATCCAAAAAATATAAAGCTTGTTTTATATCGCAAAGAGAAAAATAATAATGACTCCCTATTAACATTAAATATTCAGATACTAAAAATTTTTTAAAATCACTTTTCCACCAAGTTTTTTGAAAATCTTCTAAAATATTATGAGTTAAAAACCAATTTTTTAGCTCTGAAGCAGAGTGATAATCTTGTATATCCATGTATATTTCTAATAGACAAGATTTTAGAAAAAGTATATCGTAGAGATTCAGATCGTATTTTTCTGCATTTTGTACAATAATTTTTAAATTATCTAATGTTGTATCAGAAGTAAAAAAAATATAATTTTCTTTTTTTCCTAAACTATAAGTATGAAAAATAATTTTATTTATTATATTTTTTAAAATTTTTTTATTTTGATGTTTACTGTTAGATTTTCTTAATGTATGGGTAATTAATTCATTAATTTCATAAATTGAATTTGGTTCAGTGTTAGAATCTTGATATAGGGGAGAAGTATTTGAATTTATTATTATAAGTTTTTGTAATTGTATTAAATCTTTCAAAGTATTTTTTTCACCATGGATCAATTTTATAAAATCACTAGAAAAATTACTATTTATCAATGCTATTTTATTTAATAGTTCTCTGTCACTATCTCCTAAAAATTTTTTTACTAAATCTATATTCAATTTAATGCCATCTATTTGAGAATTAATCATTTTTGAATATTCTTTTAATGTTAAACCAGGATAATTATTTATCATTTGTGTTGCAAAAATGATAATACCAGGATAATTATAGAATTTTTCAGCTATAAAATTGGCAAAATATTGCTTATCATGATGTAAAAAATATTTTGCTATTTTTAGCGAATCTTCTTTAGAAAATTTTTGCATATTAATAATATTTGGCAAAAAATTAGTGTCTTCTGATGCAAAAATTATATGTCCATTATTTTCCCATTTTAATATAGATTTAACTTTTAAATTATATCCTATTTTTAGATTGTCAAAAACAAAAAGCCATCTTTTTTTGTTAGAAAAATATTTTTTTATATCTTTAAAGACAGTTCTGATATCTTCGGATACAACTATTTCTTGCTCTTTTAAGTTAATCATTTTTGCTAATTTAATAAATTCAGAGTTTAAATCTAAATTAGCGTCAAAAAACCAAATAACATCATATTCTGATTTTTTAGATTCAACATATGATCTTATTGTTTGAGTCTTGCCAGTACCAGAAAACTCACAAATACTTATTTTTCTGTAAATATTAAGATTTTTTTCTATTTCTTCTAAATTTTTTTTATTTGTAAAAATAAAATTTAATGGAGAAATAGCATTAGATAATGTAAAGGAAAAATTTGATTCAAGATTATTATCTTGAGCATATATAAATAACGAAAAATGTTTTAATATGAGTAAAATACTACATATATTATAGAGTTTAGATAATTTTCTCATATATTTTTTATTGCAGTATTATTTTAAATTTTTAATGGCATAATAACTGATAAATTATTGTTAATATCCTGAATTTTTATAGGAGAATTTTCATTTATAAGAAATAGAAAAATGATTTCTCCATCCATAGACATCACGGCTTCAAGCAAATATTCTGGATTTAAATTTATAGATATATCTTTATTATTGGTAAATAAACAAAAATTTTCCTTGTTTTGAGAAAATTTTATATCTTCTTTTGCGCTTCCAGCATTTTCATTAAAACATGTGAATCTTACTATTTTTTCTCTATGTAATATAGATATTTTAATAGATCTAAATTTATGATGTGATAATGTAGAAACTCTCTCTACAGATTCTAAAAAAGTCCTTTTATCAATTTTTAAGCAATTAGATTCATCCTGAGGTATAAATTCCTTATATGATGGATATTCTCCTTCTACAATTTTAGATATGAAAATAAAATTTTCGCAAGTTAACTTTATCTTATTTACTGTTAATAAAATTTTTAATTGTGAATTTGCATAATAAGAATCTCTTATTATTTTTAGGATATCTTGAGAAGCTTTTTTAGATAAAATTACTCCAAAATTATTTTTATTGTTCTCATTAATTACATTAGAAAGTGCTAATCTATGAGCGTCTGTCGCTACAGCAATAATTTTTTGATTAATTTTATGTAAAAAAATTCCGTTTAGATTGTATCTAGTAACTTCATTTGAAGATGCGAATAATGTTTTACTTATTATATCTGATAACTCAGATGTTTTTATAGATATTTCTGTTGATATATCTTCTTGTATATTTTCTATTTGAGGAAATTTAGATATCTCAAATGTAAAAAGCTTAAAATATGAATTACCACTTGTTATTTCAATATAATTGTTATTAATTTTTTTACTAAAAGATATATTTTCAGATTTTAACTTCCTAACAAGATCAAGTAATATTTGAGAATGAAGAATAATTTCTCCTGGTTCGGATATAGAAAATAATGATATTTTTTGTCTTAGATAAATGTCTAAATCAGTAGCATCAATGAATAAAGAGTCTTGATTTGTTAATAATCTAATGTAATGAAGATTTTTTAAAATATTTCTTTTTTCTACTATTAAATTAGCAAAATTTAATGCTATTAGTAAATTTTTAACATTAACTGAAAAAGATATTTGATTATTTTGATTATTTTTTTTATTTAAAATTTCAAATTTTTCCATCAATTAATTTATTAAATATTTTTTAATATTTTTGTTAAATGCTGAATATCTTCCTTTATCTCAAGATCTAATTTTAATAAATTTTCTATTTTTTTTATAGCATGAAGAATTGTTGTATGGTTTCTTTTACCAAAACTATTACCTATATCTAGAAGACTTTTTGTTGTTAATGTTTTTGATAAATACATTGCAACTTGTCTTGGTAAAGAAATATTTTTTAATCTTCTGCTTGAAGCAAGATCAGATTTTTTTACGTTATATCTTTCAGATACTTTTTCTTTTATCTGTTCTAAAGTTATTATCTGAATATTAGATCTTATTAAATCTCTTAATATTTCTTTAGTACTATCTAAAGTTATATCTTTTTTAACTAAGTTTTGATGAGCTAACACTTTATTAAGAGCACCCTCTAATTCTCTAACATTAGATTTTATATTTTTAGCTAAAAATTCTATAACATTTTTAGGCATTTTTACTCCTATTTGTTCTATCTTGGATAACAAGATACCTAATCTTAGTTCATAAGTAGTGTTATGTACATCTGCTACTAATCCCCAACCTAATCTAGATTTAATTCTTTCTTCAACCTCCTCTAAATCTGATGGAGATCTGTCACAAGAAATAACAATTTGACTATTATTATCAATAATAGCATTAAATGTGTGAAAAAATTCTTCCTGAGTACTATTTTTTCCACAAATAAATTGTATATCATCTATCATTAATATATCTACAGATCTAAAATATTCTTTAAAAGAAACAACGTCTTTATTTCTTATGGATTTTACAAATAAATACATAAATTTTTCTGCAGAAATATAAATAATTTTTTTCTTAGGAAAATTTTGTTGAACATGCCAGGCTATAGCATGCATTAGATGAGTTTTGCCTAATCCTACTCCTCCATACAAAAAAAGAGGGTTAGAATCTACGCTAGCATTATTAGATTCAGCTACAGCTAAAGAGGCAGCATATGCCAGTTCATTTGAAGAACCTACCACAAAATTTTTAAACGTAAATCTACTATCTAAAATTGATTCTAAATTCTCAAAAATTATACAATTATTATTGCTATATTTAGGAAGATAAGAAATTTTTTTGGGTAAAGTATCACTTATTTTTGAAATATTGTTAGTAACAAGAGTATTTTTATAGATTTGCTTTTCAGTATTTTGTTCTTTATCAAAAGATTTATTTTCTCTTGTAATAATTTCTATTAATTTTATATTAGAATCACATTCTTTGAATAAATTGCTAATTATATTTAGATAATTGACTTTTATCCAATTTTTAATAAAATTGCTAGGAACTGTTAATATAATTGATCCGTAACTTGAAATTTCTAAAAATTCTATTTTACTGAACCAATTTTGATAAAAATATTCTCCATATATTTTTTCTAATTTTGCTAATATGTTACAGAAAAGGTCATAGTGATAAGAGTTATTATTTTTACCAATTTCTGAAATATTAGAATGTAACATTCTATCTGATATATTCATTTAAAATCATAATTTTTATAATTCAAATAACCAACTAATAATAATGATTATCTAAAAATGCAAGAGATAATTTTTATCATTTTTGATTTAACAAGTATAGGATATGATAGATAAAATCTAACATTTTTGCAACAAAGATCTAAAATAATTTTTATGAAAAATTCTAAAGCCCTCATCAGAAAAAAATTGCTATTCAAATCTTTTTATAGAGGTATCAAAGAATTAGATTTTATTTTTGAATATTTTTTGAAAATTTTTCTTTTTAAATTAGATTATCCACTTTTAGTAGAATTAGATAAATTATTGGATTATCCTGAAGAAATTTTATATCAATATTTTGTAAAACAACAAAAAAACAGCATTTTGATTGATATCAATCCCAAATTAATAAAAAAACTCAACTATGCGTTGAAAAATTTTCCTCATTTTAATTGCAAAAATGAAAATAATTAAACAGAAGTCTTATGTTTGTTTTTTCTATATTTTAAATATAAAATATAGATTGGTATGTTTATGAGATAAAGTACACCTAATACAGGTATTATATACCAAGGATATAATATTACTATTATGAATAATATTATAAATAAGCTCATTAAAAATGAAAAATATTCTTTATTTATTTTAAAATTTTTTAATGATATAGTTCTGAAATTTCCAGCAGTTAAAAATGCTATAAATAAAATATAAATATTTAAGAATATTTTATAACCACTTATTTTGTAATCAACAATATTTGTTAAATTAAATTCTAACATCATGGGAATCAATATTAAAATAGCAGCGCTAGGAGCTGGAATACCATAAAAATAGTTCAATTTATTTTTTACAATATACTCTTCTTCTTCATTTTGTTCAGTAGTTAAAGATTTTTTACTTTTAATATCTTCGTTTAACAGATTAAATTTAGCTAATCTAATTGCTATACAAGCAGTGAAAAACATTGAACTTCCCCAAGCAATTAGATGAAACTCATAATGGTTAAATGCCCAAAGATATATCAATATCGCTGGAGAAACACCAAAATTAGCGAGATCACATAAAGAATCCAATTCAGATCCAAATTTACTAGAAGAATTTAGGATTCTTGCAATTCTTCCATCAATTCCATCTATAATTGCGGCTAACAAAATGCATAAAACTGCAATTTCCCATTTGCCAAGCAAAGCATATTTTATAGAACTTATTCCTATAATAAGACCACTAAGAGTTATCAAATTAGGAATTAATACTGAAAAGGGAATAGATCTTATCACTTGAAATTTTTTTCATTATTTTTAATTATATTTAAAAAATTACTTTTTTATAAAAGTTAAATCAGATTCTGCTATCTGTGAAGCAACATCGCATATGATTGTTTCTCCGCCTATGGTTGTTTGACCTACGGACACTTTAATGTTTGAGTCTTTAGGTAAATACATATCTACTCTACTACCAAATCTTATAATACCAAATGTTTCTCCAGTATTTACATAAGAGTCTTCTTCTAAATCACACACTATTCTTCTAGCAATTAAACCAGCTATTTGTACTAATATGATTTTGTGATCAAAATCGGTATTTTGTATTAACACTGATTGTCTTTCATTATGTATACTTGCTTTATCTAAAGAAGCATTAAAGAATTTTCCAGGAATATAATTTAATTTTAATATTTTTCCGTTATAAGGGATTCTATTTACGTGCACATTGAATATGTTTAAAAAAATGCTTACTCTAATCATTTTTTCATCCTTGGCAAATTCTGCTTCAAATTCTTTAATAGGAGAAACTTCCTTTATAGATTGTATGATTCCGTCAGCTGGACTTACTATTAAGCCTTTTTGAATAGGGACTACTCTAGAAGGATTCCTAAAAAAATATATACAAATAAAACTTAAACATATACCTATGAAACCCAAAAAATTGTTAAATGTAAAAAAAATAATAGTTATTAATAAAAATGTTATTATAAAAACATATCCATCTGGATGAATAGTTTTATAAAGATTATTATAACGTTTTATCATAAAATTTTCTTATTTATTAAAAACAAAGCATATTTATATTTGGATAAAATTACATAAATATCTTACGCTTTGCAATAAAAATAGTTTAATTGTTTGAAAAATTTTAATGTTGATTATTTAATTTAACAAGTGATTTTACTATATCGTTAACGGCCGATTGATATTTTTCGTTTTTTATTTTCATGAAATTTCTGGAAACTTCTATACACATTCTTTGATGAGTTGTATCTATTTTTTCTGATTTTGCTGTTGCTATATCATTATAAAAATAACTTACGTCTTGATTTAAAGCTTTTGCTATTAATACTAATCTACCTACAGAAATTCTATTAGTACCTTTTTCATATTTTTGTAATTGCTGATGAGTAACTTGAATTATATCTGATAATTGTTGTCTTGAAAAACCCTGAGATAATCTCAAGGAGTATATTTTTTTTCCTATAATTTTGTCAATTTCTTGAATAAATGCGTTTTTTCTAACCATAATATATTGTATAATTTTAATTTAAAATAATATTAACATTAATTTATCATATTTTCTTTTTAAAATACAATCATTATTTAAAAAAAATTAATAAATATTGCAATTAAAACAACCAATTAATTTTTAATAAAAATTAAAAATCATTTATTGCAAAAAGATAAGAAATTCTATAAATAAAAAATACGATAAAATTAAAATTTCAGTAAATATTTTGAAAGGCAAAGAGATATTAAAAGTAACAATCTATAATGCGCCTTCTAGCCCAGGGGTGTATAAAATACACAACCATAATAATGAAATTATATATATAGGTAAAGCGAAAAATTTAAAAAATAGATTGCAACAATATTTAATTTCAACTTCTATTAAAAATCATTTACTTCAAAATGAATTGTCGTTTATAAATTATGAAATAACAGATTCAGAATCTTCAGCTTTAATACTAGAAAGTGATTTAATTAAAATATTTAAACCCAAATATAATATTTTACTTAAAGATGATAAATCATTTCCTTTTATATTAATATAGATATTGAAAATAAATTTCCCACAATTAAAAAAATATAGAGGGAGAGATTTTTCTAAAGGTTTATTTTTTGGTCCATTTGTTTCTGCGTCTAAATTAAATTTAGTGTTAGATGAATTAACAAATATGTTAAACTAAGAACATGCAATGATCAATATTTTAATTCTAGAACGTGTACTTCAATATTTTATAATCATATGTGTTATGCACCTTGTGTATAAAATAACTGAAGCGCAATAAATAAGTATCAGGTAAAATCCTTTTTTTTAGGAAGAAAAATATATTACAAAAATTCTAAAAAAACAAATGGAAACTTTGATGTAGTTAAAATTATGAGAAGCATTTAAGAAGTTTTAGTAGATAAAATACAGCCTTGAAGAAACTCAATTTGAGTCTCAAAAGAAAAAGCTCAAATTACAAAATACTGATGTTAATATTTGTTACTTAAAGATGAATAGTTTCTATCCAAATTCTATATATCGTAATAGTAAGATTTTTGGTAGCAAATCAAGTAATGATACAAAAGAGGACTCTTTACAATCTATTTTTGAAACTTATAGTACAATTTTATAAACAATATTTATTACACAGAAGAATATATCCCACATGTAAAGAGAATTAAATATCAATTTAATGTGAGAACTCTATAATCAAAATAATAAAAAAAATAAAATTTTAGATCCCAAATCCAAAAATATTTTGATGTATTAAGATAACTCTAATACTCAGCTAAAATTTTCTATAGAAAATTAATATAAAAAAATACGCAACATTATCAAAATTTTTTACGCATAAAGAGCTTTTTGGATTAAAAAATATTCCGAAATAATAGAAATATATGATAATAGCCATATATTGGAGAATTTCCTGTAGCTGTTTTTATTGCTGTTACTCAAAATGGTTTTGATCAAAATAAATATAGAGTATTTAAAATATAAAAAAAGATGAAAATTTTGTAGCGGGAGATGACTATACATGTTAGAACACAATTTATAAGACGTAGATTTGATAAAAGAAAATTATTAATCAAAAGCTTCCTGATTTTATGATTATGATGGAGAATTACTCACAGAAATTGGTGTACAGTAAACTTTTAGAAGAATTAATCTCAAAATTAAATTTGTTTGTATGGCAAGGACAAAGAGAGAATCAGGTAAAAGCAATTTGTTAAGCTTGGATATGCACCAGTTTTTTTCTTTAAATAAAATTATATATATGAAATATGTGTGCAATTTTAAGAGAATCAAGCACTAATTTTGCATAAATTTCTCATAGAATGAAAGAAATAATAAAATGACTTTTTCATCTCTATATTAAATAAAAATATAGGAAAAATACGAAAAAATGCTTTACTGAGATATTTTAGGTCTTTAATTCATTAAAAGCTGCATCAGAAGAAGAAAAATTCCAAAGTAGATGGTATTTAGTAAATCATTAGCTAAAAAATTATAGATATATTGCATGATAAAAATAAATTTTTTGTCTTCTATTGAAATAAAAATATTTCTAAACATATTAAAACGCAGCTTCTAATTTTGCTTTTTCATTTGTATACCTGTTCTTTTTTATATTGATTGATAATAAGATCTTATCATCGGAAAACATTACCAATATCAGGTAATTTAGTTCTGCATTCACATTATATTGCTAAATTTTGCTGTTTTAAACCTTTATTTCTTTTATTGGAATGAATATATAAAAACACCTTTATTGAGAAATATACAATAATTTAGTTATTGTTTAGCTTTTGGTTGTTATTATAAAGTCCTCTTTTAGAAGATACTGAAAATTTTTTATACTGGTAAATGTTTAGACTTTAACTGAAAATATAATACAGAGGATTTTACATATTTTTTTCTGAAGCATATTTGTAATTTTTGAAATTTTTAAGAAATTATATTGAATAAGCAAATTTAAAACTATCTTTTTTTTAAATTTTACATCTGTTTTACGTTTATTTAGTTATATATCCTTTTAATACTTTTACATATTTTTATTTATAAAGATATTAAAGTGTATAAAATTATCAAATCTTATATAAATATTTTCTATTATATACCAGAGCAAATATTAGTGTTTTTCTATAACCATGTATTGCTGGGTTCAATGATTTTATTTTTTCTAAGTTTAAATAATTTATGAAATATTTACATTTTTTAATATTTTAATTTTTATTAGTAATCCTATTTTTATATAATAATTTTATTCATATTTTATTGTAGTTTTTTTTGATTGTAAGCTCTCAGATTCAGTATATATAGAAATCAGATCTTTATTTGATGATTATCCATTTTGGCTTTTACTTGTTGTTGTATATGACATTATTTTAAAGACAGAATTATTTATAGAGAGACTTGTTTTGTTCATTATTGAAATTATAATCTACGCGAATGAATATTCTTGTAGATAAATAATGCATCCTAGACCCTTTTGTTACA
>JADHZC010000001.1:0-144025 GCA_015657545.1 Rickettsia sp.
TTGATTCTTATCTTGAAGATTGATATTTGCTCCGGCTTTAATAAGTTGTTCTGCTGTCACTTTATCATTATTGCTAACAGCCAAATGTAATGGATATGAATGATTTGTGTAAGAATTACAAACTATATTTCTCATTTCATTAGTTTTAGCGAGATCACAAGCTATAAAATTTTTGTCATCTTTAGCATATAAATTAGCTCCTGCATTTACTAATAATTCTGCTACTAACAAATGATTTTTATCTGAAGCATTATGCAATGATGTTTTTCCATGTTGGTCTTTACTGTCAAGATTAGCTCCCGCAGCAATTAATAATCTAGTCACTTCAGGAGAGTCATATATAGCTGTATAATTTAATGCTGTTTGTAGCTCATATAAATCTATAGCTTCTATGTTTGCATTTTTATTCAAAAGCATTGTGGTTATTTGTGGAGTATTAAACATAGCAGTCAAATGCAAAGGAGTTTGATTTTGAATATTTGTGGAATCTTTATTAGCTCCTCCATTTAAAAATATCTCAGCCACATCTGGATTATTATATATAACAGCCAAATGTAGTGCTGTTTGGGAAAAATCTTTTTCCTTTAGTTCTGTATTTGCACCTGCCTGGATTAGTAATGTTGCGATGCTAGTAATATTACCTATAGCGGTTCTATGTAAAGGAGAATCTCCTCTATTCGTTTGAATATCTAAATTAGCTTCTGCATTGATTAGTTTTTCTACTATATTTGGCAAATTTTTATTTGTAGCCTTATGTAAGGCTGTTTCTCCTTCATTATCTTGAAGGTTAAGATTAGCTTGACTATCAATTAACATTTGTGCAATATCTGGAAAATTGTTCCATACAGCTTTATGTAAAGCCGTTTCTCCTTCATTATCTTGAAGGTCAAGATTAACTTTTTCTATATTATTATATGTAATTGTGTCAATCAATGCTTGAGTTATCTGAGGTGAATTATGTAATGAAGCAAACATTAAGGTTGTAATATTATTGTTGTTTTGAGCATTAAGATTAGATTTTGCATCAATTAATATTCTTGTTACATCTACAGAATTATATTTTCCGGTTATATGTAAAGCTGTGTCTCCATCATAATTCTTAAATTCTTTATCTATTCCTGCATCAATTAATAGCTGCGCAGATATTGCATCATTTTTTCTAGCAGCTATATGTAATGCTGTATTATTGAAATTATCTAGAACATTAATATCTGTTATATTACTTATTATATCGTTAACTAGATCTGGATTGTTCATTATTGCATCATGTAAAGGAGAGTAATCTAAATTACAAACTATATCTTTCATTTTATTAGTCTTAGCATAATCACATGCTGTTTTCTGAGTATTATCCTTTAATAATAAATTCCCTCCATACATAGTTAATTTTTTTGCTAAATCTATATAATTTTTGATTGATGCATAATGAAGCGCTGTTTGGCCATTATAATCTTGAAGATTGATTTTGATCCCTTGATTAATCAAAAAATTTGCTATATTTATTCTGTTTTCAGAGGATGCAGCATAATGCAGAGCTGTTTTATTTTCTAGATTTTGTATATTAATGTCTGCATTTCTTTTTACAAGAAGAGATATAATATTTAATCTACTATCTCCTTGTAGGATAGTATAATGCAAAGCAGTTTCACCTTTGTTATTTTTAAAATTTATGTCTGTTCCTTCTGTATCTAGTAATTTTGTTGTAAGATCTAGATATCCTGAAGATGATGCCATATGCAATGCTGTATCTCCATTTTGGTCTTGAATGTTTAGATTTAGATTGAGTTCTGGATCTTGTAAATTTGCTTGAATCAAAGTATCCATTATGATTGGTGTTCTATAAGATACTGTATAATGTAACGCTGCTCTTTGCAATTGATTTTGTGCATTGAGGTCTGCTTTGTTTGCTATTAGTATATTTGCTATATCAACATAATTTTTTACAATTGCATAATGTAAAGCAGTTTCTCCTTCTTTATCTTTAGCATTAAGATTTGCTCCATAATTTATCAGTAAATTCACAAATTGTGCATAATTCAACCAAGTTGCTGCATGTAATGGGGTTTGATCGTTTGAATCTTCTAAGTTAACATTTGCATGTTTTTTTAGGAGTAATTCTCCAGTTGCTAATTTATTGTTTAATGCAGCCATTGCTAGAGGAGTAAGCCCTAAACTACTCTGTGCATTGATCTCAGCTCCATGATCTAGCATAAATTCTGCTAATTCTACAGAATCATATTCTGCAGCATAATGTAATATTCTCTTTTGAGAAGATGTTGTCACAATTACAGCTTTTTTAGCAGCATTCGCAATATTGTTGGAGAAATTAAATTTGAAATTTTGAAGTTCATAATGTTGTTCTTGAAGTCTTGTAGCTGTTTCAGCTATTACATATGTAGATAATGAATCGACTTTTACTAATTCTTGTTCTATGGTTTTTATCAATTTATTAAAATCTTCTAAATGGTCAAAATCATTTTTTATGTTATTGTTTTTCAGTTGTTCAAGAATGATTCTTAATTTAGAAACATTAGTACTCAGATCGATGATAATGTTTTCTAATAAAGCTTTTACTTCTTTACTTAAATCAATAAAGTCTTGAATAAGAGAATTTTGCCTATTTTCATATTCTGATAAAGTTATGTAAATTGCCTCCTCTAAAAGATCAATATCAATTTTAATGGTTTTGATTAAATCCTCTATAAATAATTTTTCACTTTGAACAGAATTAGATCTTAAATTATCAATATCAATCAAAATATTTTTTATTTTTGTTTCTATTGTTTCAATATCTGAGATAAAAATCGTGTTTACTGTATTTAAATTTGCATCCAAAATTTCTTTATCTTCCTTTGTATAATATTGATTATATTTAATATTTTTTTCTCTAATCTGTTGTATAATGTTCAAAACATCATCTTGTATTTTTAGTAGATCTGAATTTAAGATATTTAACTGAGATTTTAAATCTTTTTTGAATGCTAAAAATTTTTGGTATTCTTCTTCAAGTCTTTCTTTAGCTTCTTCTATTTTTTTTTCTTGTTCTTTATTGTTACTTTCGATTGTAAATTCTTTTATATAAGCAATTTCTTTATAAGATGTTGCTTGAATTACCGATACAACAAATATTGATAATAATAAGGAAAATTTTAATAGAATTTTTTTCATTTGAGAAAAATTGATTGATAAGTTTCATTTCAGATATATTTTGTGATTGAAATTATAACATGTTAGATATGTATAAAGTAAAAACATCAATAATTAAAATTAATTTTTTAATAAATAGTAACAAAAATTCAATTATTAAAATATCTTTCTAAATTTTTTGGGAGTGCTTTTTAATGAAATGAGAATATTGGAAAACAATATTCTATCATGATATAGAAAATAGAGTTAGTGAACTATAGTAGATTTGACTTGTGATGATTCTATTTTTTCTTAAATATTTCTTTTACATCATCAACTTGAGGTTTAACAATAGGGTTACATCTTATGATTCTCCATAAGGTAAGAAATATTGATGTTATAGAATTTCTTTGTAGAAATTGTTTTTTTGCATACTCAGAACAGCTAGGAAAAAATTTACAATTTTCTCCTAGAGAAGGAGAGATGGTTGTTTGGTATATTTTTATCAAAAATAAAAATATCATTCTTATATGAAAATCTAAAAGACAAAAGATTTCTTTAATAGCTTTCATTGAACTAGCAAACATTAGTTTTTTCAGATTTTTTCTATTTGATTTAAAAACCAAATCTTATTTTCTAACGAAGTATTTTTTGAAAAAGTCCATTCTTCATTAAATATCTGTTCCTTGCTAATAAAATCTTTTTTTGAATAAATAACTTTAATGAACACATTATTCCCAAATAAACATATTTCTGAAATTTTTGATGACATACTATCCAAATTTTCTAAATTTTTTGAATTTATTTTTGTGTAATTTTCCCTGCTAAATTTTTTAAAATCTTTTAAGTATCTTTTATCTATAAGCTTTAGTAAAAGAGTATCTTCGGATTCTCTATTCTCCAAAATTATTTTTAATGCTTTCTTAGAGTTAAGAAGAAATTTCTTCATATTAAATTCAGGTAAAATCCTCTTTAATGCTTCATAATTTTTTAAAATCAGATCTTTATTTTCTAAATTTATCAAATCTTCTAAAGGATTAAGAGAGTTTTTTTGAGTGAAATCGTTAAAATCTTTTAGTACTTCTGTGTATGTAATGTCTTTTATTACATCTTTTTCACCAAAAAATGATTGCTCATCATCTGTTCTCTCTGATGTTTTACCTACGAGAGAAATTAGTTTATTACATAAAATTATAGCAACTGTTGCGAATATTATTATTTCAAGTAACTGTCCTGACATATCAAACCATCGTTTAGTTAAAAAACTAACCTTTTTATTAAAAGTCTAATAAAATTATAGCATAAATAAATAATTTTTTAAAATTTTAATTTTTCTATAATATAAAAAATAAAAACTTTAATATTTTGATTACTTTTTACTCAATTTAGTGAAATTAATATTTAGTATATAGTAATTGAGAATTCTATTTATAACCGAGCATATACTATAAATCTAATATGTTAAAGAAATATTTGAACCAAATTTTATCTAAAAAAAGCAAAAGCAGTCTAAAGGATACAGATAAAAAAAAATTTTATAACTGGAATAATATTACTCCATATATTATATCCTCTACTGGAGATAAATTTATATCTAACGCAGATCTTTACTATTCCAACATTATAGTTCATAGATGCATAAATCTTATATCTAGCTCTATATCTCAAATAAAATGGAAATTATACAAAAAAAAGTCTTTAGATATTAATTTAGAAGTAATACATCAACATCAGCTTATTGACCTTTTAAATAGACCTAATGTCTCAGATAATTTTTCAGAAATTATTTCTTCTGTATCAAAAAATTTATTATTATATGGTAATAGTTATTTACTGCTAGAAAAAAATCCCTATACAGAAATTTTAGATTTAAATATAATAAATCCAGAAAATATCGAATTTTTGTATCAAAAAAATAAAATGATCGGGTATCAATATTTATTCAACGGACAAAAACATTTTTTTGATATAAACACAACAAATCACATTAATTCTGTTTTACATATAAAAAGTAATCATTTAAAAAATGATCAATATGGTGTTTCTTCTCTTAAAACTATATATAAAGCTACAAATTTATATTCTGACATTTTAGATTGGAATCAATCTCTTTTAAAACATGCCTCAAAACCTAGTGGAACTTTATCTTTCAAAGATGGACATAACTTAACTCATGAGCAATTTGATAGATTAAAAGAGCATTTTTATGATAATTTTACAGGAGCTTCTAATTCTGGAAAACCTCTGATATTAGAAGGTGAACTTGAATGGAAAGATCTTGAAAAACATCAAAAATTAGAAAAATTTTTAGAATTAAAAGACTCTCTTTCAAGAGATATTGCTTTAGCTTTTAATATTCCAGCACAATTATTAGGAATAAAAGGAGATAATACTTATAGTAATATGAAAGAGGCAAGATTAGCTTTTTGGGAAGACAATATTATTCCTTTTGCTGATAAGATTTTTTCAAAATTAATCAATTTTTTTCTCATTTTTTTCAGGAAGATTCTTATTTTATCTTATGATTAGATTCTATTTCATCTCTTAATGAAAAAGAGAAAATTTATGGTCTAAAGTTTCTAATGCAAGTTTTATGACTATTAACGAAAAACGTTCTATATTTAATTACAAAATTTCTGAAGAAAAAATTTGAGTTGATCAGTTTCTATAAATGGTTTCTATAAGTCAAATTGAAAAATTCTTTACTCACTGATTTACTCATCAATATTTAAATAATTATATTATAATGACACAAAATTTTCACCTTTTAACAAAAAAATTACATCTAATAGTAGTAAAATTGATAAAATTAGTAGAAATAGACCTAAAAGAATTAGAAATATCCAATTCTGGATTAGATAAGAAGAAAAATATTACAAACTCACTTACTAAAATAATAACTGTTATAACAAATCTACAAAAATTAAATTTTTCTTCAGGAGAAAATTATGAGCTACTGACAAAACAAGATAAACAAATTTTAGATAGATTTTTAAAAAAAAATCAGAAATAATTTATGGAAAAATACTCTAAACGCTTTTTAGATGCATTGTTAAGGCAAGACTTTGTAAGTTTTCTAAGCAAAGCATTTAGTACAACTAATATAGGGGAAGAATTTATACATAATTGGCATATAGACTTAATATCGGATTATCTAGAAGCTATCAGAGTTAAGCATGTAAAGAGGCTTATAATTAATATTCCTCCGAGATCCTTGAAATCATTATGTGTAAATGTCATGTGGACTAGTTGGATGCTTGGATGTAAGCCTAATTGTAGAATTATCTCAGCAAGTTATTCTTCAGCTTTAAGCATAAAACATTCTGTTGATGCTAGGTCTATTATACAAACCGATTGGTATCAAAATATTTTTCCTCATACTAGAATTAGTCCTACACAAAATCAAAAATATAAATTTTTGACTACTCAAAACGGTTTTAGATTGGCAACTAGTGTTGGAGGAACTTTAACAGGAGAAGGGGGTGATATTTTAATCATAGACGATCCTCATAATCCTGTTAATATAAATTCTAATAAGATGAGAAACCATACAATTGAATGGTTTGAAAATTCTTTTCTTACAAGAATGAATAATAAACATGAAGCAGTTGTCATAGTGATTATGCAAAGATTGCATCAAGAGGATTTATCAGGATATCTTATATCTAAAGGAGGTTGGGAATTATTGAAAATTCCAGCTTTAGCACAAGAAGATATAAAATTTACTATATTTAACAAAACATATTTCTTTGCTAAGGGAAGTCTAATGAATTCTAAATTAGATAATCTAGAATCTCTAACAAAACTCAAAAACGAAATTGGTAATAAAAATTATAGTGCACAATATCTACAGTCAGCTCTAAAAGAGAATTTTAATTTACTTTCAAAGAATGAAATTTCTTTCTATAATCAAATACCTAAATATTTTTCCTATTTTGCTTTAAGCTGGGATACCGCCATTAAGACATCCATTAAATCTGATTATACTGTTTGTAGTTGTTGGGGTATATTGAACGATTGTTACTATTTAGTAGATTTAATTAGAGAAAAAATGGGATATCCATTATTAAAAAATCATGCTCTGCATCAGATCAAGAAATTTAATCCTAAATATGTGATTATAGAAGATAAATCTAGCGGCCAATCTCTAATACAAGATCTTTATTCTGAAGGTTTTAAAAATATTTATCCTATAAAACCTCATCAAGATAAATTTACTAGATTTGCTTCTATTATACCCTTTTTTCAATCTGGTAATATTATTTTACCTGCTAAATCAAGTTTTACACAAATTTTAGTTCAAGAAATTACTTCTTTTCCAAGTACAACACATGATGATATTGTGGATTCTTTATCACAATTTGTTATTTTTATAAGACAAAAGTCTAAATCTAAGAATCCTAATATAAGGTCTCTTTGAAACTTTTTTAACACTATACAATAATAAAAATTTGGGTTTCAGAAATTTTCTTTTTAAGATTTGCAATACATATGCCATAAATAAAAAAATTGTCTTGGTTGAGGTGTTAATAGGGCTAAAATCTATTATGAAATTTTATCATATATTTTTATTTATTACTTTTGCTCTGAAACCTTCTATTATTCATAGTATAGAGTATATTGATTTGCTGAAAATTTGTCCTATAGAATATGACATAATAAATAATTATGAGCCTGAAGAATTTCTTAAAACTAATAATTTATTTAAACCTACCATTCCTAATAATGTAAGAAAAATCATTTTATATGGAAATATTAAAAATTCTGAGTCTAAACCAATGAAGGATACTAAGATTCTTCTTTGGCAAACTGATGATGCAGGGTTTTATAATTATAAAGGATTAAAACAAAGAACAGAAAAAGAATTGTTTAAATTTTCTGAATATTTTTTGGGGAATGGTACTGCTAGTACCGATAATCTGGGAAATTTTTATTTTATTACTCTTTATCCAAAAAATATTCACAGGATAAAATCCCATATTAATCTTAGAATAGAAGAAGCATTTTCCGGTCAAACATCACAAGTAAGAATAGTTTTACCAAATTGTAAAACTATAAATACAAGATTTTATAATCAATATATAAATGAAAATATTATAGATTTTATGTTTAAGAATAAAATAGAATTATATAAATTTGAAATTAATTTGACTTAATTTCAGATAAAACAGACTTTTTTGAAGAATTTTGTTCTTTAGCAATAGTTTTTGAATAAATAAATTTTTTATCATAAGATGTTGTAGTTGGAGATATTTTATTTTTTATGTTATTAGGAATTAGAACGATTATAGAGCTTGTATCTTGAGCTTTAGATTTAAGATTTTTATTAATCTTTTGGATATCATGATTTTTTATCATAGGTTTTTCTATAGTTAGGATATCTTTTTTTTTCCAAAATTGTATTATTTTATCCATCCAAAATCTTGGCTTGAAGTTATAGGTTATTTTTTTTGTTTCATTTTTAATTAGAAATTCAGTTTTATCTGATATAATTTTTTCTTTTTCTATAGAATTACTATTCTCTTTCAGGTTTTTTTTACCCATTGATATTTCATTTTTTACATTTTTGACTGTATAAGATTTATTAAACTTATTATATAATTTCTCAATTATGAACTTACTAAGAAAAACTCCACTGTATGCGCCCACTACTAAAGCACCAGCACCTGCAGCTATCCATGGAGTATTAGTGATTATAGTACTAAATGTTATTGCAAAAAACAAAACACCGTAAACTTCTGCAATATTTTTAATCATATGAAACAATATTTTTGTTGCATCCCAAAAATGATTCCCAATTATTTTTAACCTTGATTTTTTATTTTCTGTTTTAGGCTTATCTTTATAAATATCATTTTCTATATATTCTAGTTTTTTTAATTTTTGTGATTTTTTGATAAAATTTTCAGAAAGATTACCAGATACAAAGATATTTTTTATTATATCTTTATAAAGATTAGCTATTTTAGTAGAATCCTTATTAATTAAAGCAAAAAATTTTGATAACTTACTGAAATTCATAAAAAATTAAAAATTTATTAAACATTCAATTTAAATTATAATATAGCAATATTTAAAAGTAAACTTTTTAATCTTTTTTAAAATAAAATTTGCAATGATTTCTCAAATCCAATGTTTTATATTTTTTTCCAAATTTATTTTCAAGAAAAAATTTATTTAAATAATTATATGCAGTAAGAAAGTCTTTTTCTGGCATTTTGACTTTTATATCGTTATCAAATATAAGATCCCATCTTCTTTTACCTATTCTGATAGCATATTTTAATCTTTCTTTCAGTTGTGGATATAAATTTAGATGATTAATTAATTCTTTTGCATATAAATTGGCATCTTCTCCTAAAATATATGTTAAGTCTTGAAATCTTGAAATATCATGAAAATCAATAATATTTGCGTCATTATTAATTAAGGATATTTTTCCTTGAAATTGCCAAATTGCAATTGGTAGATCTTCTTGAATAGATATATATAGAATATTAGGTAATCTCCTTTCTATTAAAATATTTTTGATTAGAGGGTGAGATTTTAAAGATCTTTGTATCTGAGAAAGATTTAATGATAAAATTGGTTGGTATTTTTTTATTGCTAGAAGATTTTGTAGATCTAGTAAAGTAAGGTTAGTTAAGTTTTCTACATAAATTTCTTCTAAAACAAAAGCATTTTGGGCGGTAAGGGTAATAAAAGCTTCTTTTATTTTTAACTTATAATTATTTAGTAAGTCAGTTACAAAGAAGAGTAACAAAAATATTACAAATAAAATGATAAAAAAATATCTTATTCCTAAATAAAATTTCAGTATTTTTCTTTTGACTCTAACGTTATTAGAAAAATTATTTTTCATAATCTGCAGCTTTAGCCATCATCTCTACTAAAATAAGATATTCTATTCCAGAATGTGCTGCAATTTCAGGGCAAATAGAATTTTTTGTCATACCAGGAACTGTGTTTATTTCTAAAAAATATAACTTCTCTTCTATAGGTTCATAGATGAGCTCTATTCTTATTAAACCTTTACATTTAAATATGTTATATATTTTTTTAGATAGGTTTTCTATTTTTGATGCAATTTCTGTAGTAATTTTTGCTGGATAAATATGTTCAGCAAATCCTTTGTTATATTTAGTTTGATAGTCAAAAAATTTTTTTCCTTTTAGTAATCTTAATTCGAGTATTCCTAAGATTTTTCCTTCAAATACGGCTATTTGTAGTTCTTTCCCTTTAATGAAAGATTCTAGAAGAACTTCCTCTCCGTATTTAAAATGATAATTTTTAAAATCAAAATTTTCTGGATTATCAATTAATTCTATACCTATGCTAGAACCTTGTTCTAAAGGTTTAATTATAAATGGAGAAGATATTTTACTGATATCAATAATATGTTGCTTGCTGAAAATTTGATAATTAGCAATATCAATACCGTTAGACGATACTATGTCATAAGCAATTTTTTTGTTAAAGCTAGCGCTAGAAGCTAATACTCCTGAGCCCGTGTAACGAATAGATTTGATATTAAAGATTGATTGTAAATTACCGTCTTCTCCCCATTTACCATGAACTAAGTTAAATATCTTACATTTGTAACTACTTATTTTTAGTGTAATCTCTATTATGTCTGCTCCAATATCTATGAAATATACTTCATATTTGAGCTTGATTAAAGTTTCTATTACAGATTCTGAAGATAAAAGTGAAATATCCCTTTCTAAAGACATTCCTCCTCCAAGAACAAAGAATAGATCCTTATTTTTTTTGCTAAATTTATTTTCAGTAACAAAATTTTGAATATTAAAGCCGTATTTTTTTAATTTTTGTTTAAAGCTTAAAGATATTTGCTCTAAAGGATTACAATGTAATATTATAGATGATCTAAAGTCTTTCATAAAAAATAATAATTAAATAGTGAAAGAGGATGATAGAGTGGAATTTAGAACAAAACAATCACATTTTGTGTCTTTTACTTAATGAATCTTCCAATGTAAAGATTATTATAGAAAAAATGCCTAAGATCAAACATAAAATACTGAAATTATCTATACTATATTTACTGATCTTAGAAATTGAAAATACTACAAGAGCAGAAATGAGGTAATAAAAAGAACCAAAAATGGATCCTGCAATTCCAATATGGTGTCTATAAAATTTGAGAGAAGTGCTTAAAACAAGAGGTATTAATAGACTATGCCCTAAAGCACAAATCATGAAAGGAAAAATAATAGATAAAATATGTGAGTATAAAGCTGATGATTGTTTGTAAGAATATAGAGAACATAAAAAAAGTAATAATGAACCGCAAAAGCTAATAGCCAGTCCAAAAATTTTTATCTGTTTAATATGGAAATGGTGCTTCATTAAATATTTGCTCATAAAAGCTCCTAAAAAGCTAGCGAAATTAGTGAATAAAATTATTTGTCCATAAACAGAAGTTTTTATATCAAAACCTTTTATGAAGATAAAAGGAGCTTGCATATAAAATCCATATAATACACCATTAAACAGCCCAACAATCAAAGAGTTTAAAAAAAATTGGAGATCTTTAGATATATATTTTAAAACCGTTAGTTGTTTTTTTATATTAATTAGAAGTGATTTTTTTTCTTTGATATAATTAGTTTCTGGCAAGCAATAAAAACATACTAAAAATAATGTAAATATGCAAAATGATACTAATCTGAATGCGTTAGTCCAGGAATAAATTTGTATTAATTGTCCTCCTATTATATATCCTAGAGCTGGAATTAAAGACATTGATAGAGACATAGTAACATACATATAAGATAATAGTAACTTGCTATATGAATCCCGTATCATAGCTTGCCCAACAACAGAACATACACTTGCAGCATATGCATGTAAAAATCTAAAAAATATGAATAGATATATGTTGTCAGCATAACTTAAAAATAGAGATATTAACGCGTAAGAGATAAGACATCCTAGGATCAAAGGTCTTCTTCCTATAAGATCAGAAATCCATCCTAGCGTTAGTATTCCTAGAGAAAAACCTAGATAATATGATACTGTAGAAAATTGCACTAATGTTTTATGTGCTCCTAAAAATTCTCCTACATTTGGTAAAGCTAAAGAAAAAATAGATTCTACAAATCCAGGTAGTGGAGAAACAAAATATATCAACCAAGGAGGTATTTTACCTATTCTTCTTATTAAAATATTAGTTAACATTCAAAAACCTAAAATACTTTAAGCAACAGATGCAATTTTAATTAGTAAATTTATACAGACAAAGAGAAATAACAGAAAACATTATATCATAAAATATAGATAAAATGAAATTGAGAAATTTTTACTATTTAATTTTTATTATCTTAAGTCAAAAATAAAACAATATTTACAATTTTGATACATCAAAATATCATAGAAAATTTTTTAATATTATTATTTGATCATAATTTTATTATAATCTCTTTATTTATGTTTTATAATCATGTAGATTTTATCAAAATATTTATACATATGACAAAAAATCTTCAGACTTTAATATTTTTTTTAAAAACAGAAAATATTCAAGCATATGTAATAACATCTTATGATGAGTATTTAAGTGAATATACTTCTTCAAAAAGAAATAGATTGAAGATTATAACAAATTTTTCTGGCTCTAATGGGATAGCTATCATTTTTACTCAGCAAAAATCTTTATTTTTTACTGATGGTAGATATTTGTTACAAGCTCAAAAAGAGTTAGATAAACAATATTTTGAAATACATGATCTCCAATTTATCAAAAATTTTGATTGGTCAAAATATATCACTTTAGAAAAACAGCATTTTTTTATCAATCCTCTTATTTGTAATCAACAGATTCTTTCTCTTTTTCCTAAAATCAAAATGGAATTTTTAGAAAAGGATATTATTGAAGACATGCTAGGTGATAAATTTAATTCTTCTATAGAGGTTTTTGAATATTCTGAATATTATTCAGGAGAAGATTATTTATCTAAGGTCAGTAAAATAAGAGAGTTTTTAAGAAAATCTCAATTTGAAAACATCTTACTAACAAATCCAGAAAATATATCTTGGTTGTTGAATTTAAGATCATGGGATTTAGAATTTACTCCAACTCTTCTCTCTGCAATGTTAATTAGTCAAACTAGATCTTATGTGTTTTTAGATAAAGATCTTACAATTTCTGAACAAGTAAAATTAGCAAGGAGTAGTCTTGAATTCATATCTATATCAAAATTAAATTCTTTCCTATTGAATTTGGAATATAATTGTATTTATGACAAAAATTCAAATTGTTATATTTCAAATATATTAAGCACCAATCCTAAAAATAAAGCAATTGATGATCCTTGTACTGTTTGGAAGTTAAAAAAAAATGATTCTGAAATTTTACATGCTACAAATATTAATAAAATTGATTCTGTAGCAGTGTGTGAGTTTTTAGCATTTATACAGGATGAGAATAAAAATTCTACATTACATAATTATTCTGAATATAATTTAATCGAGAAATTAAATTATTTTAGGTCTCAAAATTCTCAATTTATAAAAAATAGTTTTCATCCTATATGTGGATTCAGATCAAATGCTGCAATTATTCATTATAAGGCTTCAAAAGAAAATTCTGATCTTATAAGTAAGTCTGGTTTATTGCTTATAGATTCTGGAGGACAATATCTAGGAGGCACAACAGATCTTACAAGAACAGTTGCTGTAGGGGTAGTGTCTTCGAGGCATAAATATTTTTATACTAAAATACTTAAAGGACATTTATCTATTAATCAGTTAATTTTTCCTAAAAACAAACTTAATGGTTCACATATAGATTCTTTTGCTAGATTTCATTTGTGGCAAGATTTTTTAGATTATCCTCATTCTACAGGTCATGGAGTAAGCAATTTTTTAAATGTTCATGAAAGTGGTTTATCAATATCTCCTACTGCTAAAGAGATATTATTAGATGATAATATGATCTTATCCAATGAACCAGGTTTATATATTGAAGGTGAATTTGGAATAAGGATAGAAAATCTAATAATGACAAAATCAACATCAGATAAGAATTTTCTGAAATTTCAAAATTTAACATTAGTGCCATATGATAAACAACTAATAGATAAAAAATTACTCACAGAAAAAGAAATAGAATATATAAATGCATATTATGAAGATGTCATGAAATATATATATCCAGAACTTTCTAAAAGAGCACAAAAATGGATGAAAGATCAAATTAATTTTATGAATTAGTATGAACTACTTAAGAAAAATAGAAATTTTACAATAATCTATTTTTTGATAAAATTAAAAAAGTACTAAAAGATACAGAATAGGTATTTTTTTTCTATATTTGAAGAAGGGATAGGAGTCCTGGGATAGGCTTTTGTTGTAGCATTTATAAATATATTGAAATGTTTAAGAAGTTTTTTGCTGGATATTTGTTGTATTTCTATAGTGCTTTGAATCTAGTTACGCCCTCAATTAACAAATCTTTTATTTGAAATGATATCTCTGGACTGAATATTTGATGCACATATATTTTGGATATTGTTTGAAAAATGTCTTTTGGATCAGATAGAAAAAAATCTTCAAGATTAACACTTATTTGAAAATTACCCTCTTTAAAATCTAAATTTCTGAAAAATTCACCTTGTATTTGAGATTCAGAAATCTTTAACTTTGAGAGATCTAGAGTGATGATGAAATTATCAACACTATCAGGAGAATGTTGTGTAGATATTTCTTTTTGTACTGAAATATTCTTTGCCATAGAATTGTATTTTTTCCTTTTATTGATATTGAAATAGTAGATTTTTCAACAAATTTAGCAGGAGCTTCTACAAAAACAGCATTCAGCATTAAGAATTATTACGTTTGTACAAGGATATTATATAAATAATGCTTATGATAAGTACTAGGCCCTTTTGAAATTTATTCCAATATCTTTAAATATTTCAAGTATGAAACAACATATAGCACATGATACTTTACTAAGATCAAGATCAATACTTATGTCATAAGGAGTATATGACGGAGGATGATTATTATTTCTATATTCTCCTTTGTTAGCTCTATTTTTTATACTTCTGCATGTGCTTCTGAGATATTGATGTCAAACTCTTGTGTTAGTAGATCTTTCTTTTGTATTACAGAAAATAAGATATTATTTTTAGAAGGAAAAATAGGACCGGAAGAAATCGTAACGCGCAATATCTATAATAGAAAAAGAAGAGTAGAAGATGATCTAAAAAATTCAAAAAAAATTTTTGAAAGAAAGGAAAAAAAACACCTTAAAAAAATCAGAAATTTTAAACAATTCTGAAATTTTCATAAAAGCAGAGTATCTGCTTCTGCAAAGAAAATCAGAAAGAAATTTTTCAGAAAGAAATTTTTCAGAAAGAGAAATTTTAAAAATTTTATAGAAAGTTAGAAAAAATCATTTTGGAGTAAATTGGGTTTTAAGTCTAGAGCTGCTTTTTTGAATTGATCAAGCATATAGCCACAGAAAACAAATGCTTATAAAAGGAAGCAGAAGTTATGTTGAATTATCTAGCAAAAATTTTAACATTTGAAGGCCTTCTGATAGTGTTCGAGCAATTTTTTTCAAAAAAACATATTCTGGAACCACATCTCCCAAGGAAGAAAAATCAATTGCACTCCAGAAATTCTATATTTTGAGCAGAGATGTTCGAATTTTTTTTGATTCCGCTCACGATCTTTTGTAGAACAAAATTTCTCTCTTCTTTGATGCGAGTGATACTCTCAATCTCCTTAAGGGGATTGAGAGTATCACTAAGTGCCTATATATATTTATATTATTATTAGTATAGTTTTATATATTATGATAAATAATCATGATGAACAAAAGCTTGCGCAATCCCACTTTTTTAGGGGCGAGTAGTTCACGAGATATAAATAGTAATTGAAGTCTTCAAAGATTATGAGCAATTTTGATATAAAAAAATTTCTGAAATTAACTAATGGATTTAATTTTAATATTAAAGATATTGAATTGATAAAAGGAGGTTTAGGATTAAGTAAAAGAAAATATTTTAGGATAAAAAATGAATCATCAAAATCTTATATCTTAATGGATTGTTCTTTAGAATCTCAAACTCTTAAAAATTTTATAAAAATTCAGAATAAATTACAAGCTCATAAATTTTCAGTGCCTGAAATTTTCATTTTGCATGAGGAAATGTCTTGTGCAATCTTAGAAGATTTTGGAGAAAAACATATAAAAGATCTTATTCAAGAGAATAGATCCAATATAAGATATATTGAGGTTATATATAAGAAATTAATAGATTTAATCATTGAACTTCAAAAATTACCAAGTGAAGACCTACTTATAAAGCAAAATTTTAAAAATCCAGAATTATTTATAAAATATTATTTACCTTTTTTAAAAGGATCGGTTGTCAATTTAGAAGAGAAAATTGAATATTCTAAAATTTGGGAAGAAATTATGCAGAATATTTTTAAAATTTCTGAATCTTTTGTGATATCAGACTATCATAGCGAAAATATTATGTGTTTGTTACAAAGAAAATATAGTCAAACTTTTGGATTATTAGATTTTCAAGATGCCTTTTTAGGTTGTATCAGTATAGATTTAATGTCTTTATTACAAGATGTAAGAATAAATGTTTCAGAAGATTTAGTAAATAAAATGATAAATTATTTTGTTGAAAAAAAAAATTTGGACTTAGAAAAATTTTTAGTGAATTACCATATATTTGGAGCTAGACATCAATTAGATATTTTAGGAAAATTTTATAAATTTAGTTTAGACCATCCTCAAATTGATATTCAAGAATATTTAAAATTAAGTATGAAATATTTAAAAATAAATCTTCAGCACCCAGTTTTAAATTCATTAAAAATATTTCTATCAAGATATTTGTAATCAAATATATAATTTGAGTATTTTATGCAGTTAAACAATTCACAATCTAGAGATATTATAATATTTGTTAGTGTTTTATTTTTTATTTTAGGTTTTTTTACTTGGTTAAATGCAGCTTTGATTCCATTTTTGAAAATCCTATGTCAATTAAATAATTTTCAGTCTTATTTTGTAGAATTTGCATTCTATATCTCTTATTTTGTAGGAGCAATACCTGCTTCATATCTTTTAAAAGCGAAAGGTTACAAATATAGTATATTACTAGCCTTTATATTGTTAGGAATAGGAAGTCTCGTTTTTATCCCAGCTTCAATTTTTAGAAATTATAATCTTTTTCTTATAGCTCTTATGATCCAGGGGAGCGGATTGATTTTTTTACAACTCACGGTAGATCCTTATATGGTAGTTATATCCCCAACTAATGCAGGAGCAAGATTGATAAGTCTTGGAGGTATTTTTAATAAAGCAGCAGGATTAATGGCTCCTTTAATTCTTTCTGGTATTTTATTGAAAGATATAGATCTTATATCGTCTCAACTATCAATTGTAACTAACATAGTGGAAAAACAATCTTTATTATCGTTTTTAGGAAAAAAAATTATATTCCCATATTTTTGTCTTTTTATTATTACAGTAAGTGTTTTTTTATTCGTGTATAAGTCATCATTAATTGATTTAGAAGTTGAGTCTAATTTTGTAAAAGGAAGATTCAAAAAATTTTTTAAGGATAAATTCTTATTGGGGGGATTCATAGCATTATTTTGTGGAGTTGGAGTAGAAGTAATAGTTATAGTAACAGTTATTGATTTTGCTCAAAATTTAGGACTTAGTTTTTCTAATTGGGGTGTATTACCCTCTTTAAGTCTATTTGCTATGATTATAGGATATATTGTAGGTATCATTTTGATTCCTAAATATTTATCCCAAAAAAATACTTTAACTTTGTATATGTTACTTGGAATTATAGTGTCAATTATAATCTGTTTGATGCCTATACAAATACATTCAAAAATATTGATAAAGTATATTACTGTTTATATTCTTTGTAGTTTAGGCTTTGTTAATTCTATTATCTGGCCTATAATATGGTCATTAACCTTGCAAAAGACTAAAGAATATAGATCATTAGCATCTGCTGTATTAGTGATGGCAATACTAGGAGGGGCTTTATTTCCATTAATATATGCTGCGATATCTAATTATTGTGGTTTACAAAAGGCTTATATAGTGATAATAATTGGTTATTTGGTAATTCTTTTTTATTCAATCAATAATTAGATATTGTCTACTTTTAGTTACATAAAAGCTTTTTGATTGAGATAAAGCTTATAAACGCAGCTCGAAATATTCTAACAAGCTGGACTAATGAGCTAGGCTGGTCTGTGAAGCGAATCGAGTAGTCGATCAGCAGCAGAAACCTAAGAGAATTTGTGAAAATTCTCTCCCCTGATAACCAAGGAATCTACGTACTTTAGTGCGTGGAGGATATCAGGAAAAACGTTGTTTAGTGCTTTGGCAGATGTATTTATAGCCTCTAGCCTTGTTTTGCTGGGTTAGAGCTCTTACGTTATCAAATGCTCTTTTCCCTTCTTTTTTAACATTAGAGAACTCTTTTCTAACTTGATCTCCTCTTATTGCTTTCAGCCTGATAGAAAGTTCTTTATCAGCTATTATTTCTTCTTATGTTTGCTATTTTCTATTATTATTTTTTATGTAGCATTTGCTACTTTTGGCAATAACTCTGCTAGCCCAATAACATTATAATCAAGACTCTCTTCCATCTTTAGTCCTACGTCTAGTGGAAAGCAATTTTTCACTTAAGATAGAATCTTTTCTGCTATATCCCATCCTTCCCCCCCTTAAGTTTGAAGCTCATGCTCTTATATAGGTGCAATATTCTCCATTGACCATTAGGATCTATACACAACACCGTGTAAGTATTGCCTTGTACATTATTAATATATTCAATAAAGAGCCTAAAGCTGTTTTTCTTTCAGTACTGTTTGAGTCATATTTATGAGAGATCATTTCATAGAGAAGAACATCAGGAATATTTCTCTTATCATTATATCTCTTATTAGAATTATCTTGCTTGTTAAATATTGTTCATTAAAAGCTTTGTTGATTTCCTTTGAAGATTATTCAGACATAATAATTCACGAAAATTATATTATACTATGATCTCCATTTAAAAAAATGCTTTCTTTCTCTGAATAACCATTTTCTAACAAATATTCTTTCATATGTTCTATTTCGATAACACTCCTCCTATATTCTTGATGTTGAGAATATGCATCAGAAATTACTTTATCAAAACATGTTATTATTTCTTTTTTTGACAATTCTTTCTTTAATGGGGGAATAACAAAATATTTTACAAAAATATATTTATAACTTTCTTCATATTTTCCAAAAAAAGGAATAGATTTTACACAAATTTCTAAAGCTTCCTTTGGAGAAGTTTGTTCTATAAGTTTCTGTATTATAAACTCTAAAAAGTCAATTCGAATATATCCTTCATTTTCATTAAGAAAACTACCAGCTTTTTCAAATATTTTTAATGCATGATTTTTTAAGAAATTTTTATCCTCATGTTTTTCTAGGAGAATTTTAAAAAAGAATAAATAATTTTTTCGAGCAGCAAGATTCAAACACTCATCAGTTACTAACAAATTAGGAGATTTTTCAAATAGCATTTCTATAATTTCAATTGATTTCACGTCCATAGCCCTTGATAATACTGTTTTCCCGTCTATGTTAGCTGCATCTATATCAATATTCTTGTGTTCTAAAATAGCTTTTACTATTTCAATTTTTTGATTACTTGTAGCTATTTCCAAAGGACTCATATTATCACCCTCAGTATTTCTTCTTACATTAACATCTAATAGAGGATTTTGTAGTATTTTAATCACTGCATCTGAATCATTATTTGAAACTGCTTCTAAAAATTCTTCATTAAATTTTTTTATTTCTTTTGCTGTATGAATTGCGTTAGTAGACTTAGATTCTTTTATTTGAAAATCATTTCCATTATCAAGTTTTGAAGTACTAGTGCCAAGCTTTGGAGAAGATGTAGAAAAAGATTGAGAATTATCACTAATTGATTTTTTATTATCGGAGTTAGTCAATTTATATTTTAAATCATCCTTTTTTTCAGCAATATTTTTATTATTTTGTTTATCCATTTTGTTATTCACACAAATAAGGAGCGAGATGTTGTTAATATATTAAACTTATAATTGACAAATCTATATCATTTTGAGATATCTATCAAATTATAAAAGTTTTTTACATTATTGTGATCAATTTTTAATATTAAAAATATTAATTTATTTTTATTTTTTGTTACTTGGAGAGATTTTAAGGTTATTGTCAGATATTCCCCATAATTTATCCTTCATAACCCAGCCTGTATGAGATTTACATTCTATTTTACACCAATTATTAAAGGACTTTTCAAGTCTACATCTAGCTTTAGGCTCTATATAAAATTTGATTTTAGAGTCAATTTTTTTATTAGTCAAAACTCCTAATTTTGTATCAGTATTAACTATAACATAATGTTTTCTTGACAAGAGATTTTTATAAATCCACCCCTCATCTTTATCAAAATCTTGTATTTTGACCCATTCATTTTGATATTCAAGGATTTTAACTGGTTCTCCTTTTTTTACATATATATTTATTATTGGATATTCTTTACCAGGTCCAGATCTAGAATTAACTTTATTTTTTTTAATTCCCATAAATATGTTAGCATTATTTTTAGAAATTTTATATTGAGCTTCAGTAACTAAAAATAGGGGCTCTAAAATTAGTCCTAACATTACAAATAAGGAAAATATTAGGGTTTTTTTTTTATATAATATCACTCTCATTATTCTATATTCATTATATTTTCACTGGTTTTACCAAGATAATTAGTAGACCTAAATTGCTTTTTAATTCTTGTAATTTCATACTCACTAACTCCTAAATATTTTAGGACTGCATTACCTAATTGTAAACCCATTTCATAATCTTGAGGAATAATTAAATTAGCTCCAAGATCATAAAAATCTTTAGATTTTTTTAGATCCCTTAATCTAATTATAACATCAAGAGAATCAAAATTATTTACTTGTTTTAGAAATTTTTTGATTGTAAACTCATTTCGCATAGTTAACAATATAACACTAGCTCTCTCTATGCCAATTGCATTTAGAAATGTTGGATTTGAGATATCTCCTTGAAATATAACTTTATCCTTCTTCTCTTTATTGACTATATAATCTTTAATTTCAACGATTATATAATTATTAATTTCTTCTGCTTCCAATACTTTGGTGGCTATTTTTCCTACTTTACCAAATCCAGCTATAATTACATGATTATTTAGGTCTCTTGTAGATTTTTCAATAATTTGAAGAGGCGAAATTCCCATATTTGTTTCAAAGGATTCTACGAGTTTATTTCCTAAAAGGGCTAGTAATGGAGTAAGAGCCATTGAACATGTAATGACAGAAAGTAAAATACTAGCTACATAAGGATCTAGTAAATTATGATTAGCACCCATATTAAATAATATAAAAGCAAATTCTCCTCCTTGGGATAACAACAATCCAGATCTAATAGAGGTTGTATAGTGAAATTTAAACAAAACACATAATAAAGTTATAATCGTAGCTTTCACTACAATTAATAAAATACAAATACTAAAAATAATATGGATTTTACTATAAACATGAGGTTCAATTTGCATACCAACACTCATGAAAAACAAACCTAACAAAAGATTTTTAAAAGGTTCTATACTATGTTCTGCTTTTTTACGAAAATCTGTTTCAGCAACCAATATTCCTGCAATAAAGCCACCAAGGGCATAAGAAAGACCAAAATATGACATTCCCCATGCAGAAAATAACACAATTAGAAATGTCATAGCAATTGCTAGCTCACTATTTTCATTTCCTTGTGGTTGAAAAAATTTGAAAACAGGTCTTAGTAATGATCTTATAATTATAATTATGGATATAACTAAAGTTCCTTTTATTAAAATATTGATCCAAAATTTCCCTTCTAAAAAATTCAGAGAAAAAATTTCGTTTGAGAGTAGAGGTACAGCTATTAGCAAAGGGATAACTGCTAAGTCTTGCAATATTAAGATAGAAATTGCAATTCTTCCTACTTGAAGGGATTGCATTTTTTTTTCAAAGATAGATTGCATAACTATTGCAGTAGAAGAAAGGCTTAATCCACCCGCTATTATTACAGATGCTTTATTAGAAAGAAAAAATATCCATCTAGTAATAATAAATATCACAAAAAATGTAACTAATACTTGTAAAGTACCAAGACCGAAAACATATTTTCTCATAGTTTTCAATCTATCAAAAGATAATTCTAAACCTATTACAAATAGTAAAAATACTACTCCAAATTCTCCAAAATGTTCAGTAATACTGTGAGAAACTAAATTTAGACCATGTTCTCCTATAAAAACGCCTGAAATTAGATATCCAAGCACGGGGCTCAGATTCAATTTTTCGAAAATTCCGATTATGAGAACAGCAAAAGCTATCAATATTATTACTATTAACAAGATATTATCTATCATTTTAACTCCAGCAATTAAATATGGTTATGCAGCTTTCAATCTAACAAAATAAAAATTTTTCTATTTTTAGAATTAATATAAAGTAGTATCTGTAAAAAAGCTAAAAAAGTAATATTGAAAAATTTTAAATTTATATTTTTTCATACTTCTTAAATAATAGATATTATATATTATATTTGTAAATAATTTCAATATAATGTGAATTTAAAATTCTTATAGCAAATAAAACATTTAGTGAAATGAACATTAACATGTTAAAAAATTTTATATATTTAGATAATAACGCAACCTCATTAGTACATCCAGAAGTACAAGAATTTTTATTAAAATTATCTAATTTTCCTATTAATCCATCAGCTCCTCATCAATTTGGAACTGTTGGATTTACTATTTTAGAAGAAGCAAGATCTCAAATCTTAAATATGATGAATCTTAATCCAAAAAATTTTGAAGTAATTTTTACAAGCTCTGGTACAGAATCAAATAATCTTGTGATGCATAATTTTTTAGAAGGAAATATTATAATATCTGATATTGAACATCCTTCTATCTCAGCTTTTGAAACAAAATCTAGTCGAATATATAGAGTTAAAACTTGTAAATCTGGATATATAGATTTAGAAGATTTAGAATCGATTTTAACAAAATTAGGTAAATTTTCAAAAAAAAATCTATGTTCTTTTATATATGCACATAACGAAACAGGAGTAATTCAAAAATATGCAAAAGAGATTGTAAAGCTTGCTCATAAATTTGATTTTCTTGTACATAGTGATATGAGCCAATGTCCTGGAAGAATGGAACTCAAAGAATTAGAAGATTTAGATTTTATTACTTTATCTGCTCACAAAATAGGTGGTTTAATAGGTGCTGGAGCAATAATTAAAAAAAAATCTCTTTCAATAACACCATTAATTATTGGAGGAGGGCAGGAAAGAAATTTAAGGTCTGGCACTGAAAATATTTTATCAATAGCATGTTTTGGTCAAATTGCTCGTATAATTTCTCGAGATTATCAAAAAATTATAAGTGATGCTCAATTTTTGAGGAATTTTTTAGAAAAAAAATTAACATCTGAATTAGATTTTATTCGTATATTGCATAGAGATTCTCTTAGATTGTCTAATACTAGTTTTTTCATTAATTTAAAAAAAAGTTCCGATGTACAAATCATTGAGATGGATTTAGAACAAATAGCGATCAGCACTGGCTCTGCTTGTAAAGCAAGAAAACAACAAACAGAAAATATATTACACAACCAAGGATATCAAGAAAAATATTTAAATTCAACCATTCGTATTTCTTTAGGAATACAAAATAATTTACAAGATATTCAAATGTTTTTAAGTAAATATCTTTTTAAAAATAAAGATCTTTAAAAAAAAAACATTTTATGTATTGATACTATAAAAAAAATTTTTTTAATATATAATTTCTTTTAAAATCAAACTTTATTAAATAATTTTTTAAAATCTATGTTTGAAGAAAATCTTGTAAAATTAAAAGATAACATTATTGCAAAGGGAGGGGTATTTCCTTTGTATCTAGATAATTTATCTACTACTCCTACTGATCCTAGAGTATTAGAAGCTATGATCCCATATTTTCAAACTAAATATGGGAATCCACATTCACGAAACCACTCTTTTGGTTGGGAATCTGAAGAAGCTTGTGAATTAGCTAGATCACATGTAGCAAGACTTATAGGTGCTAATCCTAAAGAAATAATATTCACATCTGGTGCAACTGAGTCTAATAACCTAGCAATCAAGGGCATTGCTAAATTTTACTCAAGTAAAAAAAATCATATCATAACAACATATACAGAGCATAAATGTGTTTTGGATAGTTGTAGACATCTTGAAGAAGAAGGGTTTAATATTACATATGTTAAGGTTCACAACAATGGAATAATAGATCTTGAGCATTTAAAAAATTCTATAACAGATAAAACTGTTTTAGTTTCAATTATGCTTGTTAATAATGAAATAGGGGTTATTCAACCTATTAAAGAAATAGGTAAAATATGTAGAGATAAAGGAGTCTTTTTTCACTCTGATATAGCTCAAGCATTTGGCAAGATCAAAATAGATGTAAATGATGCTAATATAGATTTAGCTAGTATATCATCTCATAAAATATACGGACCCAAAGGGGTAGGAGCCTTATATGTAAGACGTAAACCAAGAGTGAGGCTTTCTCCTTTAATTAATGGAGGTGGTCAAGAAAGGGGTTTACGTTCAGGTACCTTACCAACTCCTATTATTGTAGGTTTTGGTAAAGCAAGTCAAATTGCTCTTGAAGAAATGGAATCAGATTTCCAAAAATTACAAAAATTTCATAAAAAATTCCTTAACATCATTGAAAATAATGCGGTAGATGTCTTTTTAAATGGAGATAGATATAAAAGATATCCTGGTAATGTGAATTTGAGTTTTTCATATATTGAAGGAGAGTCTATGTTACTTGCTATAAAAGACTTAGCTGTATCTTCTGGTTCTGCTTGCACTTCAGCTTCATTGGAACCATCATATGTTATAAGAGCATTAGGAGCTGATGATGTATTGGCTCATACTTCTATTAGATTCGGTTTTGGTAGATTTAATACTGAAGAAGAAGTAGAATATGCTGCTTATTTAATATTATCCAAAATAGAATTTTTACGTAATTTAAGCCCATTATGGGAGATGGTACAAAAAGGTATAGATCTTAGCAAGATTCAATGGAGTTCACATTAATTGCTTATAAGTTAAAATTTTATATAAAATTAAATAAATGAAAAAAAATCAGATTCTGAATATAAAGGATATTTTGAATATATTGCCTCATGGATATCCATTTTTGCTAGTAGATTATGTTGAATATTTGGATGAAAATTCTATTGTAGCTGTAAAAAATGTAACCTATAATGAAAATTATTTCATAGGGCATTTTGCTAATAATCCTATAATGCCAGGAGTATTAATTTTAGAAGCTTTAGCACAAACCTCTGCCATTTTAGCAGCGAAAGTTTTAAATTTAGTAAAAAAAGAAGAGCATGATGTATTACTTACGTCAATTAGTCAAGCTAAGTTTAAAAAAATGGTTATACCAGGAGATGTCTTGAAATTACATTCAACTATAGAGAGAACAAAAGGTCCGTTATGGCAATTCAATGTTTTTGCACAAGTAGATAATTTTCAAGTGTCTCAGGCGATTATTTCTGCAGTATTAAAAAAAAATTCCTCATAAAAATATGAAATTTTTTGATATTACAATTGCTTTGTGTTATCACTTTTATCTTTAGTGATTAAGATCAATAAAAAATATTATATAATCAATCTAGTTAAATGTTTTATATTGAAGAAAATAGATTGTTAGAAGTTAATCCAGAATTAGCTTATAATGTTGTATTAAATGTAGATCAATATCATGTATTTTTACCTTGGTGTATAGATTCTAAAATCATAAAAAATATAGATTCTAGTCAATTTTTAGCAGATCTAACAATCAACTTTAAGGGTATAAAACATAACTTTAGATCTGTAGTTAGTTCCAAGCAAGATACTGATAAGTTTACTATTACTTCTAAATCTTCTCATAGTATATTTTCAACTCTTGAAACTAATTGGAATATCTATAAAAATGGGAAAAATACTAATATAAGTTGTTCTGTGATAATAATGTTCCGTTCTAATATTTTTAGTTTTATGTTTCGTCTTTTTAAAAATGCTTTGAAAAAAAATATTATGGACTCTTTTATAAATAGAATTATGTTACTTAAACGACAAGAATTAAATATATTATCATGATTTTTTCTGTTCTAATTTTTTTTCTAATATTATTTAGAAATTTTTTTAATTAAATAATAAGGAATGAATAATATTATCCTAATTGGAAGAATTGCAATAAATATTGCTGAAATGGTTTGAAAAGTCATAAAGAAGATAATACTTGTAATAGGAAGTTTTTCAAATTTTTTAAAAAATTTATGAATGCAACATTATTTCTTAACAAATACTTAATAATATAGTATTGAATTGTATAGATAACAGTCAAAAATATTATTACAAAATACAGGCTTAATAATATTTGCACAGAAGAGGAAAGAGTATTATTTGAATAGATAAATATTTTTTCTCCAAACAAAGTTGTTCATAGCTAAATCTTGATTTGAAGAAAATAATAAAATGGTATAATAATAAATAGGCAAGAAAAAAATAACTATAAGTAGAAAAAATTATATTTGAATTTAAACATTTTCTTTTTTAATTTTAAAGAGATAAATATTCCTATCAAAACAAGAGTAATATAGGATAGTTTTTTCTGTTGCTAAATTAGTTATTTCTTTGATGATCAACAGTAAGTGAAAAAAGTAATAAATACAAAGGGAACCATAATATAGCCATATCTGCATATTTGTTTTACATTAAAAAAAATTATATAGAGATTTATTTATTTTTAATAAAAAAATTCTGTGAAAATAGCAAAACAAATACTATGTGTCTAGCATTTTATTAATATCTTCTAAATTAAAAAAACCTTCATCATAGTAAAAATTTATAGATGGAGAATATTTAAATTGCAATTTTTGAGTTAAAAAATGCCTTATCTGTGTTTTAGAATCATTTAAAATCTTTAGTAACTCTTTAGGAGAAAATTCAGTATTAAATCCTATAAAAAAGCATTTTATAAGAGATTTGCTATTAGATAAAGAAATTCTGGTAATTGTAATTGGACAAGAGTCAAGTCTTTTATCACAAGATTTTCCTGTATGTAAACAAAAAATTATCAAATCTTTGATAATCCTTGAAAGTTTGGTGAGCCTATGTGAATTGCTAGAAGAGAGTTGTCTAGAGGATGTTTTTTTCTTCTGTAATTTCATATATCTTCAAAATATCTTCTACTTGAATATCTGGAATAAGATTTTTTAAAGTTATACCACATTCAAGACCAGATCTCACTTCTTTTACGTGATTTTTTAACTGTTTAATACTATTTATGAAATCTTCATGGATCAGTTTATTTTTTCTAAAAATCTGAACCTTATTATTGTTTTTTATGATACCATCAGTCACGTAAGAACCAATAACTTGACCTGTTTTAGTAAGATTAAATACCTGTCTTACTTTAGCATGACCAATACAAGTCTCTTTTATTGTAGGAGATATTAAAGATGAAACTCTTGCCTTTATGAAATCTAAGACTTGGTAGATATTTGTGAAATTATGAATATCTATAGAATGACGATCTGCATAATTTTGTACTTTAAGGTCAGTTTTAATGTTAAACCCTATAATAGAGGCATTCGAGGTGATTGCTAAATTTATGTCTGTTAAATTTATATTTCCTATACTCATATTAATTATTTTAATGAAAATTTCAGGATGTTTTATTTGAGAAATGGAACTATAAATTGCATCCATAGAACTATAAACATCAGACTTTATAATAAGGAATATATTCTTTATTTTAGGTTTAGCGAATAGATCTTCTATAGATTTTTTAGAACTCTTTTCAGATATTTTTTTCTGTAATTTTTTTCTATAAGAAATTATGTTGTAAGCATTTTGTTCAGATTCTAGAACATAAAATTTTTCTCCAGCATCAGGTAAGACATCAAAACCTGATATATTCGCTACCATTGAAGGAGTAAGTTCTGAAATATTTTTACCAAAATCATCTATTATATTTTTTACTTTTCCCATACTGGTACCAGCAATAATTATATCTCCAATTTTTAAATTACCTCTCTGAACTAATAAATTAGATATATTTCCTATCTTAATATCTATTCTAGATTCTAATATTACTCCACAAGCCATTGCTTTATAATTAGCTTTCAGAGATAACATTTCTGCAAGTAACAATATAGATTCTCTTAATTTGTCTAAATTAATCTTCTTCTTAGCAGAAACATTAACGACCATAACATCTCCTCCAAGATCTTCTGAAATGATGTCATAAGAAAGTAAATCACCCTTGATTTTATCAATCGTAGAATCATTTTTATCAATTTTATTGATTGCAACTATTATAGGAACTTTAGATTCTTGAGTATGCTTTATAGCTTCTATTGTTTGTGCTTTGATTCCATCTTCTGCGGAAATCACTAATACAACTATGTCAGTGATAGAACTACTACGAGATCTAATCTTAACAAATGCTTCGTGACCTGGAGTATCTATAAAGGTGATAGAAGAATTATCTGTAAATTTAACATTATAAGAGCCTATGTGTTGAGTAATACCGCCACTTTCTCCAGATACTACATCCGTAGCTCTGAAAGAGTCTAATAATGAAGTTTTTCCATGATCTACATGACCCATAAATGCTACTACAGGAGGTCTTGTTTCTAAATTATTTTCATTATCTTCTGGTATTTTTAGTATATTTTCTAAATTGATTTGAGTAGATATTTTAACGCTATGTCCAAGAGAAACTGCTATTAGTTCTGCAATATCTCTGCTTAAGATTTGCTCTTTACTTTCATATTTAACCCCTAATTTTTTAAGCTCATGAACTACTTTACTTGAGAGTTCTGATAACTTATTAGCCAATTCATTTATTGTAATTTCATTGTCAATGTTAATTTCCCTATACACCTTAGCTGGCTTTGCTGTAATATTTTGTTGCTTTCTTTTGAATTTTTCTTGTGCTCTTTTAAAAGAAGCTAAGCTTCTACGTTTTTCTATAATATCTCCAGATTCTTGATCTAAGCTAGTAATAAGATTAGACCTAACGCGCTTACTATCTTCTTTTATTTTATCCTTTTTAGAAAATCTAATATTTTCCTTATTATAGGGAAAGACATTAGGAGCAATTTTCTCAAAATGTTCAGGTTTTTCTTGAGGTGGTGTTTCATTATAAGGTTTTTGAAATATCTTGCCTTCAGATGAATGTTTTTTATTTTCCTTATTCTCTTTATTTTCAGAATTTGTAGATTGGTATAAAGTATTTTTAGATTCTTCTATATTTTCTATCTTTTTCTCGACTATTTTAGTATCATCCTCTTTTATAGATATATGTTCTTCTTGTGTTGTTTTTTTATTATCATTACTAATATTTGCTTTTTTTTCTAGAAGCTTTGTATCAAGTTCTTGAGCTTCTTTTTGGTCAGCATTTGCATTTCGTATTAGTTGAATTTTTTTTTCAAAATCTGATTGTGTTGGTATATATTTTTCTTGCTTAGTCTCATTTAAAGACGAAAATTCATTTTTAATCGCCTTTCCCTGTTTAATTTCTACTACTAATTTGTTTGATTTTAAAAAAGACGAACCTGTACTAGAATTTTGTCTTAAGAAAAGACGTTTAGTGTTTTTAGAACTTAACAATATAGGCTTATTTTCTTTATTCTTTTTAATTTCTTTATCTGTGATTTTTGCCATTATTTCTCAAAACTTCTTCAAGTTACAATATTTACTTGTTATTCATTAATAATTTACCAAATTAAGATTGGTCAAGTAATTTTGTTATATCTTCTTTACTTATAATTTCCCTAGGTACAAGTTGCCTAAATTCTGATATAGTGATTTCTTCTAAATCTTCTTTACTCTTTATACCATATTTAGCAATTTTTAATATATATTCTGGAGTAAGAAAATTAATGACTAAATCCAGAAAATCTTGTTCTACACCCAGCTCTTCTAGCTCTTCAATTAGTTTCTCGTCCCTTGATTGAACATATTTTGATGCATTTACATGAATTGTTTCTATAATTTCATCGGTAAAAACTTCTGAAATTAATTGTAAATTTTCTTTTTCAATAGAAGTGAGTTGGTCTATATTAGTAAAATTTTGTGAAACAAGCAACTGAGCTATTGTCTGATCTATTGAAAGTTCTTTTACAAAAAAATTAGTTAATTTAGTAAACTCATCGCTGGACCTTTTAGAATCTGCGTCTTCAGTCATAACATTTATGTCCCATGAAGTTAATTTGGAAGCTAATTTTACGTTTTGGCCATTTTTACCAATAGCAATACTTAATTGGGATTCCTCAACAATTGTTTCAGCATATTTTTTATTTTCATTAATAAGTATTTTTGAGATTTTAGCAGGTTTCATAGCATTATGAATGAATTGGGCTGCATTAGAATCCCAAATAACAATGTCTATTTTCTCTTCCTTAAGTTCTTGAGATATATTTTTAATACGACTACCTTTTATTCCAACGCAAGCACCAATAGCATCGATTGTTGTATCAGATGTAAATACTGCAACTTTAGCTTTTATTCCTGGTATTCTAGCTATATTTTTAATTTGTACAATATTATCATAAATTTCAGTGATTTCTACTTCCATCAATTTATATAAAAATTGATTACTAGTTCTTGAAAGAAAAATTTGAGGTCCAAAATTGTTAGCAATTACTTTGCTAATACAGGCTTTAATCCTGTTACCTACTTTATAATTATCTCCTTCTAATAAAGACTCTTTTTTTAATACAGCTTCTGACCTACCAAGATCTATTATTAAATTTTTGAATTCTATTCTTTTTAAAATACCAGTAACTATTTCACCTTCTCTATTTTTGTATTCTTCATATTGACGAGATCTTTCTATTTCAGAAATTTTTTGTAATATAACATTTTTAACAATATTAGCATAACTTCTATCTAATGAAATAGCAGGTAGTTCTTGTAAAAAAACATTCCCCAAACTAGCACTTTTATCTGATTTTAAAGCTTCTTCTAAAGTAATTTCCTTATCATGATCTAGAATTTTATCAACAATTGTCAAAGATCTTAGAAGTTTTATTTCACCAGTGTGATGATTTAAATGAGCTTTAATTTCATATTGAGTTCCATATTTATTTTTGCCAGCTTCTTCTATGGCAATGGCTATTGAATTCATTAATAATACCTTAGGTATGTTTTTTTCTATTGCTACAGATTCTATGATATGTAAAATTTCGGTGTTCACTATTCTATAATTAAAATAATTATTACAAAATTAAGAAAAGTTTATCAAAGTGATATAAAAAGATCTAAAAGATCTAAATGACAAACAAAACAAATAACGCGCACCAATTATATAGCAACATTAAAGATCTTTCAATAAGGAATGGTCTTGTATTTTTTAATATAGAAGAAATTTTTATTTTTTATGTATTGAAAAAGAAAATAATTATATAAAATTGCTAATAAATTAAGAAAATCTTAATATTTAGGGATATTTTTTGAGGTACTAATAATTTTTGCCTACATAAATAAGAAACACAGTAGATTTTAATTATTTTAAAAATTGTTTTTGAGAAGCAAATATAAATTTTGTTAAATCCTCCAATGTAGTAATATCTGAAATATGTTCTTTTTCTCTAAATCTTACTGCTATTTTTCCTTCTGTTTCTTCTTTTTCTCCTAAAATTATAGAAATAGGAATTTTTTGAGATAAAGATTTACGAATCTTATAAGATATTTTATTAGAATCTATATCTAATATTGTTCTTATAGAGTTATTTTTAAGCTGAGTAAATATTTTTTGGGCATAAGAGTCTTGTTTATTTGTAATTGTTAAAATAGCCACCTGAATGGGAGCAATCCATATAGGAAAAGCTCCAAAATATTGTTCTATTAAGATACCTATGAATCTCTCAAAAGTACCCAAAATAGCTCTGTGCAATATTATTGGATGTTTTTTGCTCCCAGTAGCATCAATATAAGTAGCATTTAATTTTTCAGCTAAAATAAAATCAACTTGAAGAGTACCACATTGCCATTCTCTACCAATAGCATCCTTTAATATAAATTCCAATTTAGGACCATAAAAAGCTCCATCTCCAGAGTTAATTTCCCATTTTATATCTAAAGTAGAAATAGCATTTTTTAAAGCCTTTTCAGAAGAGTCCCAAATCTCATCAGTTCCAGCCCTTACTTTGGGACGATCTGAAAATTTTACCTTAATTTCTTGAAATCCAAAATCATTGTAAATTTCCTTCAATAGATTATAAAAATTCAAGGTTTCTGAGTTAATTTGTTCTTTAGTACAAAAAATATGAGCATCATCTTGTATAAAATTTCTAACTCTTAATAAACCATGTAAAGCGCCGGAGTCTTCTCTTCTATAACATGACCCAAATTCAGACATTCTTATTGGAAGATCTCGATATGATTTATTTTCTCTGTTAAATATTTGAATATGACAAGGACAATTCATAGGTTTAAGAGCATATTGCTTCTTGTTATCCTCAAGAGTAAACATATTTTCTTTAAATTTATCCCAATGTCCAGATTTTTTCCATAAATCATTATCAACTAATTCTGGAGTTTTAACTTCTAAATAAGAGTGTTTTTCTAATTTTTGTCTAATATAATTTTGTAATAATCTATAAATAGTAAATCCATTATGATGCCAAAAGGCTATTCCTTGAGCTTCATTTTGAAAATGAAATAAGGATAAAGACTTTCCTATAACTCTGTGATCTCTTTTTTCAGCTTCTTTTTGTTGAAATAAATATTTTTCTAAATCTTCTTTGTTATTCCAAGCAGTTCCATATATTCTTTGTAAAGATATATTCTTGCTATCCCCTTTCCAATAAGAAGCTGATATTTTGGTAAGTTTAAAATATTTTGCATATTTAGTAGATGGTAAATGTGGACCCCTACAAAGATCAAAAAATTTTCCTTGCCAATATATGGAAATCTCTTCTTTTTCATCTATTTCGTTTATTATATGAACTTTAAATTTCTCACCTTTATTCTGGAAAATTTTGATTGCTTCTTTTCTGTCAAAAACTTTTTTGACAAAAAAAGATTTATTCTTCACTATTTTTCTCATTCTAGTTTCAATTAATTCTAGATCTGAAAATTGAAAGGGCTTAGAAGTAAAAAAATCATAGTAGAAACCGTCTTTAATAGCTGGTCCAATGGTAACCTGCACTTCTGGAAAAAGTTCTTGCACAGCCTCTGCCATAATATGAGCAGTATCATGTCTTAATACAGGTAAGACTCTATAATCTTCTATATTAATGAAATTCAGTTCTATATCTTTATTGATAATATAAAAAAAATCTACTAAAATTCCGTTAACCTCTGCTAATACAGCATTTTGATATATATGATTTGGTATGAATTTTTTAGCATCATTAATACTCATAGGAGAGCCTAATGATATCTTGAGATTTTCAACAAGAGATATTATTATCATTTTTGTTATTAACAATTAATCAGAATAAGAGAATAGTAAAAATTTTTGAAATTTTACTTAATAAAAACAAAAAATGCTATTAAATTTTTCTGGAAAAACTATGAAAATATAAAATATATATCACTTAATAAGAATTTTGAAAACTATTATTCCATAAAAAAATATATTGATTATAATTTTTCAGAATTTAAAAATATTAAAAATAGTCAAATAAGAAAATAAATTTTATTACTTTTTACAATAAAAAATATAAAAAACAATATGTCTCAGAACAGTAGGGTGGATACAAAATTCGTGTTTTTTTCATCTATATTAGGAAATATTTTAGAATATTATGATTTTACAGTATATGCTGTATTTTCTATACAGATAGGAAAAACTTTTTTTCCTCAAAATAATGAATTGGTACAGATTTTATTAAGCTTAGCAGTATTTGCTGTAGGTTTTATAACAAGACCTATAGGAGGTATTGTTTTTGGTATTATAGGTGATAGATGGGGCAGAAAAAAATCTCTTATGATATCGATGCTTGGAATGACCATACCTACATTCGTTATGGGTGTGATACCCTCTTATGAAACTATAGGGTTATATTCTACAATTTTACTAATCATGATGCGCTTAATACAAGGTTTTTGTATTAGTGGTGAGGGAGCAGGGGCGGCAATTTTTATATTAGAGCATCAACAAAATCTTAAGCCAGGTGTAACCGCAGGATTAGTACATTCTGCTAACATTGCGGGTTCTTTATTGGCTGCTTTTGTAGGTATTGTCATAGAAAAATTTTTTTATAATGAAATATATGCTTGGAGATTTGCTTTTGTTTTAGGGAGCATTATGGGAATATTTGGCTTATATTTTAGAATTAAAGTTACAGAAACACCGATTTTTTTGATGATTAATAAAAAAAGAAATAAAATTTATCAACATTTTTCAGATATGATAAAAATATCTTATTTAGCTGTAATTATAACTTTTTTTACAGGAGCTTGCGCCAGCAGCGTTGTTTATCTTGTTAAGTCTTATTTTAATGTTTATTACGTACATATTTTAGGTTATGAAAAAACAATTTCTTTGTATTTATTATTTTATTCTTCATTTATAATGATGATATCAATGCCTATAGCTGGTTATGTATCAGATCAAATAGGCAGATATAATGCAATTAGGTTATTTGTATTTTTTCTTTTTATAATAATATTGCCAGCTTTTTATGTAATGTCTTTACAACCATATAATATAATATTGCAGGTATTAATGTTATCTGTTGAAGCTATTGCAGCTGGGTTAATATCTGGTGGAGCTTATATTTTTGTAATTTCATTATTCAAATCTCATCTAAGATTTTTAGGAGTTTCTTTTAGTTATAATTTTGGAGTTGCAATCTTTGGAGGAACTTCTGCTATGATTTCTAGTTGGTTAGTTACAATAACAGGTTTAAATTATGCCCCTGCATTTTATGTAATGTTTACCTCTTTCATATTGCTTATTTTAGTTGTTTTTTTGAAAAGAAATATAAAGAGATTAATTTTGGACAATAGACATGAAATTAAGTAATTTTCTATTAGGTAAAATTGCTGAATATTTTGTTATATTTTTATATAAAATATGTTTTTACAAAATAATGGCACATAGATTAAGAAATGTTGGAGGAGAAATTGATATAATAGCAAAAAAAAGAGATTTAATAGTTTTTATAGAAGTAAAATCTAGAAGAAAAAATTTGTCATATTATGGAAAATCTATATTATCTCAGAAGCAAAAATTGAGAATAATTCAATCTGCTAAAATTTTTTTAGCAAAAAAAAAATTAGTTAATTGTGAAATAAGATTTGATTTAGTAATATTGCAGAGATTTAATCTTCCTATTATATTAAAAAATGCCTGGGGCTCAGAGTAATTAGTATATTTATGTTAAAAGAAAGCGAAATAATCTCTTGGTTTAGACATATAAGAGATCTTATAATAGAAAATTATATAAAAATAGAAAAAAATTCTTTAGTAGAAAAAAATAAGCATTTTCGTATAAAAAATAAAGATCCTAAGTTTAAAATTACAAAATGGTCTCATAAAGATAAAGGAGGAGGGGAATATGCTATATTAAAAGGTAATATTTTTGAAAAAATAGGGGTGAATATTTCTCAAATAGAAACAATCTTTTCTAAAGATATAGAAAATAAAATAAGCTTTGCTCATGCTGGGGAAAAGATTTTTGCAACAGGAATATCTTTAGTTTCTCACATGTGTTCTCCTTTTATTCCTGCCATTCATTTTAATACAAGATATATTAAAACAAAAAATAGAGAATGGTTTGGAGGAGGGATAGATCTTACGCCTATATATCCTCTTCAAGAAGAAACAGAAAATTTTCATAAAGAATTAGAAAATTTATGTAATCTCTATGATTCTAGTTATTACAAAAAATTTAAGAAAAATTGTGATGAATATTTTTTTTTAAAACATAGAAATGAAGCTAGAGGCATAGGAGGGATTTTTTTTGATTATCTAGATCCTTCTTTAGAACGAAATTTCTATTTCATACAAGATTTAGGTAAATTGATGCTTTCTTTATATCCTAAAATTATTAGTCAAAAAATTAATATTCCTTGGAGTAAAAAAGAGAGAGAATATCAGCTCATCAAAAGAGGAAAATATGTAGAATTTAATTTGCTATATGACAGAGGTACAAGATTTGGTTTAGAGACAGGAGGAAATATAGACGCTATATTCATTTCTTTACCTCCAAAAGTTAAATGGATCTAATAATAGAGTTTTGTTAGTAGAAAATACTTAACTATTGATTTCTCATCACATTTAGATATGATTTTTTATGTTCTAGGACTAATGTTACCAAACATATGCAAATTTTTTTTATTATGTTAAATATCATCCAATTCTTTAATAAATTCGTCAATAAAGAAAAGTTAATCAAATTTTTTTCTCTTTCTATGTTGATGTTTTTGATATTGCTTAATCAAAATATTATAAGAAATGTTAGTACAAGCATTATAGTTATCAAATTAGGAACAGAAAGTATTAGTTTTATAAAATTATGGATACAGCTTCCATTAGGTTTAGGCTTTATGTTATTGAATATAAAGCTTATGAATATTATTACCTCTGAGCAGATTTTTAGAGTTATTACATCAATTTTCTTGGTATTTTTTTTTTGCTTTGCTTTTATATTATTCCCAAATGTAGAATTTTTTCATCCTCAAGAATCAATAGTTAATAATTTAGTTAGTAATTTTCCTTATTTGAAATGGTTTTTTCTCCTTTGGGGGAGTTGGTGTTATGTTTTATTTTTTACTATAACTGATTTTTGGCCTGTAGTAATTGTTTTACTTTTTTATTGGCAATTAGCAAATAAAATCAATTCTGTTAAAGAAGCTACAAAAATATATGTTCCTATTGGGATAGTTAGCCAATCTAATATGATTTTTGCCTCTGCTATATTGAGTTATTTTGCGTCAGGGGATCATTTTTTACTGCCATTTTTTGAAAAAATATATGATCAGACTGAAATTTTTCTTAAATCAACCACGGTAATCGTTTGTATAACAGGAGTATTTATTTTAATATTTCATAGATATATAGAAATTCATAATATTGACTCTCTTACAAAATTTAAAGTAAAAAATAAAAGAATTGATGTATTAAGCTATGGCATTATAAAAAGTTTAAAATTGATTTTTACCTCTAAATATTTAATTTTAGCATTTTTAGTAACTGTTTCTTATAGTATATGTGTACATATGATAGAAGGATTGTGGTTTTCTAGAGCTAAAGCTTTATATTCTTCTACAGAAGAATTTTCTCAATACCAGTCTAATGTTTTATTAATTACCAGCATAGTAGCTCTATTTTTTACATTGATTGGTAGTTTGATGCTTAAGTATTTTGGATGGTTTTTTACTATAGCGATAACTCCTGTTATGTTCTGTATTTTTGGATCAATTTTCTTTATTCTTACAATATTTGTAAATAGATTTTATAATCTAGTTGATTTATTAAATATATCAAAAGATTTTTTATTACAAATCACAATTTTATTTGCTTCTTTACAAAATATATTTGGGAAAGGAGCTAAATATTCTCTGTATGATTCTACCAAGGAAATGGTATATATACCTTTAGATGATGAAATGAAAAATAAAGGTAAAATAGCTGTTACGCTCTTAGGAGCGCAAATAGGTAAGGCTTTTGGTTCTTTGATTCAATTTCTTTCTTTTACTTTTTATCCCAATGCACAACATGAGGATATAGCAGAATTTCTATTTTTCTGGTTCTTTGTTACATGTATTATATGGATTTGGTTTTTAAAGCTTCTTAATAATTTATATCACGAAAAATTGCACTAACAGTTCATTATTTTTATTATGAAAGAAATAGATTCTGCTTATATGGAGATTGTGATATATAGATTCACAAATTTGCTAAAATGTTTATTTTATAAGATTTTAAGATAAAAAATATAGCAAAAATTAGAAATGGAAGAATAATAGAATTTTCAGAGAAAAACGTAAAAGCAAAACCATGATTGAATAAAGAGATATCCAATGAGATTGTTATATATTGCAGTTTTATGGCAAAAAATCACTTACTATGTTGTGTAAGTAAGAGAAAATTTTCTTCTATCTTGAATTGTGTCTTTTAATCCAATTAAAAGAATTATATCTTGCCCTTACAACAAAAAGTGTTTTTTTATATGTTATGTATGTTTTTTATATTTATATATGTAATATATGCTTTATGTATGTAGTGTTTTTAGTAAGTTGTGAAAAAATTAGAGACCAAATTTTGGATATTGCAAATAATAAATATGATATTTTTGTTTTGATATGTCATATTTTAAAATTTTGAAAAAATTATTAATTTTTTCACCTTTTATTGCTATCTTTTGACTAATAAAATTTACTACTGTTTTATTGATGATTCCAAGAGATACAGAAGAAGATTCAGTTTCTTCGGAAGAAATTTTAACAGAACATATGTGAAAAAATAGAACATAATATATCAGATATATCTGACATTATTGAAGAAATATTTGTATCATTTCTTTTTAAAAAACCAAGCTTATTGAGTGTATTTAATCAAATAGATAAACAGAATCAAATGAGTGGTGTTGTAGAAAAAATTTTAGAAAGCTCTAGAGATTTAATATTAGAAAAATAAGCGATACGGCTCTTAAAATTTTCAGAAACAAAAGAGTTCTAAACAAATGAGCTAGATGATGATGAGATGGAACTAATTACAAAAAATTTTGCGCGAACTATTTCACAATATTCTATCGTTTAAGGGTAAGAACTAAAGATTTCAGAGTTTTTAGAAAATATTAAAGAGGAAATTGAAGTTCTTTCTCAAGAATTGGGCAATTTATAAATGGTAGAATTGGATAAGTTAGAAAAATCTTCAAAGTTGAAAAATAGGAGGATAGATTTAAGTTATGAATCAACTCCTCCTATATCTTTGATTACTTCTCTACCATTAAATTTGTAAAAACCAGAGGTTTTAAATCAAATTTTTTATCTCAACCTTATAAGAATAATTATTTATTAAAAATTTCCCCTGAAAAAGAAAAGTTATATCAAAGATATTAAGATGATCCTGAAGGAACAAAAGATGAACCTAAAGAACATTTGGATAAATTAGTTCATTATGGTATTTACAGAATGCAACAAATATGGTTAGAAGTGCATAATTCTAAGAAAAGTACATCAAATTTAGAAAAAATCACTGAAAAAACCTTTGATGCCGATACTGAAGATAAATTATACATTTTAGGCGAGAGAGTTTTTAAAGCAGATCAAGAGGAAATTTGAAAGAGTCTAACAGAATAACTAAATATAACTAAATATATGTGAAATTATTTATCATTATCTCAATTTAGTTAAGATTATTCTCTAGTACTTTAGAAGATTCTAAAATGTTAAATACTCTGAATGCTTTAGGGAGTAATTTGTTTAAGTTTCTTTAAAAAATAGATATAATTTCAAAAAATTTTTAGATTTAGTTTCTTAAGATAAAAGATAAAATGATTTCTATAAATTGGTTCTGTTTTTTTAGTGATTTTTAGGGTTATTAAAAAATTTATTAATTTACGCCTAATCATCAACTAATTTTAATTATATTTTTTAAATTTTTTGCTTATAGTTTTTGAAATAATGAAATTCTGAGTAATAAAAAGTTTAAAGTTAGTTGCAATCATTAAAACAGAAATTTTTACTCACCTCTTTAGAAAAAGTAAGTAATTATTTTATGATTGCAACTATAAAGTAACTATATTTTCTGATTTATATATATATTTATAGATTAATAAAAAACTCTTTGTTTTATGAAAATATGCATTACTACCCTGTAGAAATAGAAATATTTAGTAATAATAATTATAATTAATGGTTGCTATTTTACTTATTATATGATATATAAAGGATCAACTTTTAATAAAATTAAAACATATTATAGAACTTTTAATTGTTAATTAATGAAAGGATATTCAATGTCAAAAAAATTAATACATTTTGAAGAAACAATACAGAAATTTACTAAAATTGAAAAGACAGAAAAATTAGATTTTTTATATGATTTAGAAAATCATCTTTCAAAAAATTCTTCTAAAGACCATGAAAAGTACATTTGTCATTGCAAATTTGAAAGAGAGGGAGGTGGAGGACATGCTAATGTTTGCTGGCCTGAGTTTATAGAAGAGGAAAATACTAATATTATTAGTGGTCAACACATAGAGCTTACAGAAATCTTAGAAGAATGACATTTAGGATCATTTTATGCAAGCAGGTATCGTTTTAAAAACAGTTGAAAGATGTAACATTAACTGTACATATTGTTATTTTTTTAATAAAAAAGATCAAAGTTTTCAATTACGTAAACCTTATATTTCTAAGAAAACCTTAGATATCTTTATTGATTTTGTAAAAAAGGGTATTAAACAGCTAAAAATTACTCATTTAACAATAGGATTTCATGGAGGTGAACCATTAATGCAGAAAAAAAAAGATTTTGTAGAAATGTGTAGATCTATACAACAGAAATTAACTACTGTTATAGCTTTAAGAAAGGTGAATTTTACTATACAAACGAATGGTATATTAATTGATGAAGAATGGATCACAATATTTAAGAAATACAATATAGGAGTAGGTATTAGTTTAGATGGAACTCAAGAAGTTAATGATAAGTTTAGGGTAGATAAATCAGGTCGAGGAACTTATTCTAAAGTAGTTAAAAAAATAAAATTATGTAGAGAAAATAATTTTAATATAGGTATATTAGCGGTTGTGAATCCATTATTAAATGGACAGATTGTTTTTAAACATTTTGTAGAAACATTAAAACAATCACATTTTGATTTTTTAATACCGGATGCGAATTATTTGGATTTGCCAACTTTTCCTATTCAAAGATATGGGGAATTTATGTCAGAAGTTTTTATAGCTTGGAGTTCATCTTTTTCTAAGGACAAAAAAGTTTTTGTGAGGTTTTGTTTAAATATCCTAGAACTTTTTTTTGGCAGTTCTTCTCGGGTTGAGGGGTATGGAAAAAGAGATAAAAATACATTGCCTTTAATATGCGTATCTAATAATGGAGATTTAGGACCTTTAGATGAACTGAGAAGTTGTGTACCAGAACTGTTTCTTAAATATAACATTCAAGATATAAGTTGGAAAAAATATCTTTCAGAAGAATTATTTTTCAAGGAATATTTATATAACATGAACAATTCTCCTCAAGATTGCAGGAGTTGTTGTTGGGAAAAAATATGTAAAGGAGGAGCTTATGTTCACAGATATGACAAAAATACTGGGTTTCTTAATAAATCTGTATATTGTGAAGCACTTAAGTATTTTTATGAAAAAGTTACATTTTACTTACTGCAGAATGGCTACGTTGTATCAGATATCAAAAAGTTTTTGTCTATTTAAGAGATTTATATGCGTAAGTATTATTGGTGTTTTCTTCAATTTTATTTTCAATAATATATTAATAGCTCATGAAAACGATGTTCTTTATACTTTATCTTTTGATGAAAAAAATGTTTTTACCTTAAATATTAGTCTAGATTTCACAGGGCATGAAACAGGAAGTACAGAAATTTTATTACCAAGAAAATTTGAACAAATCATTCACTCAAAGGACTGGATAAAAGATCTCAAATGTTATGTTGATGAGAAAGAAATTTCTTTATCTTTTGATGAAAATTCTTTTATTCTGGAGCACTCACCGGGTGCAAAAATGCATTGCACATACAAATTGCAACATGATGATGATTTATTATGTAAAACAGGAACATGTTCTTTAAATAGGAATTTTATCACCCCATTTTTTTCAAAAGATGCTCTGTTAGTACAAGGTTTACCAATATTCGTTGTACCCAAATTTCCAAAATATAATGTAAGGTTTAAATATAATTTTCCTAAAAATAGAATTTTTTATAACAATATTAGTAAATCTCAAGAAGTAGAATTTTATGATCTCAAAAATTCAGCTTTAGTAATAATAGACAAAAATTTAAAAAAAGATTTAGGTCAATATTCAATAATTAGTATCAATGGATCATTACCCGAAAATCTTGATTTACTAGAACTGACTGATAAAATTTTTTCTGTCACTAAGGAGTATTTTCTTCCAAAGATGAATTCTGAAAAGCTTAATATGGTTTTTATTAATAATATTATGCAAACAAATTCAGTAAATCCTATTGAAGGACATTACAGTAAAAATAATATTTTTTTGAAATTTAATTCAACATTTCACAAGAATGATTTCGTTAGAATGTTGTTCCGTCAAATATCGCGTATGTTTTTAGAAAATTGGGTTAAAAACGTATCTGAAGATAATAAAAACAAATGGTTTTTTGAAGGTTTTAGCAAATATTTAGCTAATAATTTGGCGTTAAAAATTGATTTAACAGAAGAGGAATATATCAATAATTATAATGCTCTTTTAAAACAATACTATCTCTTGGGATCTTTAAATCAGATTTCTAATAAAAAAATAGATTCAAAATACTGGAATAATGAAATTTTTAGAAACATAGTTTCTACGAGAGGAGAGATTATAGCTCACGAATTACATGATATAATAACAATGCATTCAAATAAACAGTTTGAATTAGGGGATTTAATAAGGAATATTTTTGCTCCTCATCAGAATATTATTTTATCCTCTCAAGAAATTGCACAAATATTGTCAAAATTTATTTATAAAATTACGTTAAAAGATTATAACAATTTTTTAACTAAAGCTATTTGTCAAGGACAATTTGAGCAACATGCTAATTCAGTTTTACAAAAATTTCACTTAAAATACATAAAATCTAAAGCAGTACATTATGGATTTGATGTTGTAAATACTTTTGTTCATGGAAAAATAATGGGTATAGAAAAATCTAGTCCAGCTTACCAAAAAGGATTACGAAATTTTCAAAAAATTTTATCGTATTCTTACGATGGAGAAACAAATATGAAAATATCTGTTATGGATAAAAATAATCATATATGTTCAGTAGATTTTATTCCAAATAAGAAAGATATTAACATTCCTCAGTATGTGCTAAAATGAAATGTTGCTTTTAAATAGCAAGCATCAAGAAGAAATAAAGTGATATAAGATAAAAATTTTAGAAAGGATTTTAGAAAGAATTTTTTGGAAGAAAATTTTCAACTAAATACCAAGTATTGCTATAATAGCTAAGCAAAATATTGATACAAGCATAAATTTTTGTAATGGTTATTTGAAGATCTAGAAGCAAAACAAAAAATCTTGAATGATATTTAATCATCTCATAGATTTACAATTTATAGAAAAATTGTTGCAAAAAAAAACAGATATTGGAATATTTTGGATAAAACATAATAGTTAACAATTTATATGTTTTGAGTATTTTAAAATTTTAAAGAGGTTATTATTGACAATTTTAAATATGCTGACTATAAGTTGATCAATAGATTTTTAATGTAAATTAATTTTTTGTAGATTATGTTTAGTTTTTTTGCTCTGTTGAATAGATATTTTGTATTTTCTTTTCTAAAATTATTTGCCTTATCTTTTTGTTTTGTGAATATAGCGTATGCTGAATCAGGTTTATTGACTATAGATCCATTTATGAATCAGCCGGTTGCTGGTAAAGCTGATAGTAATAATGTAAAACGTCCAGTAGATTTAACACAGGAAATGACTTCTCTGTTTTTAGAACCTAAGCTAATATCAGATTTTTTAAATATCCCTCACTTAGATTTTGCATCAATTATATTTAAGATGTATCTAGAAAATGGAGGTTATAATAATTCTGATCAGATTCTGAAATCAGGTTCGTATGATCTTGCTACTTGGGGACTTTCGCCTGCTTTTTTTCTTGATATGAACAAGTTCATATCTGTCGGTGCTGCATTCATTTTCAGTAATAAAGAATTGAAGTTTTTAGAAAATAATGATAGAGGAGAAAGAGTCAAATTAGAAAAATGGGGATTTGATTTTTTTGCTTTTAAGCCATCGGATTCAGATAAGAATAGTTTTCTTTTTAATGTTATCTTAAATCTAGGCAGTTTAACTTTTAAACAAATCTTTAAACCCCAAGATACAAACGGTAACAATGTCCAATCAGTAGCTCATGCAAAGAGCTCTACATTCTCTAAATTTGGAGGAGGGGTAAATTTTGTAGCTGGTTATAGATTGGTATTTAATTCCAGTACAAGTTCTTCAATTGAAGCCTTGTTACAAGGAAATTTCGTTCATTTACAGGAAGCTTCTAAAAAAGATCAAATAGATATTGAAAATAATTTCAGAGAATATGCTGATAAAAGCCAGACATCTTTTAATTTTATACCTACTGTAAAGATAAATGCAGGCAGCATTGCAATACCAAGAAGTCATTTAAAACTGAAGGGAGGATTCCTTACGAACTGGAGTTTGCCATTATATAAATCTGATGCACATAATCATTCTTATTTAGATAAAGAATCTCAGGAAAAGTTAGAAAAGATTTTTACTTCAAAGATGGGTGATATAACAGAAGCTATCAGTATTGGTATAGAATATGATCAAATATTTAATTTTGATCTTGGTGTTTCCTTTAAACAATCTCTCGGTGAAAAATCCCAAAAATCTTGGGCTCCATATGCAGAAATCATGTTTAATTTCTAATTGTAAATTTCAAAATAAATATTTTACAATAGAAAAATTTTTTTTAAAAAGATTCTATTTTAAGAAAAAATAGTTATATTACAAATTAAATAATATTGATCAAAAGCTTTTGCAAAACCACTTCTTTAGGGGCGGGTTAAGCAAGCAATTTTAGTCATTTTTGTTGCCTGATTTATTTGTTTTGTAGAAGGAGGGGTTCTTTGGTTTTCTATATATTTTTTTACTATGTCTATAGATACACCTTCGGTAGATATAATGCAATAGCTAGGAGACCAAAAATGTTTTTCCTAAAGTTTTGCTTTTATCAAATTGTAAAATTCTTTTTTTAAAATATAAGAAGATTTCCCCTTTAATTTACTTACAATGTTAGATAAAGCATGCTTAGGGTGTAAATTTAATAAAATCATTCATATGTATATGGTCATCTTCCTCTCCAAATTCTAATAAATTACATTGCATTTGTTGTGCTTTTTCTGTAAGAACATTTTTTAATCTTACAAGCATTTCTTTAATTATGGCATTGCGTCTATATTTAGTTATAAATATTAAATGTATATAATTTTTAAAAATACAACTTCTTCCAGCTCTCCAGGAGTAATTCATATAAAAAGACTTGGCGATTTAAAGCTTATATTGTTATAAATATATATTTTTTACTATATAAAAAATTTTTAAATGGAAGGAATAAAATTTAGAGCAAGACCAACTAAATATCAAAAAGACATTTTAGATCAATGGATGGTTTGTGCTAAATTTATCTGAAATGCAAAATGCTCAGAAGAAAAATATTACGGAAATTTTGCTAAAATATTATCCAATTGAAATATATGTTTCTGTAGATCAATCTATGTTTATCATTTTTATTTGATTGTCTCTCTGTTATACAAAAAAGTACAGCAAATAATTGGTATTTTATTTATAGAAATTTTATAAAAAGCAAATGTGAAAAACCAAGATTCAAAAAAAGACCTAGTAACGGCAATCTGTATTTAACAAGAGAAATTTTTAGCTTTAATAGGAGTAGAGATGGTAATTTACGATTATTTCTTAGGATTTCAAAAAAATAACATAGGGTATCTATCATTTAAAGCGCATAAAAATTTCAACATTCTACATTCTATACATATAAAAAGAGAAACGGGATTTTATTATGTAAGTTTTGGATATAAAAGAGAAAATGGTACTCAGATTTAAAAGGCTAGTGAATAAATCTACAGAATATTTAAAAAAATATACGGTAGGAATAGATAGAGGAGTTAAGATAGCAAGCCAAATAGGAGATCTAAGTTATAATTTAGATAAAAATTCTCAAAAATAGCTGAATAAGAAGAATAGAAAAATTAAACAAGAGATTTGTAAGACAGATAAGAATTTTATTAAAGAGAAAAGAAAGATTCTCAAAAAGATTAGAAAAAGTAAGAAAATTTCTCTTTATTCTTTTTAGAAGAGAGATAGTCATACTACCAAAAAATATGGATTTTCCAAAAATTTTTGTAGATAGCTATTATTTTTTCTTCACTAAAAATTAGCAATTTACTTTTATTTTTAGAAAATAAGGTAAATTTAAGTATAGAAAGTTGGAAGTTTGATTTTCTACAGTTTGAAAATTCAATTTTACTTGATGTAGCAGCTGCAAGCCCCGTTATTTATAGCGGGGTAAAGCTGTATTATAGAGGTCTATTTTGCTGTTGAATATATTTTTTTTAATGTATATATAGGCGCTCCTCCACAACTAGCTAGGGCAAAAACTAAATGAACACATAATTTGTTATTATTTGCCATTTTAAATAATCAATGGTATATTTTTACATATGTTTTGTAATTATACTAGATATTTAGTAAAAAATGTGGATATACTGAAGATGCGGATATAAACGCAGCTCAAAATATTCTAACGGCTGGACTAATGAGCCGGGCTGGTCTGTGAAGCTAATAGAGTAGTTGATCGGCAGCAGAAACCTGAGAAAATTTGTGAAAATTCTCTTCCTTGGTAACCAAGGAATCCATGTACTTTAGTGCGTGGAAGATGTCAATTTTTCATCAAATATACAAGGATCTTAATTCACTCAGCAGAATTTTTTCTCAAAACAGCAAAATTTCTTTAGAAGCTTTTTTTTTCGGATTAGCTAGTTTAGCTGATTTTTAGTAAAACATAATAAGTAGTTACCTAACTTTTATAAAGGCAATTTATTGCAAAAGTGAAAAATATCATCATATTTACTGTTTTGATTTTATTATTTTTTTTTCATGAGATATAGTTTTTTTATTTTTTTTTTGAGACATAATAAAAATTATTAAACCTGGTATAGATAAGAGCATAATAAAAATGAAAAATCTATCCCAATTCAAAATTTTTATCATTAAACCTGAAATTGTAAGAGCAACTATATTATTAATCATATTTGATAGGCTAACTAGAAATGAATATTGTATAGCTATAAATTTTTTATTTACTAATTCATTAAGATATATAGTATAAATATTAATAGTCATACCAGTTATTAAACCATCTACTGTGGTGACGATTGCTAGTATATAAAAAGATTTAAACCATCCTAAAATTATAAATAATGGATAAGTTATCAATTGTAAAGTGAAACATAAAATTAAAGCTTTTTGATATCTTAATTTTTTTACAAAAAAATATGAAATAAATACTCCTAAGCAAAAAACAATAAAATCATAAAAATAGCTCATGAAAGCTAATTTCGTTTTAGAAAAACCCAAAGAGGCATAATATAGCAAAATTGTGGACGAGAGCATAGTTTTCCCTATTTTTAGTAAAATTACGCTAAATATGGTTAATTTCCAGTTATTTCTAGAAGAAAATTCTCGATATGCAAGAGCAATTTTTTTTAAATACAAAGAAAAATTGGGATAAAAACTATATTTATTGTCCTTAATATTAATTAAATATAGTGCAGAAGATAAATAAACTATAGAATTTATAAAAAATGCTTTACTCCATCCTAATTTTTCGGCAATCAAAAGAGTTGTTATGGAAGAAGTTAGAATTCCAATTTTATGGCCAAAAGAAGAATTAGTAATGATCTTAGATGAGTTCATATTAAAAGATTTTATAAACTCTAATCTAAAGGATTCAAAACTAGTATCATATATAGAAGAAATAACAGAAAATAAAAAGCTCAAAAAATAAATTAATTTTAAATCTTTTTGAGGATTAGAATAGCTCAGCATAAGTAATATAATACTCATGAATATTATTGACAAAAACATCCATGATTTTTTAGCTCCTATTTTTTTTATATAGCTACTAGAAAGATATTCAATCATATTACCCCATATAAATTTCAAAGAGTAAGGAATCCTTACTATTAAAAAACTTGTAATGACAACTATATCTATCTGATAATCTTGCAACCAAACAAAAATGCTAGAATAAATAATCCCTAAAGGAAATCCACTAATAACGCTAAGCAAAAAAATTTTGTTCAGTATATAATTGCTGTAGGTAAAAATTTTTTTCATAATACATAAATATTTGATAATTAAAGAGACTCTATTGATAAGATAGGATCTTTTATAGTTCCGCTAACATTAAATTTTTTATCTTTTATTAATTCGTCGCTAATTATAATTTTTCCTTGGACAGAAGATTGGTTTAAATTAATAGATAAAAGTTCAGATGTAACTTTCATATTGTATATTTTACACGAAATATTTCTTAACTCTAAGATAGAATCTTTTAAAGATAAATTTGCTTCAAATTCAGAAATTACTGTTTTTTCCAAATCTGTATTAGTTTTTATATGTTCAAAATATTGCTTAAATATATTTTCTAGATTCAATAATATTGAAATTTTTTCTGCTAATAATTCTAAATTATAATAGGAATTTGTTATCTTCATATTATGATCAATTTTATGTAAAAAATTTCCTTTCAAGACGATATTTCCTACAATTTTTTGATCTATTTCTAAATTTTGTAAAATGTTACTTTTAGAAAGGTCGTAGTTATCAAAAAACAAGTGACCAGATATTTCATTTTTTTCTTGATCTAAGAGTAACTGATTAATTTGATGATTGTTATCAAGAATTAGATTATGTAAAAATATTTTCCCTTTTGAGATTTTTCCTAATAGAGAAATTTCTTTTGATATATTATTGTTTTCCAGTAACAAAAATTTTTTACAATCTAATTGAAAATTAAAATCTTTTAAATCAAGATTTGATATAAGATAAGTAAGGATCTGATTAAAGGATTGGTAAGAAATTTGAGAGAAATTTAAGTTTAGCATTAAAATATCTTGAAGAACAGAGAACTTCATTTCTGATTTTTCAAATTTAGTATTATCATTGAAAGTAGAAAAGATATTTTTTATAGAAAATATCTCTTCGGACATTTGAATATCAAAATTAATTTTTTGTAAAATTTTATTTTCCTCTTGTTGTAGGTAATTTATGTCTAGATTATGATGAAATAATTTGTAAGGAGTATAATCTGTTTTTGTTTTTCTGATTCTGTTTATATATGGAAGATATGTATATAAAATATTTTGTGTTAGGTCATCTTGTGATTGATGGGGCAAAAGAGAGAAAATTTTTGTGTCTGCTATTAAATTATTGTTATCAGTAATAAAAAAATTTCCTCTCATTATATTTTGAGGAGTATTAATTTGAAAATATTGCATATCTATAATATTTCTATCTAGGGATAATTTTCCACTTAATAGAAATTGTTCTTCTTTTTTATTATTAACAATATTAGGAAGTTTAAGATATAGCTCAAGAGGATTTGAATAGATAAAAAATTTTTGCAAAAACTTGTTAGCAGTAAAAATATCTAACCCTGCAATGTATAAATTACCATTCATAAAAAAATTTTCTGAATTTTCTTTATCAAAATCAATTTTTATTTTATTTTTTCCATTTAACTCTGCAGTAAATTCCATCTGAGATTTTTTATCTTTAATTTTTTTATAAAATATAGCATTATTTACAATTATTCCTTCTTCTAATTCAAAATCTGGCAATTTAGATGATATTGAAAAAATTCTTTTATGTTGAAAAAGGTAAGCTGCCAAGCAATTTAGTAGATTATTATTTTGGTCATTCTTTCTAGATACTGAAAGATCTGGTTTTTCTGTAATAATACATGGTATCTCTGTAAAAATGAGAGATAAGGAATTTTCCTCAATATTTTCCTTATTCGGAAAAAATTTTCCTTGAAATGCTAATTTTTCAGATTTGCCTTTGATATTTGTTAAAAAAATTTCACCATTTGTAAAATTAATATCAAAATTTATTGATATCTTATTTTTGGTATCAAAATATTTTGCTAAATTAATCTCTGTAGGTAACAATAATTTTTTAAAAAATTCTTCATAATTAGTTTTAATATATGCTTGGCCTTCTAGAAATTTTTCAAGATCAAATTTTTCTTTAATTTGTATCAAATTTTCTTCTAATTGTAAGGTTAGATAACTAGTAATTTCTTCGTTTTGAGGATTTTTAGATAGCTCCAATTTGAAATAAAAATCTTTTTGTAAAGAGATAAAGGATAAAGTCTCATTTTTGTTCTTGATGATTTGTAAATCTTGTATAATATTTAGTTTTTTATTATTTATGTCTGATGAATTAGAGATCTTTTCTATGTTTGTGACATGGATTGGAACATTTTGTAAAAAATTTAATTTATTAAAAAAATAGTAAATTTTAGGAAAAATTTGATGTTCTAAGAAAAATTGATCAATGTTATCTTTAATAAGTATTTCTGAAATTTTGAAAAATTTTACTTGAGAAGAATTCAAAAATGCAAAAGGAGACATATTAAATTCAAAAACGATATCTTTTAATAAAAATTCTTGTCCTATATTTATATTTTTGATACAAAACACAGGAATAATGGATTTTTGAAATTTCAATGAAATGGATATATCTTGGGGGGAGTCAGAAATTTTTTCTATTTGATTTTTATATATAGAAAATATGTAGAAAAAGAATGCTAAGTAAGAAATGAACAATATAAAAATTGATTTGACCAATATCTTAATTTTTTTCACTAATTTGATTTAAATGTTAAATTATCATAAACTGACAGAGATTTTAGCTTGGGAAGATCAAAAAATCAAATTCATCTAAAATATTATAAGAACATAACCTTTTTTACTTATGTATGCATCATAAAGATATATTATTGGCAGCAAAAATTTCTAAACCCAAAGGCATTAGAGGAAATTTTGTTATAAAATCTTTTTTAGAAAATAATGATATTTTTTTACTACAATTATTAGATAAATTTGGAAATTATTTTGATCTCAGTAAATTACATTCTTTAGGAAAAAATCATTTTTTATGTAAAACATCTAAAATTACTTCTAGAAATGATGCAGAATTATATAAAAATCAGGAATTATTTTGTAAAAAATCAGACCTGAAAGATCTTGAAGAAGACAATTTTTTTGTAGAAGATTTATTGAATCTTGTAATATTAGATTCAATAAATAAAGAAAAAATTGGATATATCAAAAATATTTTTCAACAAAAAGCTGATGACATAATTGAAATAGTTTTATTCAAGAATAAGAATTCAAAATTTTATATATTTAATAAAAGTAATTTTCCTGAGATAACAAAAGACTTTATGATAATAGATAATTCTATTCTTTAGCGATATATGAAAAAAATAAAAGTAATAATACTTAGTTTTTTGTCTAATAGTTTTGAATGGTATGATTATGCGTTATTTGCTCAGCTTGCACCGTTAATAGGAGAGAAATTTTTTCCTTGGGAGGAAGATTCAGCTCATTTTGTTATATATGCATTTGTGTTATTTGCTATAGGATATTTGGCAAGACCTATTGGGGGCCTATATTTAGGAATGTTAGGAGATAGATTGGGAAGAAAATTTGCTCTTAGCTTATGTGTTGTATTAATGTCTATACCTACATTTATTATAGGTGTAATACCTGTTTATGAGAAAATAGGAGCAAAAGCTAGTATTATAATTATAATTTGCCGTTTGGTTCAGGGCTTTTCTGTAGGGGGTACTGTGGCTAATTCTATTTCTTTTTCAATAGAGCATGATAATAAATCTCCTGGATTTTTAGGTAGCATAGCTATGTCTAGTATTTGTATCGGTTTATTTATAGGAGCAGTAGTTATTTTTGGCTTAAAATATATTATGGGCATTCAAGCATTTGAGGAATGGGGATGGAGGATTCCATTTTTATTTGGGCTGATTATTTTTTTTGTAGGTCTTTATATAAAATATTATGCATTAGAGACTCCTGAATTTCAGAAAATCTCTCAAAATCAAAAAGTAGAAAAATTTTTCCTTATAAAAGTTTTTAAAAAATATTGGAGCAAAATATTGCTTTCAATCTTCTTTAACTCCTCTGGATCTGTAATTTTTTACTTAAATACTGTATATTTTATTTCACATTTATCTCTAAATAATGATTATTTTACTGCTAGTGAATTAAATTTATTCACATTACTGAGTTATTTTATCATGATATTTTTAACACTTATTTCTGGTATTTTATATGATAAAATTGGTATCTATAAATTCTATTTGTTCAATATAATTTCAATTTTTATTTGCATTATTCCTATTATCTATTTTGTAGAAAATGGTACAAAATATGAAATTATTTTTTCTCAATTATTATTATCACTGCTTTCAGCATTTTTTATAGGGGCAGAGCCAGCTGTACATGTTAGCCTATATCCAACCCATGTAAGAACTACATCTATAGCGATAGCCTATAATATTGCGGCTACTATATTTGGAGGGATTACTCCTTATATAGCATCTTTGATATATTATAAATTTGATAGTCTCAAGTTGATAGCATATTACATATTGTTAGTAACATTTTGTAGTTTTGTATCATTGATCATGATCGTGAGAGTAAGAAAATTTTTTAAAAATTAAATTACTATTGATTTTTTTAGATTTCTTGAACTAAAAATTCATATGCAATTACTAGATATTTTATAAAAATATGATAAAAAACTCAAATTTGTTTACTATCCCTTCAATATAAAATTGATCAATAAATATTTGTCTATTAAATAAGATTTAAGTCATGAAGATATAATAAATTCTATTAATTATAATCGATAAGAGTCTATGTTAGGAGATAGATTATTAAATTTTTTAGTTCGATTATTGCATTTAACTAAAAATTTGAGATGATATGATTACATTGTTGGTATTGATCAGCGAATATCATAATTTTAATTAATTTGATTCTTGAGTAATTATGACTAAAATTTCTTTGGTAGGTAGCGGTAATATAGGTGCTAGTCTTGCTTATATAATTTCCCTCAAAAATATCGCAACAAAATTGGCAATTTATGATATAAATGGGAGTATAACTGAAGGAAAATCTCTTGATATATCTCAATCTAATGCAATTTTTAGAAATGATATGAATATATCATCATCTACAGATGTTTCTATAATAAAAGATTCGGATGTAATAGTTGTTACAGCAGGAGTACCAAGAAAACCTGGCATGAGTAGAGATGATCTTTTTGAAACAAATTTAAAAATAATAAGGTCTATTGCAGAAAATATTCATAAATATTCTCCTGAAGCTCTAGTTATCGTTGTTACAAATCCTGTAGATGCAATGGTTTATGCTATGTATAAATATAGTAAATTGCCTAAAAATAAGGTTATTGGAATGGCAGGAGTACTTGATGTTTCTAGATATAAATATTTTCTCTCTCAAGAGTTTAATGTATCAATAGCAAATATTGAAGCTTTTATTTTAGGAGGACATGGAGATTTCATGGTACCATTAAAGAGATATACAATGATTGCTGGTATACCAGTGTTAGAGATGATTAAAATGGGTTTCAGTAATTCTCAAAAATTAGATCAAATCATAGAGAGAACAAAATATGGAGGAGGAGAAATAGTAACTTTACTTGGTAATGGATCTGCTTATTATGCACCAGCGGCATCTATATTTGAAATGATAGAAAATTATATTTTTGATAAAAGAAAGATCTTATCATGTTCTGTTTTACTTGAAGGAGAATATGGAGTACATGATGCGTTTGTGGGTGTACCAATGATCTTAGGAAAAAATGGAGTAGAAAAAATATTGACATTGGATTTAACACCAGGAGAACAGGAAGAGTTTGATATATCTGTTAGCAAAATCAAAATTTCTATTAAATCTATAAACTAAAAGCATAATGCTCAAAATAATTTTGTTCATTCTAATAATATCCGCTTCTTTAAGTCTATTTTGGGGTATAGGTTTTATGTTATTTAAACAAAATCCTAGTAAGTCTTTTACTGTGAAAATAATGTTTTTTAGAATATTATTCCAATTTTTAGCAGTAATATTAGCATTTACAATGTTTTTTCAGAAATGATATTTCAAATTGTTAGTTATAATTTGTGAAGTATAAAATCACTATAGAATATTTAGGAAGTAATTTATCTGGGTGGCAAAAACAAAAATCTGCTCCTTCTGTGCAAGAAAAAATTGAGGATGCCATATATATATTGACCAAAGAGAGAGTTGAGGTTGTAGGAGCTGGTAGGACAGATGCTGGTGTGCATGCTTATGCACAAGTAGCTCATTTTTCTATCTCAAAAGAATTAGAATGTTATAAATTAAAAGCTTCTCTTAATTATTTTTTAAGATTTTGCAGCATTGTTATTATTGAATGTGTAAAAATTTCAGAGCAATTTCATGCTAGATTTTCAGCAAAAAAAAGACATTATCTCTATAAAATATTAAATAGGGATACAATGAGTATTTTAGATAAAGATTTCAAATACTGGATTAAAACTCCTTTATCTATACAAAATATGCAAAAAGCTGCGCAATTTTTTATAGGAACTCATAATTTTAATGCATTTAGAGCAAGTGGATGCCAAGCTAAATCTCCTATCAGAACAATAGATGAAGTAAAAATTATCGTTCAAGACATCACAAATATAAACATATATATAATAGCTGAGTCTTTTCTGCAAAGAATGGTGAGAAAAATTGTAGGTAGCCTTATAATGGTCGGAAAAAACAAATGCTCTTTTAATAAAATTCCCAATATAATATCTTCTCAAGACAAAAGTAAAACTGGTCCTACAGCTCCTGCAACTGGACTGTATTTATTGAAGATAGATTACTGAGTATTTAATTATACTAGATTTTTTTAATTTTATAAAATTCACATTCGTATTAGTTAACTGTAATAATTTTAACACATCTTGATTGGCATTTGATATTAATCTTAATTTTTTAATAAATTATATTTTATTGATTAATTAAAACTTGATAAATTAATACTAATACAAAAAAAAATTTTTGAATTTAAAAAACGGTAATAAATATTATGGCTTCACCCAATGAAAAAGAAAATTCTAGGTTAGAGCAATTGATTTTACAACACATCAATAACCCAGATAATATAGAGAATGATAATATAAAATTTGTATCAACTCTAAATAAGTCAGTACAAAAGAGATTAGCTAAACGTATAATAGAATCATATTCTAAAATATCTCAAAATAATGATATTAATGTTGAAGAAGAGTTCATAAAGGAATTAACTCAAAATCATAAACTTATAGGAATGTTACAAGCAAGCCCTATTTATCATAAAATAAATCCATCATTTTTTCAAGATGAAGATATTGATATTCTGGTAAATCAATCAAATAGGAAGATAGATCCATTATTTTCAAAAAACATTAAAACTGATTCTATAGTTAGTCAGCCAGTATCTTTGGAGTCTTCTAAAGATATTAAAACTGATTCTATAGTTAGTCAGCCAATATCTTTGGAATCTTCTAAAGATATTAAAACTGATTCTATAGTTAGTCAGCCAGTATCTTTGGAGTCTTCTAAAGATATTAAAACTGATTCTATAGTTAGTCAGCCAATATCTTTGGAATCTTCTAAAGATATTAAAATTGACTCTATAGTGAATCAGCCGATTTCTTTAGAAATTTTTAAATTATTAGCTAAAATTGCTCTTGAATCTTTTGATAAAAATAAAGAAAACGAAAATTTAACTGATATTGTAAATTCAGATCAAGAAAAAGAAATATCTAAATTTTTAAATGAAAATACTTTTGAAACACAAAGCAATGCTTCAACTACTAATAGTCATATATCTGAAGAACACAATCCAAGATTAAGAGAATATGATTTTTCTACAAAAAAACAACAATCAACCAATTTTGATAGTTTCTCAACATTAAAAACTGATACAGAGAGTTTTGATGGTAATAAGCAACAGGTATTGAATTCTGTAACCAATGATGTGCAAACTAATACAGAGAATTTTGATAATAATAAGCAACAAGTATCAAGTTCAGTAACCAATGATGTGCAAACTGATATAGAGAGTTTTGATAATAATAAGCAACAGGTATCAAGTTCTGTAATCAATGATGTGCAAACTAATACAGAGAATTTTGATAATAATAAGCAACAGGTATTGAATTCTGTAACCAATGATGTGCAAGCTGATATAGAGAGTTTTGATAATAATGAGCAACAAGTATCAAGTTCTGTAACAAATGATGTGCAAACTGACGTAGAGAGTTTTGATAATAACAAGCAACAGGTATCAAGTTCTGTAACAAATGATGTGCAACAAATTAACGAAAATTTTGATCAAGAAAAATTTACAAAATTAGCAACTGTTCAAATTTTTGAATCATTTAAAGAATCAGATTCCAATAGTAAAAGTATTCGTGCATTTAAAAATATGAGTGTTAATGCACAAAAAAATATGTCTCAGATGATTGCAACTACAGCTCTTGAAAATAAAGAATTACAAAAATTTAATTTAGAAGATCAATTGAATAGCTTATTAGATAAACATGATTTTTCTCAACAAGATAGAAAACAGATGAGGAATTTTGTTTCAGACTATTGTGAAGAAATTGAAACAAAATTTGGAGACAGCAAACAATTGCAGCAAAATGCAAGAATATTTGGTAGAATAGATCAAGAATTTACTTCAGAATTAACAAATGTTATCAATAAAGCTTTTGCTAATAATGCTCTTAAATCAGATAATAAACGTATATTTTTTACAGAGGAACAATTTGGTGAAACTGTCTCTAGGATTCCTGCTTTATCTTTAGCTGATTCATTAATAAATCAAGATAAAACTGATAATGCTATTAATGATGCAGCAAAAAATTATAAAAAAGAAATAATAGAAAAACTTTTTACGTATAATGAGAATGGTATTGTAAAGGATATTAAATTTTCATTTGATCATGATATGTCTAAAGATGAAAAAAAACTATTGGTAGAAAAAGCTCATAATGCACTTCAATATGATGGAAATTTGTCTAAAACTATCAAACAACCAATGCAATCTGAAGTTGTATTTCAAAAATTAATCACTCCTAATGCTAAAAGAAATGCTAATCGAGCTTATGAAAATTTTGCACAAGATATCAAAAATCTTGTTAAAAATATAAGTCCTTATGCTAAAACTACTGCATTTACAGCATTAACATTACCAGCAATGGTAGGTGCAGTAATAGCAGCACCTTTTGTTGCAGCGTATTATGCTGGTCAATGGGCTGTAAGAAAAACAGCAGGAGTTTTTTCAGAGGTTTCTACAACTGCAAAAAAAGTTAGAACTGATACAAAATATCATGTATCAAAATATAATAAGGATATAAAAGCTGACTTCACAGAAGGTAGAACAAATATAAAGAAAAGAATGCAAGCTTCAGAGAATATAGATCCTATACAAGATAAAAACAGATTGAAGGAGAGTTTTAATACAACAAGAGGATTAATAATGCAAAAATTAAGAAGTCTTTTTAGCAGTAATAAAAAAAATCAACATTCTCAAACTCCAAGATTAAAATCATCTCAAGAAAAAAGTAAACAGAATCAAAATGTAGAAAAATAATTTAAAATTTTATGAAGAAGCTATGCTTGAATAGTGTAGCTTCTTATTTTTCATTAATATTGAAATTATCAATAAATTACAATTTGGCAATAGATCAAAAAAATCAAAAGTAAAGAAAAAAAATCATCCTATCATTTAAATATAAATTCTAATCATAGCTTTAAGAGGTATCAAAAGTTATTAGCTAAGATACAAAAAAATTTATCGAAAAAGAAAAAAGAAAAGATTTGCAAATAATAGGAAAAAACAAAATACGAAAGTACAGAGGATATATGCGTAAATGTTAAACATAAGAAGAGATCATTAACATAAAATTAATGATGAAATCAGTAAGAACTACGTAATATTTATCGAAGATTTAAAGATAGTAAGTATGAGTAAATCTACAATAGTAGAATAGGAAGATCCATGAAGAAATGTAAAAGAAAAATCAAGATTAAGTAAATCCGTCTTAGATCAGGGGGTATGAATTTAGAAGATAGTTAAAATATAAATCACCTTGTATAGAAAGGAGAAATTATGTTGGTGAACCCTAAATATGCATCTCAAAAAATATCATATGAGTTAATTTAAAGATAGCAAATATTAACAAATCTGTAATAGTAGAATAGGAGAATCCAGGAAGCAATGCAAAAATTTTGTATGTATAAAATATGGATACAAGGAAAATGCTAGCGTAAATTCAGTGAGAAATACTAATAGTAGCTGAATTTAGTTATGTGGGCTTATGAAGTGAATCGAGTAATAGATCAGCACAAAAAAAAACATAATGTTTTGTAGAAAATTCTCTCTTGATAAACAAGGAATCCATGTATTTTAGTGCAGGTGAAGATATTCGACATCAGAGAATCCATATTATGTAGCAATTAGTATGGAGAAGATGCTAAGCAATAGTAGAGATAAACTTTTTAATTTGAGATAAAGATGAAATGCTAAAAAGTTTAATTTTACCATCGGTATTTTTGAACAAATTTGATAGTACTTTACTAGGTCCAATTTCTATTATTTCTTCTACTTTTAAAGAATCAAATTCTTCCATAATTTCTCTCCATCGAACTGTCGAAACAATCTGATCAACTAGATTGTTCTTGATTTTTGAAGGTTTATTACAAATTTTTGCTGTTGTATTCAGTAAAATCGGTATAGTGGGACTTTTAAATGTTATCTTATTAAGCGCAGATTCCATTACATTTTGTGCTGGTATCATGAATCTAGAATGAAATGCTCCACTTACGTTTAATAAAATAGCTCTAAATCCTAATTTTTTAACTTTTTCTGTTATTTCTTCTACAAAATATTTTTCACCACTGATAACTACCTGCGATTTAGAATTATCGTTAGCTATTTCACAGATAGACCCATTTGCATTTTCCTCAATGATAGAAGTTAATTTTTCTGCGCTAATTCCAATGCAAGCTGCCATTGATGTTTCACTTTTAGAAGAGGCATCATGCATCGCATTGCCTCTTATTTTTAATAGTTCTAAACTATCCTCAAAATTTATTGCTCCAGAAGCGCATAAGGCAGTGTATTCTCCTAAAGAATGTCCAGCTGTATATTGAAAAAAAGTTGATATATCTGATATTCCTAATATGTTAGAAAACACTCTGAGCAATGACATTGATACTGTCATTATTGCTGGCTGAGCATTTTTAGTTAAAGTAAGATCATTTGTTGGACCTTCTAATATAATTTTGCTTAACTTATATCCCATGATAGAATCCATCTTTTCAAACATATCTCGTACTATTTGGAAATTATCGTATAAGTCTTTACACATACCAACATGTTGAGACCCTTGTCCTGGGAAAATTACAGCTCTTTTCATATAGTAAAAAATTTTAAATCATGGAGAAAAATGCTTATATTATAGTCTCAAGGAAAAAAAATTCAATCATTCTTAATGAGATTTTATTGTTTAGAACTAGTATAAAAATTATAATTGGTTTATAATGATAGGTATTGTATGAATCTGAAATAGATTTATGATCTTGTTATCTGAAGGTTTGTTAGTTTTGCAATTGCAATATTTGGGTATTAGATTTTTTTTTTTACTTTTACTTTTATCTCTTTCTAATTATATTGTAAAAAAAGATGTTTTTGCCATAGAAAATTCCTACCAAGAGTTTAAAATTCTTTTAGAAAAGGATAAAAGATCTTATCTTGATTCTTTCAGTAAAAAAAGTCAAGATAATCAGATTGTAAAATTTTTTAATTTTTTATCAAAAGGAGATTATAAAAATTCTGATAAAATTGCTAAAAGATTGGACATAGAAATTTTGAACAAGATATTATTATGGCAACAGATAGTAGAATCAGATTCAAAAAAATTAAATTTTGGAAAAATCACTAAATTTATAGATTCTAATAAGTTTTGGCCTAATAAATATTTGATGATTAGTAATGCAGAAAAATTTATTACTGAAAAAAATGATAAAAATAAAGTGGTTAAATGGTTAAATAAATATTCTCCTCAAACAAAGAAAGCCTCTTTATTGCATATCAAAATTCTTAAAAAAAATGCCAAAGATAAGAATGATATTTTACGTTTAGAAAAATTGATAAAATCATATTGGCTCAAATATGATATTGATACAAAAAAATTCTCTTCTATTAATATTAAAATTTCTCAGCAAGATTATATAAAAAAGATAGATGATTATCTTTGGCAAGGAGATGTAATATCCGCTAAAAAATATAAAAAATTTCTTCCTAAAGAATATCTAGCCAATATCTTTTTAGTGGAAAAGATATTAGGAAGTCATAAGATTGTTAAAAATCTTTTTTATCATATAAAAGAAGAATATGCTCTCCCTAGTTTAATATATCATTATTTAAAATTTCATAAGACAAAATTGTTAGACTCAGATGAAATTATAATGGCTCTTAGGATTGCTAGTAAGGATCTTAGAAAAATTGATGAATTTTCTAAGCTTCAAAATTTTTTTATAAGAGAGTTTTTGTTTCGAAAAGAGTATTTAGAAGCTTATAAGATAGCATCTAATAACTTTATGCAAACGAAATTAGCTTCTAGTGAAAATGAATTTTTAGCAGGATGGATTGCTTTAAATTTTCTTAAAAAACCTCAATTATCTTTGAAACATTTTTCAAAATTTCATCAAATTGTCAGTTCTTATACTAGCAAAGCAAAATCTTATTATTGGATAGGAAGAGTTTATGAAGCTTTAAATTTAGATTCTCAAGCTAAAGAAAATTTTTTACATTCTTCTAAATATAGTCTTAATTTTTATGGTCAAATATCAGCTAAAAAACTTGGTTTGAAGGGTTCAGAAAATATAATGGCTCAAAAAGTTGAATATAAGAATTTTCAACTAAATAAAAATATTCCACTACAAGAGGTAAAAAAAGCAATAATTCTGATTCAAAATTACGGTAAAAAATCTTTAGGTCATAATAAGATGTTAGAAGATTTTGTTATAGGGATTATTCCTAATTTGCGCACTCAAGAGGAGTTTTATTCTTTATTTGCATTGATAGACACTGATAATAAAGATGAAAATACTTATTTAAAAGCTTTGTTAGGAAGAGCTGCTTTATCAAAGGGCATAATAGAAGAGAAACTTTTATTTCCTACTCCTTATAATGGTGTTAAATTTTCTGCAGAAAAGGCTTTGGTTTATAGTATTATAAGGCAGGAATCTAATTTTAATAAATTTGCTATAAGTGTAAGTAATGCTTATGGATTAATGCAAGTTATAGAACCTACTGGGAAAGAGGTATGCAAAGAACTTAAAATTAAATTTGATTTGAATAAATTAAAAAAAGACCCTATATATAATATGGTGATAGGGAGCCATTATATTAATTCTAGAATTAAAGAGTTTAAAGGATCTTATATACTTGGAATAGCATCCTACAATGCTGGTCCTCATAATGTTAAAAAATGGATAACAAAATATAATGATCCAAGAAAATTAAAATCATTAGAAAAAATTATAGATTGGATAGAGTCTATACCTTTTAATGAAACTAGAAATTATGTAATGAGAGTAATAGAAAATTTACATTTTTATCATAAAATTTTATCAAAAGATAATAATTTTAAAATAGAGCAATATATAATGAATAAAAGATGACAAAGGAAATTTGTGAAGTTTTGATGTACAAAATAATCATATGATTGACAGAGGAAGGCTTTTTTATATAATTGACCTATATCTTGGTTTGGAATTTCTTTAGAAATCTTTTTTTAGATAAATAATTTGATATTTGGGTTTGTAGCTCAGTTGGTTAGAGCACACGTCTGATAAGCGTGAGGTCAGAAGTTCAATTCTTCTCAAGCCCACCATGGATCTTCTTATAGAATGTATAAAAACGACAAAGGTACAATTGTTTTTGATATTGGAGATAGTAAAATTGCTGTTATTTGTGCTAATATTATTTCTGAAACAGAAATTGATTTAGTACATTGTAATGTCTATTCCCCTGAGGGTTTTAATGGAGGGTGCGTTACTAATATGGAAAGGGCTTCTCATAACTTGTCTTATATTATTTATAATTTGGAAAAAGATTATAAGAAAACTGTTAAAGAAGTAACATTAGTAATTTCTCCACAATTAGTAAAGTCTTATTATGTATCAGTCAAAAAATCTATTGATAATAAAATAATAGATCAAAATATTTTAGATAAAATATATGAAGAAGCTTTAAGCAAAATTTCTTGTTCAGACAAAGATGTTTTGCATTATTTTCCTATAGAATTTTTATTGGATGAAAGTTATGTAGTTGAAAATCCTTTAGGTCTTATTGCTCAAAAGATAGAATGTAAAATACATTTTATAACATCTAATAAAATATTACTTAGGAATATTGTAAATTGTTTTGCAAGAGTAAATGTAGAAATAAAAGAATTTATACTTTCTTCTTATGTACTTGGAAAAAATATGAAATTAAAATATCAAAAAAGTAATTCATTGATTCTAGATATAGGTTGTAAATATAGTAGTTTCACTATTTTTCATGGCGAGAGTCCTGTATATACTAGCTATGTAATGCTAGGAGGAGAAAATATTACGAAAAAAATAGCTTCTAAATTCTTACTGAGTATGAATTCTGCAGAGAAAATAAAAATTTTATACGGGAATGCAATATTAGATAATTTGCCTAAAGACGATATAATTAAGATTGATCGTGAAGATTTTGATCTGCATAGGCAAGATATTATTTTAAATTCTCTAGAATTATCAGAGATAATTAATAGTGAATTAGATCATATATTACAACAGCTTTCCTCTTTATATTATAAACTAGGAATAGAAGAACAACTAAATGTAGATACAGTTTCTCTTTGTGGAGGATGTTCTAATATTAATAGAACAAGACAGCTTGCAATAGAATATTTTTCTAAACCAGTAAGAGTTATGAACTTTTTATTAGATATTCCAATATCTAATAATTTAGATCATGCTTCAACAATACATGTTACTAATATGGTAAAATTTATTGCTTCTGGAACAAGATTTAAGTATGGTGGTAAGATAAAATTAAAGAATTTTTGGAAATGGTTAACCTACTGATTTAATTTTTCACTTTCAAAAATAGTTGTAGTATGAGTAACAAAATGTGGTTTTTATTATTTTTTGTATTAATAATTTTTGTTGTTTCAATAGTAATTTCCTATATTAGAAATACAAATTTTTATTATTCTGGGCCAGAAACGGACCATTTTAAAAATGGGAAATTTTTTAACAATTTTAATACTTCGGATAAAAGAAAGAAATTTTATCAGGTGATGTTGTGGTATTTAAAAAGGCAACATAAACCTTGGAAAAATATAGATAATCAAAATTTTGATATTCCACCCAAAAAGATTTTATCATCTAATCTTAGAGTCAGTAATATAGGGCATAATAGTTTTTTGATTCAAACAGAGGGTCTTAATATTTTAATGGATCCTGTTTGGTCTGATAGGGCTAGTCCATTTAGCTTTGTTGGCCCTAAAAGATACAGTCAGCCAGGCATTAAATTTGAAGATCTTCCTTTTATAGATGTGGTTTGGGTAAGTCATAACCATTATGATCATATGGATTTGAAAACTTTAGATAGATTATGGAATAAATTTAAACCTAGAATCATAACTCCTTTAGGGAATGATACTATAATTCGTTCTTATAATAAAAACATCGAATGTGAAAGTTATGATTGGTATGATAAGGTTAGAATTAGTGATTCTGTTTCTTTTAATTTAAAACCTGCTCAGCACTGGTCTTCAAGGGGTCTTTTTGATCATAACAAAGCTCTTTGGTCATCTTTAGAAATAGAAACTTCTTCAGGCAATATTTTGTTTTTAGGGGATTCTGGATATGGAGATGGTAGTATTTTTTCAGATTATAAAAATCTTAAGCTTGCTATTATTCCTATGGGAGCATATAAACCTAAAGAAATTATGGAATATTCTCACATTTCTCCTGAAAAATTTTTTCAACTACATAAAGATCTTTTAATGCCTTTAACAATACCATCTCATTATGATGTTTTTGACTTAGCAGATGAAGAACAATTTGATGCAACTAAGGATTTAGAAAAAATTCTAGCAAAAAATCTTGACCATAATGTTCATGTTTTAGGTATTGGACAATTCCTATTATTGCCTGAATCTAGTAAATAGTGAGCAATTCACATATTTTATATTTTTTAGCAATTCTGCTCGCCTCCTCTATGAAATCATCAGTTCTTGCATGAACACAAATTTGCCAGATCCTGGAACTCCTACAATACAAAAATTGAAATTCTCATCAGAGCTAACTTTTGAGGAGAAAAAATTTTTGATCATTTTTTTGACTTGATTTTAAGCTGAGTAAAAGTTATCAACATAAAAACTGTTCTTGTTACAAATATTGTTAAAATTACTGTTAAAGTATATTTTTAGGGGAAATTTTTTGCCTTTAAAAGCCTTTATTTTAAAGATTTTTGTGTGTATATTAAAAAAAACAAAGGTCACAAATATACCTCTATAATGCAGCTGCTACATCAAGGGTCAAAGTCACTGTTATTTGTTATAATGAAGACAGGAAATTTATTTTTGATGCGGCAAAAAAAGCTATATTCAGAGAGATAATGAATTATGCAATGGCGAAATTACTAGTAAAGAAGAAAGAAAATTTAGTAATAGAAATCAAAAAACGAGATGAAGAAATTATGGAAACAATAGCACAATCTTTTAGAAAAGAAGGTATACAACAAGGCATACAACGGGGTATGCAAAGAGGTAGACAAGAAGAGCAACATGAAATTGCAAAGAATATGCTTTCTGAAAAAGTGGACTTAAATCTTATTTCTAGGGTAACAGGACTTTCTTTAGAAGAAATAAAATCTCTTCAGCAGCCAAAATAAGATTTTTGGGAACTTAGCGTTTATATTGCTGTAAAAATTTTTGCATATCTCTATTCATTCTGTCTGGATTAAAATTATAATCTTTACAAATTTCTTCAATGCTCATATTTCTTTGTTGCGCTACCCATTCCAAAAATTCATCAGTTAAATTTATTCTCAATTCTGCAGAAATAGCAATTGTATTTTGTAATAAATTAAAATTTATACAAAACAATAAAAAAAATATAAATAATATTTTTTGTATTTTCATTATTTTGCTCCTGCTTTTATAAGAATAGTTATTATATCTTTATATAGAATTTCTAAATATTTTCCTTCGTCTGTAGAAGTATTTACATAACTTCTTTTTTCTATTGCATAATCTAAGGCAGATTTACCTTCTTTATCTTTAATATTAATATCAGCTCCTGCTTTTATCATAGTATAAAAAACTATTTCAGGCCTAGGCCAAGCTGTTATCATTTGTATTAAAGCTGTTTCTCCCTTTATAATTTGAGAATTAATCTCTGCTTCATAATAAAGCAATAAATTTAACATAGCAATACTTTTTACATGCATGATAGGTATATCATTATATAAAGGATGTATAAAATTTGGATTTGCTTTAAATTCTCTGAGAAGCATTTCCGCTATTTCTATATTTCCTATATCATCATGGAAAGCGGCTCGAAAAAAGGCACTACCAATATCTTCTCCATTTTGTACCAATTCTCTCATTTTTGCTGTATTATCATTTAACAACGCATGAACTACAGGATCATTTCTTAGTTTTTTCATTTTTTCCTCTGGGATATTAGCAAATATATTATTCGAAATTATAAATACATAAAAAATTAAGATGATTTTTCTTATTACTATTTTGTTAACCATTTTTTAGGATCTTTAGCGTCTTTTTTATTTTGCTCATGTTGAGCATTGATATCTATCTCTTCAAATGTTTCTTTTTGTTCAAAATTTTCTTTTGCTTGTTGATTTGCTTTATAAAATTTCTCTTTTATGTTTTTATCAAAGTCACTTTTATCCAGCCTTTTTGGAATAGCGTTTTCGTTTGGAAATAATTGTAAATTATCCGTTGTTTTAAATTGAGACAAATAATCTTTTGAATCTTTTAAAAATTGATGAGGATTCATTAAAAGTACCTCTTGACTACTTGGGAATGTCTAAAATTTGGATCTGCTTTAAATTCTTCTAATAACATTTTTACTATAGTGGTATTCCCGAACTTTGATAGCATTACCGCTCGCCAAAGAGTAAAATTAGCACATTCTCCATTTTTTGACTAATTCTCTTATTTTTTGAACGTTATTATTCAATATTGTTGTTATTACAGGGTCATTTCTTAGTTGTTTCATTTTTTCCTCTGGAATATTAGCAAATATATTATTCGAAATTATAAATACATAAAAAATTAATATGATTTTTCTTATTATCATTTTGTTAACCATTTTTTAGGGTCTTTAACATTTTTTTTATTTTGCTCATATTGAGCCTTTATATCCTCTTCAGATGTTTTTTTTTGTTCAAAATTTTCTTTTGATTCTGATGTTTAAAACATTTTTAAAGAAAATAAAAGCATAAAAATAATGAATTAATATTATGAATAATAAGGTCAAAAGAGTTTCGTGTTTTTTGTTTGTAGAGGAAATAAAAATGCTTGAATTTATTACAAACAAAGGATTAAATCAAAAATTAATTTTTAAGCCTAGCTTCATAGTACGTTTAGGAATAAATCTCATGTATCAACTAGATATCCGAAAAACTTATATAGACAACGGAGAAAATATAAGTGTTTTAATATGATCTGCTATATCAAAATTGTTTCCGTATTGTCTCCGTATTGCAATACAAAATTAGGATCTTTACTTTGGTTCGACAAATACTTTAATTCTTGTTCTTTTTTTCAATTCTTTATCATAATAAGATAGATGTTTTTCTTGTAGAGATAATATACTTATATCAGAAGTAGGATTCGAGTTTAACTTATCTTTGATTTTGATAATTTCTGGTAATTCTAATTTATAATCTTTGAGATTAAAAAATCCATAGTCTAATATTTTTCCGTCTTTATCGATAATTTTCGAGAGGTCCTTATATGGAGTGTTATCTAAATTTTTAGATATTTATTCAATATATTTTTAGTTTATAATATTTAAGAACACACAAAAAAACATATTTTAAAAAATATACTTATGATAAACAAAAATATATTGCAATTTCATCAATTTTAAAAAAACTTAAGCTCTTGTATAAAGTAAAGTGGTTTATATTTATAGTTACTACTTTAGTTGTTTTTTATTTTGTAATGCATCTACAAAGATACAAGATATCACAAGAAGACGCTATCATTTTCGAACATTACGTTAATGCTTTACTGAATGTGCCACATTCTAGAATTGGTCCAAAATTTTGGATTGATTCTCATCCAGATCTAAAACCAATATCTGAAGAGGAATGGTTGAGTTTCCTAAATAAAAAAAATTTAGAAAAAATAAAAGAATCTGCATTAAATTCAGAGAATCATTTAAACTATGAGGGTATAAACAAAGAAAAAATTCCTTATGTGAAAGCTTTCAAAATAAACTCCGAATCTATAATGAAACAATCTACACAAGATAAAAATTCCATTGTAGATTATATCTGTCCTAATTATTATCAATGCAAAGCTCGTAAATTAATACTTACAAATTACTCAGTAGAGGATTCTTCAAAATTAATTTTTAATTTAAAAAAAATATTAGAACAACCATCTAAATTTATAAAAAAAAATAGATAATTCTCTTTCTAAAGAAGAAATTAAAGCTATAAAAATAGCTCATAAATTATTTTACCTTAATTTTAATTTTATAGATTTCTTATTATTAAGAGAAAAAAAAATATTTACTATAATAAAAATTCCTAATGAAATATCCCAGAACTATTTTTATGCCGTAATAAAACAAATGGATTTTTGGAGTATTTTTCATAAAGGAAAATTTTGTAATAGAGATAGTTCTTCCACCCAAAAAACTTAAAAAGATATAAATAATATGAAGATTTTTTTAAAATATTTTTATAAATCAATAAAAATTATACTGGGAATATATTTATTTTTTGTAATAGCTACATATATATTTTTACATTTTGTATTTAAAAATGACAATTTAATGGATCAAGAAAGAAATTTTCAATATCACGTAAGAGTATTGTTAGGAATTCCCTATTACAAGAAAGAGGGAGTAGATTGGGCTATACAGAATCATCCAGATTTAGAGCCAATTTCAAAAGAAGAATGGCTTAGTTTTGCTGAAGATATTGAACCATTTCACATTTGGTCTCCATTAGATAAAACAAGAACTTTTGATGTATATTACAAAATGCCTAAAGAAATGCAACATAAGATCAATTACCTTGAACCAGTTATGTTCTTGTATGCAAATGGTGGAATATCAAATCATTTATGCAATAATTATTACAGTTGTAAATCACATAATTTACTATTAGAAGATTATGTATTAAAGAATCCTAAAGTATTAAATAATTTAATCAAAATATTAGAAAGACCTTCAAAATTTATAAAAAAGCTTAAAAACGCAAAAAATCAAGCTCAAAGAAATCAAATTATTAATGCTTTGGAAGCTATGAATTGTATTCCTAAAAATCCAGATTACATGTATGAATTTACGAAGTTTTGGCAATCAAAAAAAATTTTCACGTCTCTTGAAATTAAAATTTCAGAAAAAGGACAAAATTTTTATGCCCAGAGAGGTAACAGAGCATTAGAAAATAGGGATAAAAGAATTTCTATTATAGTAAAACAACAAGATCATCATAATATATTTAACAAGGCCAGTTTTATTTATATATTATACAGCACTATGTCTTTTTTTGTAGATGCACTTTTATTTATATATTATACAGCACTATGTCTTTTTTTGTAGATGCACCAATATTGATGAAACCATACTTTTTTTGGACAATTTCATTCTTGACCTCCATTTCCAAGAATATCCGTATCTTCTAAATGATAATTTGGCACAGGTGCAAAAGGCTCTATTGTATCCAATGTTGATGTATCAGACTCTGGAGTGTTTTTTATGTTCTGCTTTAAGAATGGAAAATACTTTTGTGCCCAATATTTTCTATCAGCCAAATTTCTTTTATCTGTGTCTTCTGAATGATCATTTTGCACAGATGCATCTATTGTATCCAATTTTGATGTAACAGACTTTTGAGTGTTTGTTATTTTCGGATTTGAGTTTAGATATTTTTGTAGCATATATTGTAGCATATATTTTCTATCAGCCAAATTTATTTTATCTTTACCGGTATTTGGTAGATTAGTATCGTTTCCTAATCTTTTAAGATGTAAAATTACTTGTGTAGGACAATCTTTGTAGAACAAGCAATATCCCATTTGATNCTATATCATAGTGAAAAAAATTTTCTGATTTTTCTGTTTGAGCTTTAGTAAGTGGTATAGCTACTATAGAATATTCTCCCTCTTTTCCTAAATATTCAGCAATTTTCATCATATCATGCTCTCTTGTAGCAGCAATTTGATCTTTTTTTCCCCAAACAATACTTCCTTTTTCTGGATTATGAGAAAATATCTCAAAACCATTTTTACCAACATATACTAGAAACATATGTCCTGTAAGTGTGTCTTGTTCTTTTACATATCCTTTGAATTCAGAATTATCAGCCCTAAAATTTCTAGATATAATCAATTGAAAACTATAAATGTTATTTACTATATCCTTTAAGTTTTGCCCTACAAAAGCAGGATTATTTCCAGGAGAAATTATACATTTTACGTTTCCATTTGAACAATCTAAATCCCCTGTTTGTAGTGTGTCTTGTAAAACCCTAAGCGTAGGAATTATTGTAGTATTGGGTGCATTTTTTACATCAAACCTTTCAACAGATATTATTTTGCTTATTCGATCATTTCTTTCTGACACAGCCTCCGCTAATATACCGGGAGTAATTTCATTTGCTCCCAATTTGAACATATACTTTTGGACGCTCTCGAATGTTTTATTACATTTTTGAATTGCTTCCTTTATAGCACTTTTTTGCCACTCTGTTAATTTAGTCTGATCTATATTCTTGAAGTTGATGATATCTTGCGCTAGTTCTAATTTATAATTTTTGAGATTAAAAAATCTATAGTCTAATATTTTTCCGTCTTTATCGATAATTTGCGGGATGTACTTTTGTATAATTTTATTTAGGTCTTTAGGTATCTCGTTAATTCCTATTTTGCCATGATGTTTCGTCGATATTCCATGAGGACCTATTTGAGATAGCAAATTTGGTAAAAATTCTGAAAAATTATTTGTTACTTGTAATATTTTAAAGTCTCTATTTTGCTTAGCCTCCTCTAACATTGTACTTAAAATATTATCTTCTATTTTGCAATTTTTTAATTCTTTCTTTGTATCTTTAGAATAATTAGTATCTTGTTCGTTTGCATATATTATTGAAAATAACAAATCAGATATTTTGAAAGGGGTTTTTGTAGATGTAGGCAAATCTATACTTGATTGACTCTTAGAATTGGGGTTCTGGGAATTCTGTTTTACGATGTTTTTTCCTTCGTTATTATCTTTTACTTCTATTAAATTTGTATTATTTAATGTGTTTTCTAAATTTTCACTTTTTATTTTTTCATCATATATCCTCTTTTCTTCTAATTGTTGAGTAATCTTTAATCTTTCTTGACTAGAAACATTCAGTTTGTTGATGATGTTGGATTTTTTATCCAAAACTGCAGACTTATCTAGCAATTTATTTACAATTGGTTTTTTAGAATTTAAAACAGCTTTTGCTTCTGCGTGTGCTTTATTCAACTCTCCTAGATTAATTTCTGCATCTTTGATGTTTATCCCTTCTTCTTTTCCTTTTTTTATAGCGTTGTCTGAGTTGTTTATTTCTTCTTCTAAATTCTTCACTAACTCTTTAAGATCTTTCCCTGTTTGAGCAATATTATCTAAATTATGTAAAGCCTTATTACTCCACTTACTAACTCCATTATTTATATAACTTTTGAATCTTCCCTCTACTATCTTCTTAACGTTTTCTTCTAGTAATTCACATTGTTTCTCTACATTATCTTTAAATTCTGCTTCATTAATTTGATTTACTATTTTTAGTACTTCTTCTATATATTTCTTATGTTTATTATATTTTCCCAAATCTATATTTTGACTCGTCTCATATTTAAATGAACCCTGCTCGAATAATCCTTGTTTCTCTAAAATATTTATTAATTCTTCACAATCTTCTAATCCTAAGTGTTTGAGCTTGTTTTTTAATAATTTCTTTACTATAGTTTTTAAATTATCTAAATTCTTATGCTTTTCTTTTATTATTTTTTCTAAAATATTTTCTATATCTATATCATATCCAGAAGTTGATAGTGATGTTGCTAAATTTGTTGTTGCTGAAGCTAAAAATTTTGTAGTACCCTTAGAAAAAAAATTAGACTCTATATCATTTATAACTCTTGAAGTATCAATTATATATCCGTCTTTGTCTGTGATTTTTTCTATTGCTTTGGAGACATCATTTAATACATCACCTAAAAAATCTTTGCCCGCAAGGGTATAATTTTTTGCTATATCAGATATTTCTTTCTTAAGATTACTTAACTTTCCACTAACTCTTTTCATTAATGAAGAAATTGTCTCGTCTGCTATAGAGCTTCCACTCAAACCTTCGCTCACTGCAAAACTGAGCAACTTAGTACTACTTACAAAAACTATATCTTTTGCTAAGTCTTGAGCTAATTTACTACTTATATTTTTTGTAAAATCCTTAGCTAATCCCTGATTTATTTCTTTCACTAAATTAGACCCTACGTTTTTTGCAGAAGTAATTAAATCTTTTCCCGCTTTAACACCATCCCATATCTCCTTCATCTTGCTCATTCCAAATGATATCAGATTGAAAAGTAATTCTTTTGCTTCTCCTTGAAAAAATTTTTCAAAATCAAACGCCTCTTGACCAGCTTCAACAAAAACAATTTTTATTCCCTCATAAATTGTTTTCATTCCTCCCATTATAAAATCCTTACCTACAGAGTAAAAAGCTGGTATAGATGTAAGTAAACATCCTATTCCTATTTTAATTGCTCCTATGGCTATTAATTTAATTGCAGATTCCCAATCCACCTCCGCGTCTATTGTTCTTATCTCGAGTATTTCTGGAAATCCTAATCTTTTGATTGTGTCTATAATCTGCTTGTCTATACCCTTTTGCGACAAAAAGTCTTCAATAGAACTTTTAGATAATGACAATGCAAGTATTTTTGATGGTGTTTGCTTCAAATCTTTTATTTCTTGTATCTTACTTGATGTGTGAGATATTATTGCTTCAAACGCTTTATAAAATTGAGAAATTTGTTTGTAAATATTAGAATCATTTGCAAACTGCATTGTCATAGCCCCTTTGAAAAACACTTGATTTATATCTTGTAATTTTGCATTAGAATTGCTCAATAACGATTGTAACTCTTCATGTAAATTGCTTTCATTTCTTTTGTGATTTTCTGCGTTTTTATTAATCTTAAATCTTGCAAAATTATATTGAGCTGGAGCGCAATGCGCAGAATCTAACTCTGATGCTTTCTTAAACAATTCTTCACTCTTAGATTCTGAAAAGCTATTTAAAGCCATTCCAGTTAATAATGAAGGGTTAGAAAATACAGCTTCTTTCTTATCAAAATCAGATTTTAATTCCTCTGTTAAAATTTTAGTAAATATACCTAGAACTTTTTGAAAAATTTTTATAGTTTCCTGATTTAATTCTAAATGCTCAAAATCATATTTAGGCATAGATTTATTAATATTCAAATTTTGAATTTTTATCTTTATATCTTGATCTACAAATTTAAGGTTCTCTGAATATATTTTTTTAGATATTCTTAAACTTTCCTCTAAAATTCTTTGAAAATCTTTGCCATCCAACCATTTACCAAAAAATTCCCTTATTTGATCCTGCATTAACTCTATATTGACTTTATTTTTTTTATCTTTATTCAAAAAATTTCTAATAATGTTCTCTCCTGGTAATTTTATCGTTCCATGAAAAATATTTTTATTAAAATATACAAATAACGAATCCTGTAGTTCGGAAATCCCTACTTGCCAAAATTTTGTCTCAAGATCATATAATTCTTGATTCTTTCTTACCTCTAGTAAATAATTGTAAAGCTTTTCTTTATCTGAAAAATTTTCTTCTATATTTAAAGTTGACTCATTTATTACAATTTCTCCACTTCCTTTGTTTCCAGCTCTTGCTGTTCTACCCAAAGCTTGTTCTTCAACTCGCAAGTTGAAACTAAAATACCCCAATATAACATGCACACCTCCATTTAATTCTACTTCTTTTGTTGTTGTTATATCTGTTCCTCTTCCAGCTAAATTTGTTGCTAGTATTATTTTGTGAGCTCCTAAGTTTTGTAAAGCTTCTTCTGTAATTTCTCCTTGAGAATAGGTTATTATTTCATATGAACTAGAAGTGGAATTGCGAGCTAATATTAGACCTTGCTGTAGTGTTTCTACATCTTTTATTGATTTTACTATTACTAAAGCAACTCTATTTTGTAAATCAGATACTTCTACTGCCCTTTTAATTATATAGTTTTTCCAAGACTCCTCATCTGGAGCAATAACAGGAGGCTTAATTTCAAATAAGGAAGTACTAAATCTTGGAATATTATAAGATTCCATCTTATATAAATGTTTATATATATTTCTAGTATTTTCACTGCCTAAAGTTCCGCTCATCCCGTATATATTTCCTTCATATCTTTGCAAAAATGATAAATACGACATAAAAACAGTTATAAAAGAAGGAGCCGTTACTTCTAATTTTTCTTTAATCTCTAAAAATTGTTGTATATCTGTTAATTGCGTATTATGCTGAATAATACCAGTATTATATAAGTCTATGGGTACAATTTTTTCTTTTTTAACACCTGAACTATCCTTTGTTTTTGAGATTATATATTCTACTTTTTGTTGCATTTGATACGATTGTATTAAAGCTTCAGCAAAATCATATTTCTTATTATTTCCCCATTCTCTTAGATGAATGGGCAACATATCTTGATAATTACTTAAAGCCATTTCTACTTCTTCAACTGTAATCTCTAATAATTGTTCGTAAGCTTTTTGCATAAAAAGATTTTTCTCTCCTTCGTCTATATCATGTTGATTGAGAGCTTGAAACATGTTCTTATTTATAATATCAAATGCTTGTGATACTTTCATTAAAAGAGGAACAAAAAATTCTATTGTAGGAACAGCATTACTAAATCTTATTAAGGAACTTACATTATCTAAACAAATTGAATCTGATTCATCTACTAACAATACTAAATGTTCTCTCTCATCTCTAGTTTTTATTAAAAAATGCTCTTGATGTAATACATCTCCAACAAAAGAAGCTACCTCACCATATACAATATCTTTTGTATATCTATCATCTATAGATGATAGATTTGCAGATACTGTTATATCAAATAAACTATAAATTTGTTTTGCTTTTGCAGCATCTCTTACAGCTAATTCATCGTTACTTGTCAATATATCTACATTAGAACCCTGTAATACATGTATAATTGCATTTATTGCTGTTGTAAGAGTTTTACCCTCACCCGTTTTAATCTCTAACATTATAGAAGAATCATGTTTATCTTCTGATAAATCTTTGATAAAACAATTCATTATTGCTAATAATTGGGAATTTCTTGGATAATAGCCATATAACTGGTAACAAGCCTGTATAATCACCGCTAAGCTCTCTATAAAATATTCTTTCTTTTGAACAAAATTAGTACTAGACCCAAAAACTTTTTTCATTTTTTTCGACCATGTTTTAACATCTTCATTATTCCACAAATCTATTGTTTTTTTTTGATTGGTCAAAATTTTTGAAAATGAATAAAATGCTCCCGAATTTTTTTTATCTCCATAAAGCAAGTTAAAAGCCTCATCAAAAATTTTAAATAAATCTTCCGTATCTTCTTTTGAAGAATTTATTTTTTTATATTCTTGTAGTAACTCATCCTTAGTTAAAATACCTGATAATTTAACTAAATTTATCTGGTTTTGTATTAAAAAACTGTAATCTGATACAGAAGAATTTATTAAATCCTTACAAAAAGTTTCTGTAAGAATTTCTTGGTTAGTTTCTATTATCTTTTTATTTTGAGAAATAATATCTTCAATAAATTTAATTCCTATATCTTTTGATTTTTGATCTAAATAATTTCGCAAAAATTCTAAATTTGATTCTCCTTGAGAAAAATTTACTAACTTAGTATGAATGTTATCTTGAAAATCTTCTATTTTTTTTTGATTTTCTACTGAAAGATTCTTAACAAATTTTTCTACAAACCTAAACTCTTTTACTAAAAGCGCGGCAAATTTTAGTAATTGATCGCTTACCTCTAATTTATCACTAAAATAAGTAAGTATCTTAAATCTTGCCTCTAAATCATTAGCTGAGCTTGATAAACCTATTTCTTTTGAGATCTCTGAGATCATATTATTCAACTTCAGTTGATCAAGCTTTTCTATAAATTTTGTTTTGATTGATAATAAATTAGCAAATATATAAATATTATCTTCTTTTTTAGTTTTGATCTTCTTATCAAGAAGATGTTCTATAGATCTTGCTATATCATAATCACTAGAAGTGTTAACTAAATAAGCTAATACAAATTCTACAAATTCTACATTTGGAAGAATTTTTTCTTCTAAAGAAAAAATGATATTTTTTGATATATGATCCAAATCAATCTCAAATTTATTTAATGATGTTAAAATTTGAAAAATTTTTTGATTTAGCCCTAATTCTGGTAAAATAATTTCCAATTTTTTAACAAAATTTCTAATATTTGCTTTAAAATGAGAATCAATATTACTTTCCTCCGAATTTTTTAATTGAAACGCAAGAATAGAAAGAATTTTATTCATGTAATATAAAGAATTCTCTGCACTATATTGATTACTTATTTTTTTATGTTCTTCTTCGTTAGGAAAATAATTTATAATATCTTCTAATGAAATCTCACTTGAGGATTGAATTGGGATAGGTTTGTCAAATTCTTTTATAATACTTACTATTTTTATATATTCAGGACTTGTTTTTGAGAGAGTAAACAGAATTTTTTTAGCTAATATAGACAAATTTTCATCTATATATTCTTTGTCAAATTTTGAAACTAAACCCTCTTGATATTCCTTAATATATCTCTCCAAAATATTTTCTATAAGAACTATATATTCTTTTGTTAAGTTTAAATTCTTTTGTTCTGAAGAAAATATTTCTGATAAAGATTTAAAAAATTTCTCATAATTAATTTCTCTTACTTCAGATAATTCATAAGTAAAAAATTTTCTAAATATTTTTAAAATATTCTTTATAACATATGAATTTTCTTTTACTTGCGGTAAATAATCCACTAGATTTTCTATCAAAAGATCACTTAAATATGTAGCATCATAATAATTATTTACATATTTTATAAGTAAATTTTTTAATCCTGGATCTTTACTCAAAATCAAATTTTCTAAGTGAGAGGTTTTACTAACCAAACTCAAACTTCCCTCTCCATAATATGATAAATATTCCTTGATTTCTTGATTTATATCCTTCCCTTTGGATATTATTTGATAAATTTCTTGAAGATATTCCTCCTCTAATTTCTTTGACTCATCTGATAATTCTCGAGAAGACCATGAAAATCCTTCCTCAGATGACTTTTTAATTGATTTTTCAAAATTTCTTTTAATAGCTCCAAACAATTTTTTAAAATCAGTGTTTTCATGTTTTGTATTATTTATGCCCCAAAATACATTAATAGTCTTGATGTTTTTATTCTTGAAGGATAAAAGTCTAATTTTTATATCATCATATAAATTCTTGGATTCTGTAAAATTTTCTATAAATTCTAAATGAAATTCATTTTCTTCTTTTTGAACTAATACAGTAACATCTCTATCAAAAATATCCTTTAACCAAATCACATGATTCTTCAAATGATTATTATTCTGATCTCGAAAAATATGCGATAATTTTTCTACAAATATCTCTTGCAAATCTTCTTTTTTTTCTAAATCATATTTTTTAGTGCTTGATATAAAATTAATATGTTCAGAATATATAAAAGCATATTTTACTAAACTTGCGGTTTCTATACTCTCTTCATCATTACTTAATATCTCATCATCAGAAGAATTAGAAAAATCATTGTTGTTACTGATATTATCTGTAGTAGACAAATCTGAACTCACATTTTGTTCATTCAAATCTAAACTTAATTTTTCCTCTTCATCCATATTTTGATCAGAAAATAAATTTAGGTTTTTAAAAAAATCATTTTTAGATTCGTTTCCTAAATAATTACTTTTTTTTACAGTGTTTTGTATCACTTGCTTTTTAAGTAATTTTTCAGATATTTTTGCCTCTAATGCATCTTTTTCTTCTTCCTTTATACGAATTAAATTACGTGTTTCCTCTATTATTTTTGTTTTTCTATCAGCTTCTATTTTTGCCAATCTATCAGCTTCTATTTTTGCTAATCTATCAGCTTCTATTTTTGCTAATCTATCAGCTTCTATTTTTGCTAATCTATCAGCTTCTATTTTTGCCAATCTATCAGCTTCTATTTTTGCCAATCTATCAGCTTCTATTTTTGCCAATCTATCAGCTTCTATTTTTGCCAATCTATCAGCTTCTATTTTTGCCAATCTATCAGCTTCTATTTTTGCTAATCTATCAGCTTCTATTTTTGCCAATCTATCAGCTTCTATTTTTGCTAATCTATCAGCTTCTAGTTTTTCTTTTTCTTTCTTTTCATTTATTCTTTGTTCTGCTTCTAAGGCAGATTTTTCCTTTTCTTGTTTTTGAGATTGCGTTGAAGATGAAGCTGCTGAAGAGCTATAATCAGTACTAATATCTCTTTGTCTTTGTTCTGAGCTTACTCCCCATACCTCCTTGACTCCACTCCAATTACTATCTCCTTTACATAAATCATAGACAGCTACAGCAGGAGTCGCTAACACTCTAAAAGGAAAGCATATTACATTTTTTACTATTGATCCAGACGCTCCCATAATTATTCCTATAAAAATTAAAAATTATAAACAAACAGCAAAATTCAAATATTTTTTAATTAAAAGATATTAAAATCTACTAAAATTAAATTTTTTTTGTCAATACTCTTAATAAAAAAAAAGCAATTAAAAATTGTTAGGATAAATCAAATATTTTTCAATTAAAAGATATTAAAAATCTACTAAAATTAAATTTTTTTGTCAATACTCTTAATAAAAAAAAGTAATTAAAAATTGCTAAGATAAATCAAATATTTTTCAATTAAAAAATATTAAAATCTACTAAAATTAAATTTTTTTGTCAATACTCTTAATAAAAAAAAGTAATTAAAAATTGTTAGGATAAATTTCTAGAGTCGATTGAACAAAAAAAGAAGTTATAAGAAGAAAGAAAACAAGGTACAAAAGACAATTATGATAAATATGGCAATAGAGTTTTCAAGAATAGAAATCATAAGTAGAAACAATGGAAGAAACGCATATCAAAAATCAACATATAACGCAAAAAAAAATAAAAAAAATAATGTTATTAGTAAAATCTATTTATAATAGAAAATTTAGAGACAAGGGTTTGACTCTTAGAAAAAAAGCAAAAAACTTAAATCTAATATTTAAATCTGGAAAGGAAAAAATATTTTCCCATCTGAATAAAAAAGTCAAGGAGGCATCAATTCAATTAGCGGTAGAGAGAGATACGTGTCCAGATGGAGCAGATGTAGACATAAAAGAGAGATTTTCTCACTATATAGCAATAGCTCTAACAGCTCTATATCAGTTATTTACAGGAGATGCTCTCCTGGAATAGAGCTTATAATAGCGAATAACTATGTGCAAAAAAACCTATCTGGTAGCTTCCCAACTAAAAACAGATATCTACAACAACTCTAGAGGAGAAGAACAAAACAAATTTTGGAAAAGAAATAGTCCTCTCTCAAGTACCAACGTATCTACGACTGAACTAGCAATGGAGAGGAAGTAGTAGATGCCTAGATACAGGCCAACCAGAGTATAGAACTAGTTAGTAAATGTAGTCAGTTGTTTTGCAAAAGCCTTTGTATAATATACAAAAGGAGAAATCCCAGCTACAGTAGAACAATATATACATAGACTCATAGGACTTAGATGTCCTATCTTGATGAAGGGGTAATTGAGCTCAGACTTGCTTCTAGATGCTCATCCCCTTCAGGGGATTGAGAGTATCACATGAGATTTTAGAGATGGAAAAAAATGCTTAAAATAATTCTAATTATCGGATTTTTTAGTGTCGGGACAGTATTTGCAGCGGTAAAAGATTTTGTAAGGAGAGGACATGTTTTTCATATAAATTTAGCGTAACAATTATGGCGTAACCAATCCATTGATCAAATATGTTTTTCTGATATAGAGTTATTCTTACTCTGAATCTTAATCATTTCATATATTGGCATTATTTTACATAATATTTTATGTTATTAGTATAATAGAAATATATAAATATAATAATATTTTTATTGCTTGCTTTATCTGCACCTAAATAAGTAGAGTTGTGTAAGCTTTTGTGCAGATATTTTTTAGATTTATTAAATATTTTTGGTCTACTGTGCCTAATTTATTTTATTATACTTACTGTAACTGATATAGTTTTAAGTCAATTTTTTTATTTGCTAAGATAGAATATGAAGGAATTGTACGAAATATGATATTTGCTAAATCAAGAATTTCTTGTTTTGTAATTGATTCTATTATATCAAACACTTCTTTAAGTTGATAATATTTGTTAAACAGCACATAATCATATGTTATTATGTTTGCTATGGATGCTGTAGTTTCATATGAAAATACTATATTTGTTTTGATACAATTTTTAGCTCTTTCTATTTCAGAATTTTTTAAAAAATCTAAAATTTTATTAATTTCTTCATAAAGATAGGATAGTAAAAAGTTTAGATCTTGAATATTGCATGCTCCATGTATTTTGAATGTGCCTGCGTTTTCGTATGATGTAATGGAACTACCAATTTGATAAACGATAGCAAGTTCTTCTCTGAATTTTTGAAATAATCTAGATGAAAAACCCCCTCCTAATATTATGTTTAAAATTTGTAATATGTAATTTTTTCTTATATCTTTATAATCATAAGAGTTAAAGCCTATTACAAAATAGGATTGAACCAAATCCCTTACCTGATAAATAACCTTATTATGCTGAAATTGAGGAATAATAGGGGTATTATTTTCTGTTAAATTAGGCATTTGTACTTTGTTCAGGAAGAAATTCTCTATTTGTGACTTTATTTCTATAGATTCAAAATCTCCTACTACGCATATATAACTATTTTGAGGATTAAAATTTGTTTTAAAATATTTTAGAAGAGATTCTTGGTTTATTTCTGAAATAAAATTTTTACTACCAAGTAAATTTTGTCCTAAATAGTGATTTCCATATGCAGCAGAGAAAAAATTATCGAAAACATGTTCTTCTGCATTATCGTAATAATTATCGATTTCTTGTAAAATAATAGATTTTTCTTTATTAATTTCTTTTTCTATAAAAGATGAGTTATTTGTTATATCTAATATAATTTCTAAAGCTTTATGTAAATTATTCTTCATGATAGTTGTATATATACCAATATGCTCTTTTGTCGTATATGCATTAAAGTCTCCTCCCAAATCATCTATTGCTTGTGCTAGTTCTTTATAATTTTTAGTTTTTGTTCCTTTAAAAAGCATATGTTCTACGAAATGAGCTATTCCGGATTGCTCTTTACTGTTATGTGAGTGATTTATTTTGAGTAAGAAAAAAATAGAAACAGAAAGATATTTTTTATCATGACAAGATATATAATTTATATTATTGTTCAGCTTGTTAAAATTTATTTTAGACAAAATATTTTTTTAAAACCTTTTATATTTAATGAAAAATTTTTTAATTATACATAAGTAATTTGTTGTAAACAAATTACTAAATATTTAAAACAGTTATTTGATTGTTTGAATAGATTTAGTTATTATCACCTACATAATATAGTCATTTTTGACTCATTGTTAATATAAAAAATTATCTATGAAAAAGATTTTTCTTATTTGCTTTTTTTTAAATTTTTCTCTTGCTATAGCAGATGAAAATGTTAAAAAAACTGCTTTACCTAAGGTAATTGTTACAGCTCATACAATATCATATAAAAATTTTTCTAAAACTATCCATGTGATTGGACTATGTAGATATTTGAATAGTATTGACTATTATGCTCAAAGTGATGGTGAAGTAGATTATTTAAAAGATTTATCAGAATTGAAAGTAAAAACAAATGATTTTATTTTAGGAATTGATTCATCTCTTTATAAGCAAAAATTAGATTTAGCTTATTCTTCTATCTTTGCAGCTGAAAAAAGCTATAGGAGAGATCAAATTTTATTTCAAAAAAATATTATAAGTGAAGAGTCTTTAGATCATTCTAAAGTAAGTTATGAGAAGGCTAAATATGAAATGGAAGTAGCGTCTAAATCTTACAAAAATAACTTTATTATAGCTCCATTTGATGGGAAGATAGGGGCAATAAAATTGCATTTAAAAGATCATGTAAAAAAGGGGGAATTTCTTTTTAGTTTAACAAAAAATTTTGATGAATCTGAAAAAATTATTTTCATAGATGTGAGTGAAAAATTGTATCAAAAAATTACAAACCAAACTTCTATTACGTTTTACGATCTAAATAATGTAAAACATAGTGCAGAAATTATTTCAGTTTCAGATTATTTGTCTGAAAAAGGTGTTATACAATTAAAAGTTAAAACAACAAAAAAAGCTAAATTAATTCATAACAGCTATTTAGACTTAGAAATAATATATGATCAGCATGATGCTCTTGCAGTACCTGAAAAATCTGTTTTAAGGGATTCTGAAGGTCATTATGTATATAAAATTTTAGAAGATCAATCTTTAGAAAAAATTTATCTAAAAACTAAAACTCCGAATGACAATCAGGGAATAATTGAATTTTTAGCAAATGATAAGTTAAAAGAAGATGATGTGATTATTTTGGATGGGGTTAATAAGGTGCAAAAGCACTCTTTGGTTGAAGTTCAAAAAAAGTAAAAAATTTTTAATTTGTATATGAATATTTCTCAAATATGTATAAAAAGGCCTGTTTTTAGTACGGTAATTAATTTAGTGATTGTCATATTGGGTATGATATGCTTTTTTAAAATACAAATTAGAGATTTGCCAGATATAAACCCTCCGGTTATAACTGTTGTTTCAAGATATCCTGGAGCGGATGGCTCTTATATGGAACAGCAAATTACTCAAAGAATAGAAGATGCTCTTAAAACAATTAATAATTTAGATACCATCAAGTCTATCAGTGCATCTGGTGTTAGTAATGTGATAATTACTTTTTTATTGAGTGCTGATATGGAAAACTCTTTAAATGATGTAAGGGCTAAAATTTCAGAGATTGTTTATTTATTTCCTAAAGACATGGATGAACCTATAGTTTCCAAAATGGACATTAATAGCTTTCCTAGTATTTGGATGACATTAAAATCTAGTAAACATTCACTTTCAGATCTAACAGACATAGCAGATCAGCAAATATCTACTGCTTTTGATAAACTGTCTTCTGTAGGAGAAACTCAGATTATGGGTTCATATTACAAAACTATGAATATAGAGCCTATTCCAAGCAAAATGTTTCAGTATAATCTTTCTCCTTTAGATCTAGAAGCAGCGGTTAGATCTCAAAATAAAGATTTTCCACTTGGCATTTTAAAATCTAATGTAAAAAATTATAGTTTGCGTTTAAATAATACTTTATTTGATATTGCCTCTTTTGAAAATATATTAGTCAAAAAATATAATGATGGAACAATCATTAAACTTTCAGATGTTGCAAATGTTAGTTATGATGCTTTAGAAGAAAATGTAATACTTAGATATAATGGAGAAAAATCTATGGCTCTAGGTCTCGTCATGCAATCAGACTCTAATATATTGGCTTTATCTAAAGATATACAAAAATCCTTAAACAAGATCAGATCCTCTTTACCTGATGGAGTGCAAATTGATATAGCATATGATAGATCTGTACCTGTTAAAGATTCTTTAAAAGAGATAATGAAGACAATTATAGAAGCCACATTACTTGTATCAGCTGTTATATATTTGTTTTTAGGTTCTATAAGAATTACTATTATTCCTTTATTAGCTATTCCAATTTCCCTTATTACTACTGTCGCTTTAATGTATGTTTTAGGATTTTCTCTTAATATTTTTACTTTGCTTTCCATGATTATAGCTATAGGTTTAGTTGTAGATGACGCTATAGTTGTTTTAGAAAATGCTTTTAGACATTATTTTGATTTAAAGAAAAACAAATTCACAGCTGCTTTAGATTCTTCTAAAGAAATTACATTTGCAGTTATTTCTATGACTTTGACTTTATGTTCTGTTTTTTTGCCTGTGGGTTTTATAGGAGGTATGGTTGGAAAGTTACTTATAGAGTTTGCTTGGACTTTAGCATTTACAGTTTTAGTATCTGGTTTTGTTGCACTAACTTTAACTCCTATGTTATCAAGCAAATTAATGTTTAAAAGTGAAAATCAAAATAATTTTGTAACAAAAAAATTCAACATGTATTTTTTTATGTTAGAAGAAAAATATCTTTCTTTTCTTAAAAAGATTTTAGATAATAAAAAATGGGTTTTTTTATCAGCATTTTTGTCAATATTATTGCTGTTTATTGTTATGAGCAATCTAGAAAAAGCTTTTATGCCAGAGGAAGACCAAGGTATGATACAAGTTTTTTATACTGGTCCTGAGGGTATGACGCTTAGTGAGATGGATGAAATTGTTTTAGATTCTTACAAAGAGGTGAGAGAGGATTCTAAACTAAATAATTATATAAAAAAATTTTTAAAAATTTCTGGTTATGAAGGCAGTAATACAGCTCTTGGTTTTATAGAATTAACAGATTGGAAAAAAAGGGATAAATCTCAAGATCAAATCAAAAATCATCTTAATAAAAAATTTTCTAAAATAGCAAAAGCTAATATATTTTCGTCTAATCCTAGTTCCATGGTTTCTGCTGGATCATCTCAACAAATTTCTTTTTACCTACAATCTAATAATTCTTATGAATATTTAGAAAGAGTTAGTCAAGCAATAATATTAAAAATGGAAGAGTCTGATTTTTTTTATAACGTTAATCGTGATTTTGAATATACAAGACCAACTGTAGATTTTATAGTAAATAAAGATAAAATGTATAAATTTGATGTTTCCCTTGCTGACCTTGCTCAAACTATTAGGTATAGTATTGAGCAAAATGAGATAGGAGACTTTATTATGAATTCTGAAATTTATGATGTAATATTGAGATATGATATAAATAGGCGTAGTAGTTTTAGTGATTTGGAATCAATTTTGGTTAAGAATAAATATGGGCAAATGCTTCCTATTACTAATTTTGTAGATATGATAGAACATGGTACATCTGCTCGATATACTCATTTTAATAACTTAAGATCTGTACATATTTCTTCTGATTTAAATAGTAAATATAGTATTGGTAAAGCAGCTGAGAAGATCAATAAGATTACTAATGATATTTTGAGCTCTAATAATAAAACTAATGTTGATATTGAGGGCGACAAAGCTGATTTTTCTTCTTTGGAGCATGAAAATACCAAAATTACTTATGGTGGAGATATTAAAAATATGCAAAATAGCAGTTCTGATATATTATTTACGTTTTTTTTAGCTATAATATTTATATATTTGATTTTAGCTGCTCAGTTTGAGAGTTTTGTCGATCCTTTTATAATACTTTGTTCAGTTCCGTTTTCTGTAACAGGAGGTGTATTAGCTTTATATATTTTTAAGGATAGTCTCAATATGTATAGTAATATTGGTCTTATTGCTCTTATTGGTTTGGTTACAAAAAATGCTATTATGTTAATAGAATTTAGTAATCAGTTACAATCTTCTGGTCAATCACTAAGAAACTCTATTATAAATTCAGCTAAACTTAGATTACGTCCAATACTTATGACTAGTATTGCAACCATAGTAGGGTCCATTCCTTTGACTTTAGCTTCCGGATCTGGATCTGCTTCTAGAAACTCTATCGGCTTTGTAATAGTTGGAGGGATGTTGATAGGCACAATCTTTACGCTAATTATTATACCTATTTTATCAGAAATGTTTAAAAGAGAAACATCTTCTAGTAAGATTGAGAAATAAAAGATTTTTAGATAAACTTAATATTTTACGTCGATTTATTATAATATTTTATGAAAATATTAGGTATTGATCCTTCCATCAACCATTCTGGATGGTCTATTATTGAATTTGATACTGATTTACATAGATATATTGATGGAGGTGTTATATCTTATAAACAAAATATTCCTCTATCTCATAAACTTTCTAAAATTTATAAATTTTTAGAAAATATTTTGCGAAATCATAATATCAAGCATATTGCTATGGAAAAAAGCTTTATTAATGTGAATGCCTTAACTTCCATGAAATTATCTTATGCAAGGGCTGTAGTTATGACATTAGCTGGACATGATTTGGGAATAAATCTTATTGAATATTCTCCAAATTATATTAAAAAAACAATAGTTGGAAATGGTCATGCTAGTAAAGATCAAATAGCATATTTTTTAAAATTTCTTATTAATGACTTACCAAAAAGCTTTATAAAATCTGATCATACAGATGCTATAGCAATAGCATATACCTATGCTAAAAATTTTCTAAACATAAACAACATTTCTACCTAATCTCTAAAGTATTGAATTGTAAATATTTTTATTTGAGTAAATTTAATTACAAAACTGAAAAATATTTTTTTTGGTAAAAATTATAAATTATTTTATTTAGTAATCTAAAAATTATTAAATTTTGATTTTTTTAGCAAATTTTTGTACGGAATCAAAATATATTTTATATAGATTTAAATTGGAGTTAGCGAATATTTAAGATTTTTCTATTACATTTTTTTTAATACTTCACAAATAGCTTTGTAAAATATTATTCATTTATATCAAAGTAATAGCATATATATTGCTAAAAATTTTTTACAATATCAAAATTAACTCTGATTATATTGTGTAGCTCAAATTTTTTATAAATTTTCTTTATAGTTATTCTGTACAGGATTAATATAAAGAATTCATCATTTACAATAGTTATTTCTAAAAATCTATTACAAAATCTGCATTTTCTACTATTGCTGCTAAACTTACTATATGTTCTATATGGTTTTTGTCATCGCTATTTTGAACAAAAGATGTATCTAAAAAATCATCTTTTTCTGATATAATGTTATTTGAAGATAGATGTAGATCTGATTTCTGGTTTTTTCCAAAACTATATTCATATATTGATGAATTTATACCAGATATGGTATTCCATATTTCCATTAATTTTTGAATAATTTTATTTATATAAGAAGGGTTTACTTTATTTTCATAAGAAGATTCTTTGAATTCTATAATTGGATTTGTTGTTTTATCAACTACATTACAACTTTTTTTTAGAAAAAATTTATGTAAAATGTCATTTTCAGAATGAGCTCTTCTGCGATGAGAGTAATACATATACAGTCAATATTTATTAAAATTAATAACAAAATTTAACATTATATGTTGTATGTGAATGAAATCACAATGATTTTTTTGATCTCTTATTGATATATAATTGTTGTATTATAGACAGTACATTACTCCAAGACCAATATATAAGTAATCCAGCTGGGAAATTATTAAACATAAAAAGGAAAATTAGAGGTAAAAATTTCATAAAAATAGCTTGAGTAGGGTCTGCTGGTTTAGGGTTAAGCATTTGTTGAAAAAACATTGTAATAGACATTATTATAGGCCAAGCTCCTAAATGTAGAAAATCTGGAGTTTGATAATCAAATAATCCAAAAAATGTGAAAATATTGCTTGGATCAGGAGCTGAAAGATCATTTATCCAGCCAAAAAAATCTGCATGTCTCATTTCTATTGTAACATATAATACTTTATAGATAGAAAAAAATACTGGAATCTGTAAAATCAGAGGTAAACATCCAGACATTGGATTTACTTTTTCTTTTTTGTAAAGAAGTATTGTTTCTTGGTGAATTTTTTGTTTGTCATTTGCGTATAGTTTTTTAATATTTTCAATTTCAGGTGCTAAAAGTTTAATTTTTTGCATTGATCTATGAGATTTACTAGATAGTGAAAACATAGCAATTTTAATTATCACCGTTAGCAGCATTATGCTGATTCCAAAATTTCCTACATATTTATAAAGAAAATTTAGAAAATAAAATATAGGCTTGGTCAAAATATAAAACCATCCAAAATCTATAGCTCTATCAAATAATTTTATGTTATATTTTTCTTCATACTGGTCTAATAAATCTAGCTTTTTTGCACCTACGAACAATTTATGATTTAATTGTACATTTTTTTGGGGGGCAATTTCTAATGTATTAGACAATATATCTGTTTGGAATCTACCATCTCCATTAGAATTCCCAAATTTGTAATTTCCATTATACAGAAATTTACTATCAGGAATTATTGCCGTTAACCAGTATTTATCTGTAATTCCTAGCCAATTTATTTCAGTATTATAAAAAGACTTTTTCTCTTCTTCTTTAATTTTTTCGTAATCCTTTTCTTCTAATTTTTTATTTACAGTTCCTATAAATCCTTCGTGTAAAATAGACATTTTAGACTGACTATTGATAGATTTTGATGATTTATTAATTAGAGCGTAGCTCTTAACTTTAAAAGATCTATCAGAAAGATTGGTTATTGATTTTTCAATATTAAACATATAATGCTTATCAACTGAAATTTTTATTTTAACTTCGATTTGTTTATTTTTATATGATAATGTTACAGGACAATTTTCTGATAATTCTTCTTTATCACTTTTCCATGTGGTTTGATTATTGGGCAAAATTAATGAACTATCATCAGATATGAGGCCTAATTCAAGAAAATATTTATTCATAAAATCTGAATTTAACAATTTTACATTTTCACTATTTTTTTCTGTTGTGACTTGATAATCTGATAATGTAAGATCATCAAATCTTAGGCCTTTAAGGTTAATAGAACCAAATACTGAATTTGTCTTAAAAAAGACTCTTGGAAAATCAGAATCTTCTTCTTTTTGTTCATTTACATTTATTTCTTTTTGAGTGATTTCTTGAGTTATTTGATTCTCTACTTTACTATTTGGAAAAAAATGATTCCACAAGAATAAAATCACAAAAGAAAAAACAAAAGCTAAAATTAGGTTTAAAAAATCTTCTCTCATTTTATTTTTATGGATTTACTTATACAAAGGATAAAAATTGATTTTATATTTAATGTTTATTCAAAACAAGTTTTTAATGCGGAGAAAGAGGGATTCGAACCCTCGATAGTTATAAAACTATACTCCCTTAGCAGGGGAGCGCCTTAAGCCTCTCGGCCACTTCTCCTATATATTTCTTAAGGCTTTAGCTAATTATATTATAATAAAGAGTTCTGTCAATTTTATAGAGATATTTTATGTTTTCTTTCGAAAAAGTTTTTTTATTTGTTTTGAATATTTTGTCACAAAGCATATTTAAATTGCATTTGTGGTCTGTACAAGTATAATTTTCTGATTATTTATTTTTTTAATGTTAGTATAATTTTTCAAATGATTCTCTCTCATAAAATGCAAAATATTTCTCCTTCTAAAACTTTGGAAATATCTGCTAAAATTAATTATCTAAAAGAACAAAATCAAAAAATATTTGCTCTAAATTCTGGAGAACCAGAATTTGATACTGCAGATCATGTCAAGCAAGCCGCTATTAATGCTATAAATTCAGGATTTACTAAATATACTGAAGTTTCAGGAATTAAAGAATTGAAATTGGCAGTGTTGGATCGTTTATTTGCTCAAAAATCTTTAAAATATTCTCAAGATGAAGTTATCATTTCTAATGGAGCTAAACATGTCTTGTTTAATCTTTTTATGACTACATTAAATCCAGGAGATGAAGTAGTTATAATAAAACCATATTGGAATTCATATACTGAGATAATAAATATTTTAGGAGGAAAAATTGTATTTTTGGATACTTACTTAGCAGAAAATTTTCAACCTAATTTTAATAAATTATCTAAATTGATAACTAAAAAAACAAAATGGATACTATTGAATTATCCTAACAACCCTACAGGCAAAATTCTCTCTGAAAAATCTTTAGAAGCTTTAGTAAAATTTATGCAATTTCATGAAGAGATTAATTTAGTTCTTGATGAAGTTTATGACGAAATTACTTTAGGTGGAAAAAAGGTTAAAAATGTATTAGAGCTGTTTCCTGATTTGAAAAATCGTGTTTTTATAGTTAATGCTGTTTCTAAATCTCATTCTATGACAGGATGGAGAATAGGATATGGTATTGGGTCAGCTCATATTATAAAAGCTATGAGTATTTTACAGTCTCATTCTACATCTAATCCTTCTTCTATCAGCCAAATAGCAGCTTTAGAAGCTGTAAAATCTTCACAAGATAGGTCTAAGATTATTATGTGGCAAAATAAATTTGACATTTTAAAGCAAAATTTTGATTCTATTGAGGGATTAAAATATTCTAAACCAGATGGTGGATTCTATGTTTTTCCTGATATATCCTATTTTATAGGTTTAAAAGATCATAATGGTAATCTTATCAAGAATGATCTTGATCTTACTTTATATTTGTTAGAATTTGCTAACATAGCTGTTATTCCAGGAAGTGTTTTTGGTGCTCCTAATCATTTAAGAATTTCTTTTACTATTGATTTAGATCAACTAAAGTTAGCAATGTCTAGTTTTAAAAATGCTATGTTAAAATTAAAACAGTAGAAATTTCTTTTTAATATTTATATTTTATTTTAATTTATATTCTTAAACATAGGATATTCTAGATAGTAGTGTTTTTATTGGGCATTTTATAATTTGTGTATTTCTGCAATAGTGAATAAGAGTTTAGAGAATTCAGAATTGGAATTTAAGTTAACAACCCTGGTAGAAAAAGAATTCAAGGATTTACCAAATGTTTCCGCTGATGATATTATAGATTCTAAAATTTTAGCATCTCATAAAAAACATTTTGTAGAATCTATTTTAAAAATGTTAGAAAAAAATCCTCAATTTTTGTTATCTCTCAATAAAAATATAAGAAGAAATTTACATAAAGATGTTAAAAAAAAAATAGATCAGAAATTTTCTGCACTTATTAATGCACAACAGGAGTTATCTCGTAGACATTTAATATATGAAGCTTATAAGATTTTAAATCCCAAAAGAATAGCAGGCGAGACTGAAATAGAAAATTATAAACATAATTATTTAATAGGGGGAATAAAAAAAGCAGAAAAATATTCTAAAGGAAAAATAGGAAAAAAAATTCCTGCTAAGGATTTAAAAACAATTCAAGCAAAACGTAGTTCTTTAGTAAAAGGCAATTCGCTTTAATTTTTATGCTTATTCATATATGCATAAATTTGGATAGCAAAATTAAAATAATTGATGGCTAATGAATTATTTTATATTGTTTTGCACTTATTCAATAATTTTTTAATATTTTGATTTCTTTCAAAATGAGAAATATTGCCTGTCGTGACTGCTATAACTTCAGCATTATTAATTGATGCACTCACCATTAAATTTCTTCCAGCTTTGTTTGTAAAACCACTCTTGAGCCATTTTACTCCAGAATAGTGAAAAATTGGCTTATTATTTTCAGAAGTAATGATTTTTCCTCTAAATTTAAAAGAGTGCAATTGTAATAATTTAGAATATTTGGGAAAATCTTTTTTTAGTGCAAGCACTAATTTTGCTATATCTGATGCGGTGCTAATTTGTTTATCGTTATGTAATCCAGATGCATTAGCAAAATATGTATTGAACATTTGTAGTTTTTGAGCATGTAGATTCATCTTTTTAACAAAAACCTTTTCTGAACCTGAAATTGTTTCAGCTATAGCTATTGCGGCATCATTTGCAGATTTTACTATTAAAGCTGAAATGGAATCTTTTACTGTTATTTTTTCTCCTGGTTTTAAATGTAGTTTTGATGCTGGCATTTGAGAGGCTTTTTTAGAAAATTTTATTTTGCTGTGTAAACTTATTCTATTTTCTTTTAATTCAGAGAATAGAACATATAAGGTCATTAGTTTAGTTAAAGAAGCTGGATATATTTTTTTATATGGATTGTAAGCATCTATGATTTTGGCTTGTTTTACGTCTACTAATAAATTACTTTTTGGCAATCTAGACTGAGAAATCTTCTTCTTTGTAATATGTTTTTTATTTTTTGTAACATGAGTTATTTTTTTGGGAGCTTTGAATTTATGATTAATTGTTTTAGGCTTGATTTGCTTTGTTTGAGCAATAACATCTGTGTTGCAACATATAAAAAATGATGTTACAAAGAACAGAAAGTAACATATTGATGGAGTAAACTTGTTGTGTATCATTTTTTTAGTTAATTTTAAAACTATATAATAATTATTATATATGATTTTTTAGCTAAGATACAAAAAATACATATTTTGTCTAAAATCACGGTTGCTGATAATGATTTCTGAAAAATTAATAAAAATATCATGTTTTTTATTTTAAAATGTCTAAATTAAAATGTCTAAATTAATTTCTTTTCAAGATATACAATTTAATTTGCAAAAATTTTGGAGCATGCATAATTGTACTATACTTCAGCCTTATGATTTAGAAATGGGTGCTGGATCATTTCATCCCGCTACTGTTTTTAATGCCTTGAGTGATAAAAATGTAAGAATAGCATTTATACAACCATCAAGAAGACCTACCGATAGTAGAAAAGATTTTCATCCAAATCGATTAGAGAGATATTATCAATTCCAAGTTATCTTAAAACCTGCTCCAGTAAATATTCAAGATTTATATATAGAAAGTTTAGAAATGTTAGGACTTTCTATTAAAGAGAATGATATTTTATTTTCAGAAGATGATTGGGAGTCTCCCTCTTTGGGGGCTTCTGGACTTGGATGGGAAGTATTATGTAACGGATCAGAAATTTCTCAATTTACATATATGCAGCAAATTGGAAGCATTGCTATTAAGCCTGTAATGGGAGAGATTACTTATGGACTTGAAAGGCTTGCTTTGCAAGTTCAAGATAAAGAATATATACAGGATATTATATGGAATTTTCAAGGAAAAACACCAGTCTCTTATGCAGAGGTTCATCAATTTACTCAAAATCAATTTACGAGGTTTAATATGGATTTTGCTGATACAAAATTTTTGGAACAAGAATTTAGCAATATTGAACATGTGGTTTTGCAGTTAGTTGAAAATCAATTACCGGTACCAGCTTATGATTATGCTATTAAAGCAAGTCATATCTTTAATTTACTTGATGCAAGGGCTGCTGTTGGTATTACAGAAAGAGCTTTATATATAGCAAAAATAAGAAATCTTGTTAAAATTTGTTGTAAAAAATGGTTAGAAATTAATTCTTCCAACCAAATTAATATTTAATGAAAAAAATTATGTATGAATTTTTATTAGAGCTATTTAGTGAAGAAATGCCATCTTTGCTACAAAAAAATGCAGCAAATTATTATAAAGAGAAATTTCAAATCAAATTAGATCAATATGGCTTGAAGTATTCTGAATTATCAGTTTTTTATGGCCCTAGACGAATTTCTCTCTTAATAAAAAACCTAAATAAATTTGATAGCTCAATTGAAGAGATTAAAAAAATTCTTATTTCTATTACTACCTCCTCTTTGCCCTCCTATTCATGGTCTAAATCTCTTGTTTGGGATAGTTCAGAGTTAAAATGGGGGCGCCCTCTTAGAAATATATCTTGTATATTTAATAATAGTTTATTGAAGTTCTCCTTTTATCATCTTGTATCTAATAATTATACTTACGGACATAGAAGTTTAAATTCTAAAATTTTCTTTAATACAATAGAAGAGTATTTACAAAAATTAGAACAAAATTTTATTATACTAGACCAAAATTATAAAAAAAATTTAGTAGAAAAAAGATTGAAACAAATTTCTCAAGAACTTGGGTTGCGTATTTATTATCAAGAAAAATTTTTAGAAGATGTTTTAGGAAGAATAGAGTATCCAGTAGTGTTATTAGGGAAAATTTTACCGTGTTTTTTGAAAATTCCTAAAGAAATAGTGAAAGAATCTATGATAAAACATCAAAAATATTTTCCATTATACTGTTCAGATGGTAATTTAGCTTCTTACTTTATTTTTGTAAGCAATGCTCACTTAGCTAATCATGATAAAATAATTCATCTAAATGAAAAAATTTTAGAAGCCAGATTAGAAGATGCTTTGTTTTTTTATGAAAAGGATTTATTGGAAACTTCAGAAATTAGGTTTAATGCTTTAAAGAATCTTAATTTCCATAATAAATTAGGCAATTTTTATGATAAATCTTTGAGAATAGTTGAGATTTGTAAATTTTTATCATCTCAACAAGATAACCTCTTAATTACAGCTGCTAAATATTGTAAAACTGATCTGGTTTCCAATATAGTACAGGAATTTCCTGCTCTTCAAGGGATTATGGGATATTATTTATCTATTTCTCAAAATGATTCAACAGAAATTGCGGAAATAATTAGAGATCATTATAAGCCTGTTGGAGAAAAATCTTCTCTGCCAGAAAATAAAAAAAGTGCATTATTATCTGTAGCAGATAAAATAGATAATGTTGTAGGGATATTATTTGCAGGAGAAAAATTTTCAGGATCTAAAGATCCATTCGCTATCAAAAGACAAATTATATCAATCATAAGAGTAATTTTAGATTGTAAACTCGATATTAATCTGAGGAATTTGATATTATATACTACAGATCTTTATTCTTCTAAAGAGGGGCTAGTTCGGGTAGATGTTCCTACTATATTTAAAGATAAAATTTTATATTTTTTTAAACGTAAATATCAGGATTTTGCTTGTAAAATGTTAAGTCAGAATTTTCTTGATGTTTCATTACAAAAATTAGATAAGAAGCTTTATTTTTTAGATATCAATAAAGATTCTATTTTTATTCTAAGTAAGTTATTTAAGAGATGTTACAATCTTATTCCTAAGAAAATTTCTTTTAATCAAAATTTAGATTTGAATATCGATAAAAAATTAGAAAATCTTTTTCATGTTATTTATATACAAAATGTCTTTTCTCTAAAAATAACTAATGAATTTTCTTTAGAAGAAAAAAATCTATTTGAGATCTTAGCAAAAAATTTTGATCTCTTATTGTCGAAAAATCATATCGTAATTTTAGATTTTTTATTAAAAATTCAAGATCAAATAGAAAAATTTTTAGATAATTCTTTAATCAATACTCAAGAAAAATCATTATATCAAATCAGGGTAGGGCTTTTATTATGGATTATAAAAATATTTTATGTATTAGGTAATTTTAATAAAATTATTTTATAGAGATTTTTATCATAAAAATATAGTGAATTTTTTATTAGAATTTTGTGAAATTCATTTTGTTAAATTTTTTTAATTCTTTTGTGAAAAGATATTTGGTTGTATGATTTTTTACAGCATTTAGTTTATATGTTTATTTATTGTAAAAACAAATAAATATTAACATTTATTTAAAATATTAGTTTTTGGGTAACACTACGATGTATTTGAATGAAAAATTAAAAAAATGTTACTTTCTTATTGATTTATTAATATTACTACAATAGAATTCAACGTTATAAATGTCTAAATGAAGAATAAGTTCAATTTTAGATTAATAGTTTGAGATTTGTTAGCTTATCAAAGTTTAATTGAACTAACATTAAGAGATTTACATTTACAAAAATTTTTTGAGGTCTTTTATGTTGTTAAATGTATTGATTTTGGATGATGAGTTATCTGAATGCAATTCGCTATCTAGCTTATTGAATAAGAGTAGTTTTTCATTCAATATTTCACATGATAGCGATGGATTATTTAGTGCATTAGCTATGAAATATCCAAATGTTATAATGTTAGATACTTGGTTAAAGGGTAGTATAATAGATAGTTTAGGTATTGTAGAAATTTTATGTAAAGAATATCCTTCTATTCCGATTGTTATGATTACTGAAAAAAATAGAATAGATATTGCATTAGAAGCTATTAAATTAGGTGCTGTAGAGTATTTTGAAAAACCTATTTGTAAGGAAAAGTTGAATTTATTATTACATAGAGTGTGTAAAATTTCTTCTTTAACGAAAGAAAATCAAGAACTCAAATCTAAAGTGATAGATCAAGAAGAATTTATAGGTAATGCTACCTCTGTCATGAGAGTAAAGAATCAAATCAATAGAATTGCTAATTCATCTTCTAGAATTTTTATACAAGGTGATATTGGTACTGGTAAAAAATTAGTTGCTTCTCTTTTGCATAAAAAATCATCAAGATCTCATGCAAATTTTGTAAATTTTAGTCCATATAATCTTAGTAATAGTGAAATATTATACTCATTATTTGGTGAAGTATCTTCATCACATTTAAAAAATACTAGTGATGTTACATTGTTTAAAGGACATAAGTCTCTTTTAGAGATTTGTGATAAAGGTTCTATTCATATTGAAGATATTGAGTCTTTAGATTTTGATATGCAAGATAGATTATTAGCTTTCATAAGTGATGGATTTATTTATAAAAATAATAAAAAAATACATTTAGATGTAAGAATTATAAGCTCTAGTTCAGATAATCTTGAAAAGAAAGTGCAAGAAGATAAATTTTCTAGCGATCTTTTTTATAGGTTAAATGTAGTTAATGTTAAATTACCAGAATTAAAAAATCGTAAAGAGGATATAAAATTATTGGCTAATTATTTCATGGATAGGTTGTTTCATACGGCAGGATTGCAGCCTAAAATTTTTTCTGATGATAGCTTAATAGCTTTGCAGTCCTATCAATGGCCAGGCAATATAAGGCAATTACGTAATGTTGTAGAGTGGGTTTTAATCATGAGTCCATGTGTTAGTAAAAATCCTACTAATAATATAGAAATTGAAATGTTGCCTCGAGAGATATTAAAAAGCGCTTCTATTGTTGAAGGTAAAGAGATAGATAATATGATGTATATGCCATTGAGAAAAGCTAGAGAGTTATTTGAAAAGAAATATTTGTTAGCTCAAATGTATAGGTTTAATAATAACATTTCTAAGGCTTCAAATTTTATAGGTATGGAAAGATCTGCCCTTCATAGGAAGCTAAAAAATCTTAGTATTCATGGAATGAATAGAAGTTCTAGTGAATTGAAAGTTCAAATTAGTGTAACATGATTTTGTCCTAATTTTTATTTCTTTAATTGATTTGCTTATAAATTTGTTGCCAAATTTTTTATTTGGGTATCATTCTATACGATTAAAATGAAATAATGTATTTGAAATCCTTTTTATTTAATTGTTTTTACAGTATGTTGAATAGAATGTAGGATTTTTATTGACATTATTTTAGAATAAAGTTAGACTCTGCGGAGAATTTATTCTCGTTCTTGTTTCTTATTGTAAATTTATTGACTTATGTTAGATGCCCACTATTAATCAGTTGATTAGATTTGGTAGAAAGCCAAAAGTAAAAAAAACCAAGGCTCCAGCTTTAGAAAAAAATCCGTTTTTAAGAGGAGTGTGCGTATTGGTGAAGACTCTTACTCCTAAGAAGCCAAATTCTGCTCAAAGAAAAGTAGCTAGAGTGAGATTAAGCAATGATCAATTTGTTAATGCTCATATTCCTGGAGAAGGTCATAATTTGCAAGAACATTCCGCTGTTTTGGTAAGAGGAGGAAGGGTTCCAGATTTACCTGGTGTGAAATATCACATAGTTAGAGGAGCTTTGGATACTAAGGGGGTTGTTGGTAGAAAACAAGGGAGATCTCGTTATGGAGCATCTTTGAAAAATTTGTAAAAATCATTTATATTTATTGTTTATTTAGTTGATTAATTTTGTTTGCTATGTCTCGTCGAGTTTTTGCTGTTAAAAGAAATATTTTACCTGATTATAAATATGGTTTGGTTGTTTTATCTAGATTTATAAATAATTTTATGAAATCTGGTAATAAATTTTTAGCAGAAAAATTTGCATATAAAGCTTTAGATCTTTTAGAAAAAAAACATGGTTTAAATTCTGAGGATGCTTTTTGTAAAGCTATAGAGAATGTTAAGCCTAATGTAGAAGTAAAACCGGTTAGAATAGGTGGTGCTACCTATCAAGTTCCTGTATTAGTTGCAGATAAAAGAAGTGAAGTTTTAGCTATAAAATGGATTATCAATGCAGCTAAATCCTATTCTGGAAATAGTATTTATATCAAGATAGCAGAATCTTTGTTTGATGCATATAATAAAAGGGGAGCTGCATATAAAAAAAGAGAAGATATACATAAAATGGCTGAGTCAAATAAAGCTTTTGCCCATTTTGCTCAAAAACGTGTTTCAAAGGTTAGAGAATCGATTTAAATCAATTTGTTTTAGTATTAGTTTGAATAGTAAAAAGTTAATAATTCATGTCGCAAAATAAATTATCAAATATTAGAAACATAGGTATATGCGCTCATATTGATGCCGGCAAAACTACCACAACAGAAAGAATTTTATATTACACTGGTAAATCTCATTCTATAGGGGAAGTTCATGAAGGGGAGTCTGTAATGGACTGGATGGAACAAGAGCAAGAAAGAGGTATAACTATAACTTCTGCTGCTACTACTTGTTTTTGGAAAAATAAACAGATCAATATAATAGATACTCCTGGTCATGTTGATTTTACTGTTGAAGTTGAGAGATCTTTGCGTGTTCTTGATGGAGCTGTCGCGGTTTTTGATGGGGTTGCTGGTGTAGAAACTCAATCAGAAACTGTTTGGAGACAAGCTGATAAACATAATGTCCCGAGAATATGTTTTGTAAATAAGATGGATCGTATTGGTGCTGATTTTTATAAATGTGTTGCTATGATCAAGGACCGATTAAATGCATCGCCTCTTGTGATAAATTTACCTGTAGGAGAAGGAGAAAAATTTTCTTCCATTATAGATTTAATTAAAATGCAAATGGTTAAATGGGAAGATGGTTCCAATGGAATGAAATTTGATTATGATGTAATATCAGATGAATATATAGAACAAGCAGAAAAATATAGAGAAATACTTTTAGAATCTTTATCTGAAATAGATGAGGATATTATGGAAAAATATTTGTCTGCTGAAAATATTTCTGAAGATGCAATACATAATGCTATAAAAAAATCTACTATTTCAGGAAGTTTTGTACCTGTTTTATGTGGTAGTGCTTTTAAAAATAAAGCTGTTCAGTCTTTGCTGGATGCTATTATATATTATTTACCTTCCCCAGAAGATTTACCCAATATTTCTGCAACCTCCATTCGCTCTAATGAAAAAATCGAAGTTGTAGCAAAATTAGATGCTCCTTTTGTTGCTATAGCTTTTAAGGTAATGAATGATATTTTTGTAGGGTCTTTGACTTTTGTTAGAATATATTCTGGTAAAATTTCTACAGGGGATAGCATTTTAAATGTTTCTAAAAATAAGAAAGAAAGAGTAGGAAGAATGTTATTAATGCATTCTAATAATAGAGAAGATATTAAAGTTGCTTCTGTTGGTGAAATAGTGGCAATTGCTGGATTAAAAAATACTACTACTGGAGATAGTTTAAGTGCGATAGGTTCTAATATTTTGTTAGAGAAGATAGATTTTCCAGAGCCTGTAATACAATTAGCTGTTGAACCAAAATCTGTTGCTGATCAAGAAAAAATGTCTTTAGCTTTATCAAAATTGGCTTCTGAAGATCCATCTTTTAGAGCTAAAACTGATCATGAAACTGGTCAAACTATCATTAGTGGGATGGGTGAATTGCATTTAGAAATTTTAGTGGATAGAATGAAGAGAGAGTTTAAGGTAGAAGTTAATGTAGGACATCCTGAAGTTTCCTATAGAGAAACTATAACTAAGTCTGGAGAAGTGGATTATACTCATAAAAAACAAACTGGTGGTGCTGGTCAATTTGCTCGTGTCAAAATGATTTTTGAGCCTCTAGATGTAGGAAAGGGTTTTGAATTTAATAGTAAAATTGTTGGAGGTGCTATACCTAAAGAATTTATACCAGGTGTAGAAAAAGGTCTAAAAGACATTTTAACAACAGGAGTTGTAGCTGGATATCCTATGGTAGATTTTAAGGTGACTCTTATTGATGGAGCTTTTCATGATGTAGATTCTAGTGTTTTAGCTTTTGAAATTGCTGCAAAAAATGCTTTTAGAGAAGTTGTACCCAAATCTGGTCCTAAATTACTTGAACCTATTATGAAGGTTGAAGTTTTGACACCTGAAGAATATTTAGGTGATGTTATAGGTGATTTAAATGCGAGAAGAGGAAATATTTTAGATATGGATTCTAAATCTTCTACTCAAATTATTAATGCTCATGTTCCTTTGTCTGAAATGTTTGGATATGTAAATAATTTAAGGTCTTTATCTAGAGGTAGAGCTCAGTATAATATGATTTTTGCTCATTATGATCATGTGCCTGAATTGGTTTTGAATAAAATTTTATCTGATAAAAAAAATATATGATAGGAATTTATAAGAGAATTTTTATTGTGTTTTTATTTTCTTTTATTAGGAAAGTAGCTCAATTGGTAGAGTGTCGGTCTCCAAAACCGAAGGTTGCAGGTTCGAGTCCTGTCTTTCTTGCCAAGTAAAAATATATATTGTTATATAAGTGATGAAAAAGTTTTTTTTAATAGAATTTTTTGCAGGAATAATTAAAGATCTTAAGACTATAGTTTGGATAGAGAAAAAAGATTTACTTTCTTTACTTTTTGTGGTTGTTTTAGCTGTTTTTCTGTGTAGTATTATAATTTTGGGCGTGGATTATGCATTTCATAATCTAGTAAAAATTTTGATTAATTGGTAGTGAGTATACACTTTTTATTTTGATGTTTGATTGGTACGTACTTTATACTAGCTCTGGAAATGAAAAAAAGATAAAAGATGTGTTAGAGGAACATATCAAAAAAATTAAGGTTGAAAAATTTTTTGAAGATATTGTAGTTCCTGTTGTTGAAATTCCAGAAGTGAAAAGAGGAAAAAAAATTTTAACTGAAAAAAAAATGATGCCAGGTTATCTTTTATTAAAAATGGAAATGAATGATATTTCTTTAGGAGTTGTAAAACAGGTAGCTAAAAATTCTGGATTTTTAGGGGGAAAAAATTATCCTGTACCCCTTAGTAAAAAAGAGGTAAGTGAAATATTTGGAAGACTTCAAAAAGAGAAGCAAAATGTTAAAATTTTAGCTCCTTATAAAATAGGAGATAAAATAGAAATATTAGAAGGTCCTTTTGATTCTTTTAGTGGAACAGTAGATTCTGTAGATTTGAATGCACAAAAACTTAAAATATCAGTTTCAATTTTTGGTAAAGCAACTCCTATAGTTTTAAAATTTGATCAAGTGAACAAAATAGAATAGGTTTTATTATGAAAAAAAAGATTAGTTCATATATTAAATTAACTATACCTGCTGGTGGAGCTAAACCTGCGCCTCCTGTTGGACCTGCTTTAGGGCAGAAGGGGGTCAAAATAATGGATTTTTGTAATAGTTTTAATCAAGCTACTAAAGATTATGATTCTGGAACGCCAATTCCAGTTGTAATTACTGTTTTTGTTGATAAATCTTTTGAATTTGTTACGAAAACTCCTCCTGTTTCTTTTTATTTAAAGAAATATGCTGGAGTTTCTAAAGGTTCTTCAGAAACTAAGAAAGGTCCTACAATTGGATCAGTTACTTTAGATGAATGTAAGGAAATAGCTAATATTAAAATGAAAGATTTGAATGCTTTTACTATAGATGCAGCTTTGAAAATGGTTTTAGGTTCTGCTTTATCTATGGGTATAGAAGTAAAATAAGGAAAAAAGATATGGGAAAAAAATTATTAGATTTAAAAAAAAAGATAGATAGGGATCAAAATTACAAGCTTATGGATGCAGTTCAATTATTAAAAGAAAATAGTTTTGTTTCTTTTAATGAAAATTTAGATATAGCAATAAAGCTTGGAGTCGATCCTAAAAATTCTGCGCAAAATGTTAGAGGTAGTATAATTTTACCTCATTCTGTTGAAAAAAAAATTAGATTAGCTGTTATTTGTGGAGAAGAGTTAAAAGAAGAAGTTGAAAAACTAGGAGTTAATTTTTGTAATGCAGAAGCTATAATAGATTCTATTAAGAAAAAAGAGATAAATTTTGATATATGTGTTTGCGATTCTACAATGATTGGTTTGGTAAGCTCTGTAGCGAAGATTCTTGGTCCTAAGGGGCTTATGCCTAATATTAGAAATGGTACTTTGACTTCTGATGTTTTATCTGCTATTAAAAATCTTAAAAAAGGTCAAATTGATTATAAAATTGATAAAAATTCTATAATACATTCTTCCGTTGGAAAATTATCCTTTTCTGTAGATGATTTAGTGGAAAATATTAAGGTATTTTTAGATAAGATTAAAAATTCTAAACCCCAGGATTTTAAGGGGATGTTCTTAAAAAAAATTTCCTTAACCTCTACTATGGGGATTGGATTAAAAATTGATTTATTAAGTGTTTAAGCGGTTAATTAATTGTGTTAAAACAAGAAAAAAGTAAATTAATAGATGAATTGTCTGAGATATATTTGAACAAAAAAATTATATTTTTTGTTAAATATAGTCATCTTTCAGTTCATTTTGTTGAAGAGTTGCGCGTTGAGTTAAGGGAGTGTGGTGCGTGTTTAAAGATAGTAAAAAATAGGCTTTCTAAAATATCTTTTCAAAAAAATTCTATTCATTATGACGAGAGTTTTTTTGTAGGTCCTAATGCTATAGCTTATTCGGATGATCCTATAGAAACTGTGAAAATATTGTTAAAATTTAGCAAAAAAAATGAAAAACTATGTTTATTTGCTGGCTTGTTTGAAAAATCTATTTTGCAGTATGAAGATTTAGTACAATTATCCAAAGTTCCTAGCTTAGATGTTCTTAGATTTAATATAATACAGTCTTTGCTTTTTCCTGGAAGAAGGATTTTAAAAAATCTACAAGATTCTTCTTCTAAAATCATTTATTTATTAAATAATTTATCAAGTAAAAAAAAGGAGTAATTATGAGTACAAAAAAAAATTTAGATATTAAACAACTTGTTAACGATCTTTCTTCATTGACTATTTTAGAAGCTTCTAGTTTATCAAAGCTTTTAGAAGAAGAGTGGGGTATTTCTGCTTCTAATATGGTTGCTGCTGCTCCAGTTGCTGTAGGGGGAGATGCTCAAACACAAGAAGTTGTTACAGAAAAAACGGAATTTGATGTAAAGATGATTTCTTTTGGAGAAAAAAAATTAGAGGTCATAAGAACTATACGATCTGTTTTGGGTCTAGGATTAAAGGAATCTAAAGAATTTGTTGAAAAAGCTCCAATAGAGATTAAAAAATCTGTTGCAAAAGGAGAGGCTGAAGATATAAAAACTAAGTTAGAAAATGCAGGAGCTCAGATAGAGATCTTATAATGCTTAGATTTAATATTCAAGATTTAAAAAATTTTTATATTTTTTAATTAGTTTGTTTTTATGAGTAAAGGTGATTTTTCAGTACAAAGTTCTCGTATTAGAAAGAGCTTTGCTACTAAGGGATTGGTAGCACATGTCCCGAATCTTATATCTATGTACCGAAATTCATATGAGAATGATTTTTTGCAGATTAATTGTGTTAATGGAGAATTAAGAGAAAAAAAGGGTTTACAAGCTGTATTATCTAGTATTTTTCCAATCACAGACAATAGTTCTTATAGTTTAGAATTTGTTAAATATTCTTTAGAAAGGAAGACGGATTCTATATCTGATTGCAAGCGTAATGGTAAAACATATGCGATTTCTTTATGGGTAACTTTAAGAATAGTTCTTTGGGATTTGATTGAAGGATCTGATGAAAAAGATATTAAAGGGGTTAAGGATCAAGAAGTATTTATGTGTGAAATACCTATGATGACTCCTAATAGTACTTTTGTAGTGAATGGCATTGAAAGAGCTGTTGTATCTCAGATGCATAGATCTCCTGGAGTATTTTTTTTTCATGATGATGGTAAAACAAATAGTTTTAGTAAATTACTATATTTTTCTAGAATTATTCCTTATAGAGGGTCTTGGTTAGATTTTGAGTTTGATATCAGAGATTTGTTGTTTTTTAGAGTAGATAAAAAAAGGAAGATGCTTGTTACTTCTCTTTTTTTAGCTCTTGGTATGAATAGACAAGAAATAATAGATTTTTTTTATAAAAAAATAGAATGTATTTCTTGTGATAATGGATTTAAGGTTGATTTATCAATTTTTGGTAATTCAGTTAGGAGAATTGGTTTTGATGTTTTAGATGCTAATACTGGGGATATTATTTTAAATAAAGGTAATAAAATTACTCCTACTTTGTTAAAAAAATTTAAAACAAATGGTATCAAAGATATTATTATACCTCAAGAATTTTTATATGATCGCTATTTAGCTGAAGATGTAATAGATTCAGAAACAGGAGAAGTTATAGCAAATATAACGGAAGCTTTAACGGAAGATTTTTTTAGTAAAATTTCTAAGATTAGTCATGTTGTACAAAAGATATCAGTGATAGAGTATCCTGCTAATAGTGATGCTTATATAAGGAACAGTTTAGTTCTTGATAAAAATTTAGATCAAGCATCTGCTCTTATTGAGATATTTAAAACTCTGAGACCAGGAGAGTCTGCTACTAAAGAATCTGGAGAATATTTGTTAAAATCTCTTTTTTTTACTCCTGAAAGATATGATTTATCTACCGTTGGTAGAATTAAAATGAATCATAGACTTTATAAAAACACGGATAAGAATTCTGCTTGTTTGGATTTTGAAGATATAAAATATACTGTCAAGACTTTGATAGATATTAAAGATGGTTTTGGAAATGTAGATGATATAGATCATCTTGGCAATAGACGCGTAAGAGCTGTAGGAGAATTGGTTGAAAATCAATTTAGGATAGGCTTTTCTAAAGTTGAACGAATCATTAAAGAAAAGATTGCTATGGTAGATATGGATAATATTATGCCTCAAGATCTGCTAAATACAAAAATATTATCTTCTGCTATAAAAGAATTTTTTAATCTTTCTCAATTTTCTCAATTTATGGATCAAACAAATCCTCTTTCTGAGATTACTCATATAAGAAGATTATCAGCTTTGGGTCCTGGAGGTGTTAGTAGAGAAAGAGTTGGTTTTGAAGTAAGAGATGTTCATCCTACTCATTATGGAAGGATATGTCCTATTGAAACGCCTGAAGGGCAAAGTATAGGTCTAATTAATTCTTTAGCAAGTTATGCTCGAATTAATAGATATGGATTTATTGAAAGTCCTTATAGAGTAGTAAAAGACGGTTATATAACGGATGAGATAAGATATTTATCAGCTTCTGAAGAGGAAAGATATAAGATAGCTCAATATAATGTTTTGTCAAATTCTGAAGGCAAAATTGTGGAATCAGATGTAAATTGTAGAACTAATTCAGGAGATTTTATTATTTGTTCTCCTGTAGAAGTAGATTTTATAGATTTAAGCCCTATGCAAGTTGTTTCTGTGGCTGCTTCTCTTATTCCCTTTTTAGAAAATGATGATGCAAATAGAGCGCTAATGGGTTCTAATATGCAAAGGCAAGCTGTACCTTTAATTTCTCCTGACGCACCTGTGGTAGGAACTGGTATTGAAAGAAATGTTGCAATGGATTCAGGAGCAGTTCTTTTATCAACTATTAATGGTATTGTAGAATTTGTAGATTCTACACATATAATAGTTAGATCTACTGATGATGGCGAAGAAATGGTTAAAATATATTCTTTAAAGAAATATGAAAAATCTAATCATAATACCTGTATAACTCAGAAAGCTGTTGTGAATAAGGGTGATATAGTTACAAAAGGTAGTTTACTTGCGGATGGACAATCTACCGAAAAAGGAGAAATAGCGCTTGGTAAGAATGTTTTAGTAGCATTTATGTCTTGGAATGGTTATAATTTTGAGGATTCTATTATAGTTTCTGAAAGGGTTTTGAGAAAAGATTATTTTACTTCGATTCATATTGAAGAATTTGAAATAATAGCTCGAGATACTAGATTGGGTCCTGAAGAGATTACTCGTGATATGCCTAATGTAGGAGAAGAAAATCTTAGACATTTAGATGAATCTGGCATTATTTATATAGGTTCTCAAGTTAAACCTGGAGATATATTGGTTGGTAAAGTAACCCCTAAAAGCGAAACTGCTGTTACTCCTGAAGAAAAGTTGTTGAGAGCCATTTTTGGAGAAAAAGCTGCTGAAGTTAAAGATTCTTCATTATATGTTCCGCCTGGAGTTTATGGAGTTGTAGTGGATGTAAAAGTGTTTTCTCGTCGTGGTACAGAAAAAGATGAACGTTCTTTGTCTATAGATCAAGAAGAAATAGATAAACTCATTGTAGAGAAAAACAGGGAGCAATCTATGATAGATTCTATAACTAAGGCAAGGCTTATTGGTTTATTTTTAGGAGAAAAATCTGAGACGAAGAATAATTTTGTTAATAAAGGAGACGTTTTTTCCCAAGAAATTTTAGAAAAAATTTCTTTGTCAGCGTTTTGGAAATTAGAAATGTCTGATAAAAACAAAATGGAATTTTTAAAAAAAATAGAAGATAAATATTTTGAAAATTTTTCTAATATTAATCAAAGATTAGAAAAGAAGATAAAAAAAATAAGACAAGGAGATGATCTTCCTCAAGGAACTTTGAAAATAGCTAAGGTTTTTGTTGCTAATAAATATAAAATTCAACCTGGAGATAAAATGTCTGGTCGACATGGAAACAAAGGGGTGATTTCTAAAATTGTTCCAGAAGAAGATATGCCATTTTTAGATGATGGTACAGTTGTAGATATTATACTTAATCCTTTAGGAATACCGTCTAGAATGAACGTAGGGCAAATTTTAGAAACACATTTAGGGTGGGCTGCTAAAAATCTTGCTAAAAAAATTAATAAAAAACTTTCTGATTATCGTACTAATAAGGGAATTATAGATACCGTTCAAGAATTTGTAAAAACGTTATATGAAGGCAATGAACAAATAACTACTCAATTGAATAATTTTTCAGATGAAGAATTTTTAAATTTTTGTAAAAATTTTGATAAATTTTTTTATTTTGCAACTGCAGTATTTGATGGAGCTAAAATTTCAGATATTAAAAAAATGCTCAAATTGTCAGATCAAGATAGTTCTGGTCAAATTTTTTTGAGAGATGGTAGAACAGGTTTATGTTTTGATAGAAAGGTAACTATAGGATATAAATATTTGTTGAAGCTACATCACTTAGTTGATGATAAAATACATGCTCGTTCTATAGGTCCTTATAGTTTGGTAACACAACAACCTTTGGGAGGTAAATCCCATTTTGGAGGTCAGAGATTTGGAGAGATGGAATGTTGGGCTTTACAAGCATATGGAGCGTCTTATACTCTTCAAGAAATGTTAACTATTAAATCTGATGATGTAGTGGGTAGAATTAAAACTTATGAATCTATAGTAAAGGGTGATAAGAATTTCGAATCTGGTATTCCAGAATCTTTTAACGTTATGATAAAAGAATTACGTTCTTTATGTTTAAATGTACAGCTGAGTGTAATTTCTTAAAATCTTGTAATGAATTTTTTTGTAATCTTATATTTAATTTGATATGAATGAAGTTGTAGGTCAACAATTTGATAGGATCAAAATTAATATTGCTAGTTCTGAACAAATTAGAGATTGGTCTTTTGGTGAGGTAACGAAACCTGAAACCATTAATTATAGAACATTTAAGCCAGAAAAAGATGGATTATTTTGTTCTAGAATTTTTGGTCCTACTAAAGATTATGAATGTCTTTGTGGGAAATATAAAAGAATGAAATATAAGGGCATTATATGTGAAAAATGTGGTGTAGAAATTATTTCTTCTAAGGTCAGGAGAGATAGGATGGGACATATAGAATTGGCAGCTCCTGTGGTGCATATATGGTTTTTAAAGTCCCTTCCTTCTAGGATTGCAATTTTACTCAATATGACTATTAAAGATATAGAGAAAATTATATATTTTGAAAATTATGTTGTGTTAGATCCTCAGTTGACTAACCTTAAAAAGGGGGATTTGTTAACTGAGGATGCTTACTGTAAAGCTCAAGATAAGTACGGAGATGATAGTTTTATAGCATCTATAGGTGCAGAAGTAATACAGATGTTACTTAAAGAGTTAGATTTGTCTGCTCTCAGAATCGAACTTCAGGAATCTTTAGAGAACACTTCTTCAGAAACAAAAAGGAAAAAAATCATCAAAAGATTGAAATTGGTAGAAGAATTTTTGACTTCTGGCAACAAACCTGAATGGATGGTAATAAATGTTTTACCTGTGATTCCTCCAGATATTAGACCTTTGGTTATGTTAGATGGAGGGAGATTTGCTGCTTCAGATCTAAATGAGCTGTATAGAAGAGTTATTAATAGGAACAACAGGTTAAAGAGGCTTTTAGAACTTGATGCTCCTGAGATAATTATTCGTAATGAAAAAAGAATGTTGCAAGAGTCCGTTATAGCGCTTTTTGATAATAGTAGGAAGGGTAAGGCTGTAGTAAGTTCTAATAAGAGACCATTTAAGTCTTTGAGTGATATGCTTAAAGGAAAACAAGGGCGATTTAGACAAAATCTTCTTGGGAAAAGAGTAGATTATTCTGGGCGTTCTGTTATTGTTGTTGGTCCTGAATTAAAGTTGCATCAATGTGGATTGCCTAAAAAAATGGCGTTGGAATTATTTAAGCCATTTGTATATTCTAAGTTAGAATTATATGGTATTACTACTACTATTAAGGCTTCTAAAAAAATGGTTGAAGATGAGGATAATGTAGTATGGGATATTTTGGAAAAAGTTATAAGAGAACATCCTGTTTTATTAAATAGAGCTCCTACATTACACAGATTGGGTATTCAAGCTTTTGAACCTCTTTTAATAGAAGGGAAGGCAATACAATTACATCCATTAGTATGTGCTGCTTTTAATGCAGATTTTGACGGAGATCAAATGGCTGTACATGTTCCTCTTTCAATAGAGGCTCAGGTTGAATCAAGAGTATTGATGATGTCGACTAATAATATTCTAAGTCCAGCTAACGGGAAGCCTATTATATCTGCTGATAAGGATATAGTGTTAGGTCTATATTATCTTACTTTAGATGTAGATAATATTAAAAAGTCTTTAGGAGTATTTGCTGACTTTCATGAAGTAGAAGCAGCATTATTTGCAAATAAGATTACTCTGCATACTAAAATAAAAACTAGGGTAAAATTATTAAATGTAAATAATGATTTGGCATATTCTGTCGTAGAAACAACAGCTGGTAGATTGATTTTGGGACAGTTATTACCTAAAAATAATTTTATAGATTTTCGTATACTAAATTTGCAGATGACTAAAAAATCCATTTCAAATGTGATTGATTCTGTTTATAGATATTGTGGTCAAAAAACTGCTGTGGTTTTTGCAGATAAAATAATGCGTTTAGGTTTTAAGTATGCGACTATTGCTGGTGTATCATTTGGAATGGATGATATGGTTGTGCCACCTTCTAAAAACCAGCATATAGAAATTGCTAGTGAAAGAATAAAAATATTTGAAGAACAATATTCTGATGGTTTGATTACATATGGTGAGAAGTATAATAAAGTTATAGATGCTTGGTCTATATGTACTGATGATATAGCTCAAGATATGATGAAACATATTGAAGATTTATCATTTGTAAAAGATTCTAAGGAAATTAGTTTTGATAATCAAATAAATATTAACTCTATATATATGATGTATGCTTCTGGAGCTAGAGGTTCTTCTGCACAAATTAAACAATTGGTTGGAATGAGAGGACTTATGACCAAACCATCGGGAGAGATAATAGAAACTCCAATCATTTCTAATTTTAGAGAAGGTTTAACTGTAAGGGAATATTTTAACTCTACTCATGGTGCAAGAAAGGGGCTAGCTGATACTGCTTTAAAAACAGCAAATTCTGGGTATTTAACAAGAAGATTAGTAGATGTTGCTCAAGATTGTATAGTTACAATTCATGATTGTAGGACAAAAAATTTCTTAGAAGTGAGATCTAAAATAGAAGGAGGAGAGGTCATTTTGTCATTAGCTGCTCAGGTATTGGGTAGAACTTTGGCTTGTGATGCACATCATCCGCTTAATAATGAATTAATTGCAAAAGCTGGTGATATTATAGATGAAGAGACATTAGACAAAATAGAAATTTCTGGATTGGATGTTCTAAAATTGAGGTCTTTGTTATTTTGTGAAAGTGAAGTTGGGGTTTGTTCTAAATGTTATGGAAGAGATCTGGCTTCTGGAAAATTAGTCTCAGTAGGAGAGGCCGTTGGTGTAATAGCAGCTCAATCTATAGGAGAACCTGGTACGCAGTTAACTATGAGAACATTCCATATAGGGGGGGCAGCGACTAGAGGCACTGATATTTCTTCTATAGAGTCTGGTTATGATGCAAAAATAAAGATAATAAATCTTAATTTAGCAAAAAATTCTGAAGGAAAAAATATAGTAATGAGTCGCTTGTGTGAAATTTTATTGGTAGATGAAAATCTTAATGAAAAAACAAGATATAAAGTTCCGTACGGAGCTAATTTACTAGTTAATGATGGTGATTTTGTGAGTGAAGGTACAAAAATGGCTTTTTGGGATCCTCATACTATCCCTATAATTACAGAAAAATCTGGAAAAATTGTTTTTAAAGATATGTTGGAATCTATAACTTTAAGCAGTGTTACTGATGATACAACTGGTATTGTAAATAAAGTTATTATAGAGTCTAAAAAACATTCAAAAAATATAGATTTAAGGCCTAGAATACAGCTTTTGGATCAAAAGGGAGAGATTATTACAATATCTAGTGATACTGAAGTGAAATATTATTTACCAGTTAATTCTATACTTAGTGTACAAGAAGGAGCTGATGTTTTAGCAGGAGATATTTTAGCTAGAATTCCTAAAGAATCTTCTAAAACCAGAGATATTACAGGAGGTTTGCCTAGAGTAGCAGAATTAGTAGAAGCTCGTGTTCCTAAAGATTGTGCTATAATAGCAGATTTTGAAGGGGAAATTAAATTTGGTAAAAATTATAAATCTAAGAGAAGAGTGATTTTGAAATCTATTACTCCTAATGCAGAGGAATTAGAATATATGGTTCCTAAGGGAAAACATATATTAGTTAATGAAGGAGATATTGTAAAAAAGGGAGATTTGATAGTAGATGGTAATCCTGTATTGAGTAATATTTTAAAAGTTATGGGTATTTCTGCTCTTGCCAATTATATGATTGAAGAAATTCAATCTGTTTATATGCTACAAGGTGTGAAGATAGATAGTAAACATATTGAAATTATCATTCGACAAATGTTACAAAAAGTTAAGATCATTTCTCCTGCTTCTTCTAATTTAAGGGTAGAAGAGGTTGTTGATAGATCTTATGTAGTAAAAAAGAATAAAGAATTTGCTGAACAATCTTTAGATTTGATAGAATATGAACATATTTTACAAGGTATTACAAAAGCGTCTTTACAAACAAATTCTTTTATTTCTGCAGCTTCTTTCCAAGAAACTACTAAAGTTTTAACACAAGCTTCTGTTTCAGGAAAGGTTGACAATTTAATTGGTTTAAAGGAGAATGTAATAGTAGGTAAGCTTATACCTGCTGGAACAGGTTTTTATATCAATTCTTTATTAAAAAATTATCAAGATGACGATGTTTCTGAAAACTCAGATACAGATGATGGAAATGATGGCGCTAAGCTTATTGTTAATGATTCAAAACAAATAAAGGTTGAAGAAAATACTTCTGCTTGAAGGCTTTAATTAATACAAGAAGAAATATAATACTAGTTAGAGTATTTTGCTTTTTATTAAAAATGGATAGATATTTATTATGAATTATGAAAAAAAGCAGTCAATTTTTAAAAGAATTTTTCAAAGTAGTCTATTTAAAATTTCTATTATTTTTTATATAGTTTTTTTTGTGATTGCTACGTTATTTTTTTCTACTAAATATTACCAAAAAGTAATTGATGAAATGAATACATATTCTGCTCCTAAAAAGCTATTAAGCTCGAAGTGGATAAAATTTTTATCTTTTTTTGATCTATTAGGACTTTCTTCTATTCCTAAGGAGACTGTAGCAGTAATTAAATTATCTGGTATAATACATTCTTCTTCTGGATCTTATGGCATTAATATTAACAATGTTACAAATGCTATTAACAGTTTGAGTTCTTTATATAATTTAAAAGCTATAATAGTTTCAATTGATTCTCCAGGAGGTTCTGGAGTTGAATCTGACTTAGTATCTTATATGCTAAGAGCTGCAGCTACTAAATATCAGGTACCTATATATAGTTTTATTCATGATATAGGAGCTTCTGGTGGTTATTGGATAGCTTGCGCTGGAGACAAAATTTTTGCTAATCAAAATTCTATTGTAGGTAGTATAGGAGTTAGGTCTGATGGATTTGGTTTTCAAAATCTTATCAATTTTCTTGGTATAGAGAGAAGAGTTTATACATCTGGTAGGAACAAGTCGTCATTAGATCCATTTTTGCCAACAGAGCAGGATGATATCATTTTTAGAAAAGATTTATTGAAAAATGTGCATAATAATTTTATACAACATGTTAAAACTAGGAGAGGAGATAGATTAAATGCTGATGATGAGATCTTATTTAGCGGTGCTGTGTGGACTGGTAATGTTGCTGTTCATTTAGGTTTGATAGATGGCATTATAAACATAGATTCATTTTTACGAGCTGAATTTCCTGCTTCCTCTGTGAAATATATTACAGGAATTAGATCTAAATTAGGATTTTCTTCTTTTTTTGATGAAATTTTTAGTAATTTTTTTAATAAATTAGAATTACGTTTAATGAGTAATTTTTACTTTGGAACTAAACTTTTTTAAATTTAATAAATTTTATTTTTTACTGTAAAATATTTTTCTTTTTTGTATAATACTTACTTGTTTTAAGTTTTTTGAGATGTATAAATTATGTTTGCTGTTTTAGAATCTGGAAATAAACAATATTTAGTAGAGAGGAATTCTGTTATAGAAGTTGACTTTTTGTCTAATCTTGTAGAAGGAGAGAAGGTTGAAATTAGAAATATAGTTTTTCTAGATGATGGAAAAAAAGTTCATGTTGGTGATCAGGTGAAATCTTGTATTGTTGAATGTGAAGTTCTACAGCATTTTAGATCTGCTAAGATTATTGTATTTAAAAAAAATAGAAGAAAAAATTATAGAAGAAAGCTGGGTCATAAACAACATATGACAAGATTAAAAGTGATTAATATATTTTTTAGTTAAATAAATTGGAAATAATATGGCTACAAAAAAAGCGGGAGGAAGTAGTAAAAATGGTAGAGATTCAGCAGGTAGAAGACTTGGTGTCAAAAAATCTGATGGTCAGTCAGTTATAGCTGGAAATATTATTGTTAGACAAAGAGGAACAAAATTTTATCCGGGTGAAAATGTTTCTATAGGAAAAGATCATACATTATTTGCTTTAAGTGCTGGTAGAATTAAATTTTCTCGAAAAAAATCTAATACATTTGTTAATGTTATTTAGTAGATAACTTTAAAGATTTTTCATCTAAACAGAAATTGTAAATGGGATATTTTTAGTTAGAGATTCTATATTTTTGTTTATGTAACTTCTGTATGTGAACTGATTTTTTATTGTCTAAGGATTGGTTTTCTTTATTGGATATTTAGAAAGTAGTAATCAGTGTATATTTGATTATTTTAATTAAACTAATTAAAATAAATTAATAATAAATAAATTAGGAAAACATATATCCGATTGTTTCTGAAGTAGCTTCTTTTTCCTTATTAAGTAAAAAAATAAAAATTTTACTTTATTATTTTCTTTTGTTAGATCAGAGCTTTTTTCTATTTGATCTTTATCAATTTTTTTGTTTTTATTATTTTGTTCAGCATCTAGGGATCTTTTTAGAGGATCTTCTATTGCTTATTTTTCTATAAAAAATTCAAACTTATCTTTATTTATTTTGTTTAAAGTATTTTTAAAGATTGTTGCTATTGATGATATATTGCTATTAATTTCTTCCATTTTCATAGTTGCTTATTGTTCTGGAGTATTTGCTATGAGTTTTTCTGACTCAGTTGTAAACTTTTTTAATAAACTTATACATAATTTTTGTTGTTGGTATATCATTTATGGGTTTTCACTGTGATTTTTTCTTCAGTAAACATTACTTTCATAATTAATAGTCTTATTTTCTATAGCAAGATTTAGAGAATAGTTAATTCGTATGTTTGACTGTTTAATCATATCTAATTAAGTAAGTAATATTAAAATTAAAAAGATATTTTGTAATATTTGATTTTTCTTTGTTTTTTGTTTAGTGTTTTTTAGGTTTTTTATAAAGATTTTGTGTTTCTGTTTAGGTAATTTCTTTATGTAAACTGATTTTTATTATCTAAGGATTACTATTTTCTTTATTGGTATTTAGAAAATAGTAATCTATATATTTGATTATTTAATTATAGTCTAATTAAATAAGTAACAATTAAAATTAGGAAGATACATGTCTGGTTACTTCTGAAGCAGCTTCTTTTTCTTTATTGAGTAAAAAGAGTAAAAATCTTACTTTATTACTTTCGCTTGCTAGATCAGCGCTTGTTTCTATTTGATCTGTATCAACTTTTTTATTTTTGTTATTTTGTTCAGCATCTAGGGATCTTTTTAGAGGATCTTTTGTTGCTTCTATTGCTTGTTTTTCTGTAGAAAATTCAAGCTTATCTCTGTTTACTTTGTTTATAGTATTATCAAGAGCTGTTGCTATTAATGACATGTTGTTATTAATATCTTCCATTGTCATAGTTGCTTGTTGTTCTGGAGTATTTGCTATGAGTTTTTCTAACTCAGTTGCAACCTCTTCTAATAATTCAGGCATAGTTTTTGTTGATGCAGCTCCAGCAGAATTTTCTACTGTAACTTTTTCTAGTAAAGCGTGATTTTCATAATTAGGAGTATTTAATGTTTTAACATTTCCACTCATATCTGTTGTAAATGTATACTCTAAAGATGTTGCTTGTGGTGTTGTGGCTTCTCCTGCTGCTGGTGCAGTATATGGTATAAACATTATTTGTACTCCTTCAAATGTTGCTGAAGAATTGATTCTATCTAGATCTTCTGTGAGTGAAATTTTGATAGAGTTTATTAAACTTAATTTTTCTGTTGTAGCAATTGTGTTTAAAGTTGTTGATGTTAAATCTTTAGCTGATAATAATTTTTCAATAGTTGATTCTTGAGAAGCTATAACTACCGATGAAATTTCAACACCTTTTTCAACTCCAGCTAATATGGCTTTTCCTTTTCTAATAGCTATATCAGATGTTGTAGCTGAGTAGGAATCTTCAGGGCTTAAAGATTGCTTTTGATTGGTTGTGATTGCATTTGTATTATTGTCAGAGTTGCTTCTAGACTTATTTAAAGCTTGATTGATAGCATTTTTGTTTTGTACCTCTGTTGACATTTGTGATGATATTGATATTGACATAATACCTCTAATTTAGTTAATTTTTTCACTTAAGTAACATTAAAACATAATGTGTTTGTTAATAAAAACATTAAATAGTGAATAAAGTAATTTTTAAAAAATTATTTTATTTATTTTTGTTCTATTTAAATTATGAAAGAGAAAAAATGCTTATTATCTAGAATAATAACAATAGTTAATAAAGTATTATTAGAGTTTTAGTAATGTAGATTTACTAATATATAATTGATGTTATTGTGATACAGTAGAGAAAAATAATTTTTTTACATATGGATGCTTATTTTAAAAATATAGAAATTTTTATGTAAATTAATTTGGATTTTGACTTTTCAGAATTTAAGATTATCATATCAAGATGTTGTGGTTGGGCAGTTGCGGAATTTATAGTTTCGAGGAAAGTCCGGACTCTAAATAGAAATAGTGCTGGGTAATTCCCAGTGGGTTAGTTCCTAAGGAAAGTGCAGCAGAAAACAGACCGCCTATTTTTTATACAAAATTTAGGTAAGGGTGAAAAGGTGAGGTAAGAGCTTACCGGATTTGTGGTGACATGAATCGCATTGTAAACCCCATTATGAGCAAGACCAAATGAGCATTAAAGAATCTTTATTCTTCTAATTTTCTATTATTAGCTTAATGCTAGGTAGGTCGCTAGAGATAAATAGCAATATTTATTCCAGAGAAATAACTGCATAGGTTTTTACCTAACAGAATCCGGCTTATAGACCACAACTGCAATATTATTTTAGTGGAACCTGTTAACTTTTAGAAAGAATTTTATTTTGACCCCTGATGTAGCAGCTGCAAGCCCCGTTATTTATAGCGGGGTAAAGCTGCATTGTAGAGGTATATTTTGCTGTTGAATATATTTTTTTTAATAGAGTTAATCCAGAGATTTACAAAAAAAACTCTTTAAAAGTAAAAACATCTAACCTATGTAACGAAATCATGCTTCACACAGGCAAAGACAATAAAGGCAAAGAGAGAACGGCCGTATGTTGCTTATCATCTTTAAATTTAGAATATTTTGAGCAATGGAAAAACAACCCAGAATTTATATTGGACGTCTATTGTTTTCTGGACAATGTGTTAGAGGATTTTATTTTAGTTTAGGAAATTGTTTTCCAAGTTGTATAGAGGAATATCCCCTTGTCTTCTTTAAGCTCCTGCAAAACCCCTTGCATATAGGCCTTGGTTGCTGGAAAGATTGTGGCGAATGAAGGATTTACAACAAAAAGCTTCAAACCTGCGTATGTTAAAGACAAGAAAAGACTTAATTCTAACTTGCCCCTAAAAAGAGCAATAGGAGAGCAAATTGCAGGTCTATGGCAGGGGCAGACAGGATACAGATTGCGATCACAATATGGCTCTTTCTTCTCAGCTGGAAAATCTAACTAAGATATATATATATATTATATTTGTAATATCTTAAGAAATATGAGGATCATTGTTAAACAAATCCCTAAATATCCGTTTTGTTTGAATAACAAAACGCCTTGATTTGCTTTTTTATAATCAAAATTTTTTAATTTGAAGATTATATAAATAAAAATTCCAGATAAGATAGCAAAACAAAAAAATGTAATAGCTAATTTATTAGTGACATTAAGATAAAGATATATCATTTTTATAATGATAAAATAGAATAATAACAAAAACAAAAAATAGAATAAACTGATAATTAATTTAAAATTTTTTTTTTCTAAAAAAATAGCGCTAGAATTTATTTTGATTTTTTTATCATCTTTTAAATCAGAAAATGCGTATAATGTGTCATATCCTAAAGTCCAAAAATTACATCCAATGTAAATAATAAATGGGTAGAAATCTAATTGATTTGCTAAAGCTGCGTGTGCTATTAATGCTCCTGTATTGATTGTAAATCCAAGAAATATTTGAGGAATTTTGAATATTTTTTTAGTTAGAGGATAAATCATCATCATCACGAAGCTGCAAATTGCTATTTTTATAGCTAGATAATTTAGAGTGAGTAATATATTAAGAGAAACTATTAAAAATATTATTAATATAATAATTGCATCTCTGTTTAAAAGAGATTTTTTGGCTAAAGGTCTATTTTTAGTTCTTTCTACAAAAGCATCTATTTTTTGATCACAAATATCATTAATTATACAGCCAGCACTTCGCGCAAAAAAACTTCCTGCAAAAAAAATAAAAAGTATTTTTAGAAATTCTAATGTGGGTCTTTCATTAAAAATAATACTATATATCATTATTGAAAATAATGGAGGGTAAAATACCAAAATGAAACCTATTAAATTTTTTAATCTTATTAAATTTGTTATTTCTATTAAGTAATTCTTCATATTCATATGGTTAGATTGTTATTGGTAAAAAATTTTGATATTATCCTGCTTTGTAAATCATTTATACATTTTTTTCAATATTATTGAATTCCGTAAAAACAATTAAGTTATGCAAAAAATTAGCATTTTTACTAAAAGATATGATCATATTGCTATGGAAAAGTCAATTTTTCAGCAATGGGAAAAAAACTTAGTATATGTATTTTCTTTTGAAGAAAATAAAAATTTTGTAATTGATACTCCTCCACCCACTATTTCTGGTAAATTACATATAGGTCATGTTTATAGCTATACTCAAAGCGATTTTATAGCTAGGTATAAAAGAATGAGAGGATTTAATGTTTTTTATCCAATAGGTTTTGATGATAATGGACTGGCAACAGAAAGATTTGTAGAAAAAAAGAAATCTGTTAAATCATATGAAATGCCTAAAGATAAATTTATCAAATTATGTGGTGAAGTCATTAAGGAAGAGAAAAAATTTTTTATAGAGACATTACAAAATATTGGTTTATCAATTGATTGGAATTTGCTCTATACCACTAGTAGTGATTATACTAAAAAAATTTCTCAAATGTCTTTTATAGATTTATATAAAAAAGGAGAAATTTATAGAGATGTACAGCCTGTGATATGGGATGTGTCTGATCAAACAGCATTAGCTCAAGCAGATCTACAAGAAAAAAAAGTGATATCTTATATGCATAAAATTAGTTTTAAAACTGATTTAGGTAAAGATATAAATATAGCTACTACTAGGCCGGAATTATTGCCGGCATGTTTAGCTATTTTTGTACATGCGGAAGATAAGAGATATAGTTCTTTTATAGGTGCTAATGCTTATGTGCCTCTATTTGGTTTGGTTGTTCCGATTTTATCTGATGATTTAGTAGATCCAGAAAAAGGGACTGGAGCCGTTATGTGTTGTAGTTTTGGTGATCAAACAGATTTAATTTGGGTTCGTAAATATAATTTGAAATATCAAACGATTATACAAATAGATGGGAGAATAAAAATAGACTTTAATTTGAAATCTAAAGATTCTATAAATTATGTACATCAGTTGAATGGTTTGAGGGTTAAGCAAGCAAGAGCAAAAATATTAGAATTTTTAGCACAAGAATCAGTGCTTTTAGATTCTTGGGAAGTAGAACAAGTTGTAAAGATCGCTGAACGATCAGCTACTCCTATTGAATTTGTACCTTTTCCTCAATGGTTTGTTTATGTTATAAGACATAAAGAATCTTTACAAAATGTTCTTAAGGATTTAGTGTGGCATCCTCAGCATATGAAAATCAAAATGGATGCTTGGATTAATTCTATAATTTTTGATTGGTGTATTAGTAGGCAGCGTGTTTTTGGTATATCTTTCCCTGTATGGTACTCTAAAAGAAAAGGTGAAGAAGGAAAAATTCTTTTAGCAGATATCACTCAATTACCTGTTGATCCTCACAAAGATCTTCCATTTGGATATTCTAGAGAAGAGGTTGAAGCTGATAAAGATGTTATGGATACTTGGGCTACAAGTGCTCTTACTCCTCAAATTAATGCAAATGGTATTTCAGAGGATTTATGTATAGATTTAGAAAAATATCAGAAACTTTTTCCAACAGATCTTAGGTCTCAAGCTCATGAAATAATTAGAACATGGGCTTTTTATACGGTTTTAAAGTCTTTTCTTCATAATAAATCTCTTCCTTGGAAAAATATCATGATTAGTGGATGGTGTTTAGCTAGTGATAAAAGCAAGATGTCTAAATCCAAAGGCAATGTGATTGAGCCTTCTTATTTACTAAAAGAATATGGAGCGGATGCTATTAGATATTGGTCTGGATTAGCTAAAACAGGTATGGATACAGCAATTTCTATAGATGTGCTTAAAAATGGAAAAAAATTCTTGAATAAATTATGGAGTGTAGCGAATTTTATATCTAATATTATTGTCAATATTAAAAATTTTTCTACAAAAAATTGTAAAGATTTTTTTCAAGATTTATCTTCTATATACGGAATTGATAGGTTGTTTATACAAAAAATTTACGATTTAGAATTATCTGTAAGAAGTGATTTTGATAATTATAAATATTATTCTGCTTTATATAAATTAGAAAAATTTTTCCTTTCAGAATTTTGTGATTATTATATTGAAATAGTAAAAAAAAGGATTTATAGAATTTCAGATAAAAAAAATGAAAATGCTTCTTTAAGTGCAATTAATAGTGTATTTTATATTTTTGAAAATATGTTAAGAATGCTATCAGTATTTTTACCTTATATTACAGAAGAAATTTTTCAAAATTTATATAAATTTGATGAAATTTCAATACATCAAAAAGATTCTTGGCCTTCAAGATTAATTAATCTAAATGAAAAAAATACAAAGAATTTTGAAATTATAATTGATATTCTAGATTTTGTTAGAGGAATAAAATCTTCTAAGAATTTTGCACTTAATCATCCTATATCTTGCTTAGAAATATGTTGCCTTTCTAACAATTGTAGAGAATTCCTCTATGAGGAAATATGTTCAGATATTCAAGATGTATTAGTAGTTAAAAATATCGTTTTTTTACAAGACAAAGAAATGAGTTCTGGTTATACTATAAGTAATTCAAGTGTTATGGTTAAAGTTATTGTTTAAATCTGTAAAATTGTGAATTATTTTTTATTATTTAACTTAGTACCAAGATATGATATAGATTTGAATTTCTTAAATAAACAATATTTAGATCTTCAAAAAAAAATTCATAATAATAATTTTGTTACTCAAACTGGAAAAGTTTCTGAAATTAATTTAGCATATAAGGTTTTAAAAGATCCTTATAAAAGGGCAGAACATTTACTTGCAATAAATGGTTTTGATATCTATTTTATAGATCTCAAGAAAGAATTAGATCAAAATGAGTTAAAGAAAATTTTAAATTTGTTTGAATTAGCTAATAATTGTAAAGATAGGGAATCTTTATTCAAATTATTGAAAAGAGTAAAAAAAGATCAAGAAATTCTTATTAAAATTTTGTCTAATAAATTTGCTTTTCAACTTTTTAGTGAATCTATATATTTTACTATAAAATTGAAATATATCTGCAAATTATTAGATCATATAAAACAAAGGATTGAATATGTCTCCTGAAATAATAAATATTATAGATAGATCTAAAAAAAAGGGGGAAATAGCTCTTGGGATTGATTTTGGTACTACTAATTCTTTAATTGCAACTTTTAGTGAAAATAACTTAAAAATCATTCCAGATCATTTAAATCGTGATGTGCTTCCTTCCATCATCTCATGGAATAATTTAGAAAAAATTATTATTGGTACAAATATTTTAGACAAGGGTTGGGATTGTGTTTATTCTATAAAAAGATTTTTAGGTAAATCTAGTACAGAGTTGTTGAAAAATATAAATAGCTTTTCAATATCAGATAAAAATTTGTTGGATTTAACTGTAGATGATGATCCTCGTATTAAAATTGGCGCTAAAAAACTTTCTCCTTATATTTTAGTGTCATATATTTTAAAATTTTTGAAAAATTCTGCTGAAGAATTTTTAAAGACTTCTGTAAAGCAAATTGTTCTTTCTGTGCCTGCTTATTTTGATAACAAGGCTAAATCTGAGCTTCTTAATGCAGCAAATAATGCTGGACTTAATGTTCTAAGGTTAATAGCAGAACCAACAGCAGCTGCGTATGCTTATAATTTACATAAGATACAGGATGGTAAATATATAGTATATGATTTAGGAGGAGGTACTTTTGATGTATCTATTTTGAATATAGAGTGCGGTATTTTACAAGTACTAAATGTGAAAGGTGATAATTTATTAGGAGGAGATGATATTGACGAAATATTGTTACAATACTTTCTTGATAAAAGCATTTTAGAAGGTGAAAGAGATAAAATATTTATAAAAATTAAGCATATAAAAGAAATCCTCTCTTTCCAAGACAATATCAAAATAGGAAATGTTTTTTTTTCTCGCAAAGAATTTGAGACATTGATTTTACCTTTTGTAAATAAAACAATAAGATTGTTAGAAATTGCAATTTTAGAATCAGAAGTTGAAGAATTTAGTGGAATTATTCTAGTTGGAGGGGCTAGTAAAATGCCTTGTATAAAAAATAAGATTAAAGAAAAATTTCCTCAAGTTAAAATTTATGATTTTTTAGATCCAGATAAAGTTGTTGCAATGGGTGCTGCAATGCATGCAGAACATTTGACTAATGCAGATTTTATAAATCCATCATTGATTGTTGATGTGATACCTTTATCTATAGGTATCGAGTTATATGGTGGTATAATGGAAAAAATTATTTTGAGAAATACTCCTTTGCCTTATTCTGTAACAAAAGAATTTACTACATTTGTAGATAATCAGACTGCAATCAAAATAAAAATTTTACAAGGAGAAAGAGAATTTGCTAAAGATTGTATTTTTTTAGGTTTTTGTGAGTTATCCAATTTAGAACCTAAATTTGCGGGTCAAGTCAAGGTAGAAATGACTTTTCATGTGGATGTTAATGGTATATTATATTTAAGTGCTAAGGATAAGAATAATGTTACAAATTTTATATCTCATGAAATTAATATTTTTAAAGATTTGAATAAAAAAATGATAAATGATGTGTTGGATAACTCTTATCAGAATGCTAAGTTAGATTACAATCAAACATTGCTTCACAGAGCTAAATTAGATGCTATATTAAAAATTAGAGAGGTGAAAAAATTTTTATTGTCTGATACAATTTTACAAGATAAGACAGAAATGATTAGTAATATAGAGATGCTCAATAATTTTATTGCACAGGATGATTATGAAAATATTTTATCACACATGGATTTATTAAATAAATCTGTAGAAGATTTTTTACGATTATATAAATCGTAAAAATTGAAGTATCTTGCATACAAAAGTTTTTCCGCAATAAATAAAATATGATTTTTTTGAAATGTCAAATGAAACTGTAGAAATAGTCTTTGTTACTCCAGATTCCAAAGAAATATCTGTTCAAGCTCCTATAGGTCTTTCTATTCTAGAAGTAGCTCATATGAATAATTTAGATCTTGAAGGAGCTTGTGAAGGATCTTTGGCTTGTGCTACTTGTCATGTAGTTTTAGAAGAGTCATTATATAACTCTTTAGATGATGCAACAGAAGAAGAAGAAGATATGTTAGATTTAGCTTTTGGTTTAACTTCTACATCCAGACTTGGATGTCAAATTATTGTATCAAAAGCATTAGAGGGGACTAAAATTAAAATTCCTTCTTCTACAAGAAACATCAGTTTTTAAATATTATATAAAAGATATTTTTGTTAAATTATAGATTGATATTGATCCAAATAGGAAGGAGATGTAAGTTGTATAATTTATATAAAAATGATCTTTAGTAAAAATTTTTATAATTTTTACTGTTTTTCTAATTTAGAAAAACAATTCTGTTATATATAAATAAATACTATCAGAAATAAATCCTGTTATACAATAAGAGAAAATAATAGAAAGGTTAGTTATATGTTTTCAACATAAAACCACTTAACAAAAAATTCTCCTTCTACTATATCCTTTATGCTAAGAAAAGGAGATCTAAACTACCTAAAAATTTTTTAGATCTATTTTTCGTGAATATTTGAATTTCTGAAAAGATTTTTTTAAAATATTTTAGTGAACGAGTCTTATGATTAAATATTGTAAAACTTAGATGTCCTATTTTGATTAAGTGATAGAAGAGTTATCTTAGATATTCATCTTTTTCAGAGGATTAAGAGTATCACTTAAGAGTATGTAAAAAATAAAAGGAAATTGGTTAGTTATTTAGACTACAAATAAGAAATCTAGGAACAATTATGCAAAAGATTTTTGATCAGAGATCAATTTTTTTTCTTCTTTGTATTATGCTTTAAGATGTAAGGAATTTGTAATAGGATAAACAATGCTATTAAAGGAATAACAAAAAATACTTTGAATCTTACCCAAATAATTTCACTAAAATTTCTCCATATTATCTCATTTGCAATTGCCAATAATAAATAAAAAAGAGCAGATCTATTAGATAAATTTGACCAATGATATTTTTCTTGAAAAGCAATTACATCATTCAATATTTTTTTTAATACAGGTTTATTCATTCTGTCACTTATAAATATTATTATTGATAATATACAATAAAAAATAGTTGGTTTCATTTTGATAAAAGAAGAGTTACCCGTCCATAAAGTAATTGATCCAAAAAATAATAAGCTGGTAGCATATATTATTTGGACAATAGTTATTTTCTTAGTTATCCAATATGATATTATAATATGAAATATACTAACTATCAGAGTAACAAAAGTAGCAAAGAGGATGTCTTTTGCTTTATAGGAAATAAAAAATACAGCTATTGGTAAAATTTCACTAATTAACTTTAACATTCTTATTTATTTTTTTTAGGAAAGTAAATTTTCTTACATTCAATAATATAAAGCTTAGTATAAGATTTGATAAATAAAATATTAACTGCAAGGCGTTTGGGGTTGGATCATATCCTGTTAATAGAGAAAATATCTTTCCTAATATTGACGAATTGCTTATGAGCCAAGAGCTATTCCATAATTCTTCGTTTAGAATATTGATTGTACCAGAAGATGTTAGTTTTGATGCAGCCTCTGATGCGAAGCTAGCAGAAACCAAAATTAGAAGAAAACTTGAAATTTTAAAAATATTTTTAATGGAGATTTTAACTAACCCGTAATAAATGATAGCGCCTATAAAGAATCCTGATGCACTTCCTGCAAAAAATGCTAATATTTTTTTAATCATAGTAATATTATGCATACTAGGGCTAGAAGATACTCCATAAACCAACAATACAATTTCAGTGCCCTCTCTAAGGATTGTGGTTGTCACTATAAATGTTAAAGTCCAATAATGTAGCCTTATTTTATTACTTGAATGAATTTGATCAGATAGTTGAGAAACTTTATTTTTGATCCAAATATGATGTCCCTGTAGCCACACTATAGTCCAAATTATCAGAGTAGATGTAGTCAGCATAACCATTGCTTCAAAGATATCATTTTGTATGAATGATAATATCTTGTGAATATTAGATATCAGGATAGCAAGTATAGTAGAAAAAAAAACTCCCAAAATGGCTCCTAAAGATATATAAAATCTGGATTTCATTAATTCTTTAGTAGATGCTAAAATTAAACTTAGTAAAAGAGATATTTCAAGACATTCTCTAAAAACTATTAATGCAATTTTTATCATAGATAAAATCTTTTTTTGTATTTGTTATCTATCATTAGTCTATTAGACAACAAAAAATGTTATTTTTCTAAAACTCTTAAAATTCCCTGGGCAGTTTCAGGATTAAATTCTCCAAAAAAGCTATAATCTCCAGGCTTTAGAGGAGGAAGCGTGATTTTTATTTGAGAATTTCCTGGTATGATTTTTTCTCTTTTTAAGTCAAAACTTTCGAATTCTTCTACAGAATTATCTTGATTATATACCGATAATTTTATTTTAGTTCTAGCCGGTACTTCTAGGATTTCAGGATAAAATTTGTGTTCTTTTATTATTAGATCATATTCTAACACAGCGTAAATCTGAGTAGTAGATAATAATGTATATATTAAAAGAATAATTTTCAAAATGTTTTTATATATTATGTTCATAAATTTAAAAATTTTAATAATAAACAGCACAAGAGAAAATTTATATTTCTATATTTGCAACAATTATAGTTCTTAGTATTTTTTTTTCAAGATAATAACTATTTAAAAATTTAACATTTGTATAACACATTATAATTGAGCTTGAAATTAAGAGTTTTAGCTTATTAAATATTTTTATTATTGAGAATTTTAAATTCAAGTATTTTAAACAATTCTCCCATTTGATTTTTGGATATTAGTCTATTTACTTGCTTTTCTAAAATTTTTTTTAGATCTGGATTTTGTATTTTTAATTTTTCTAATCTCAGCATTATACCATATTTTATTAAAAATTCTCTTTGAGAAAATATTTCCATTGTATCTGTTTTATTACTCATAAGAGTTTTTTTCAGATCCTGAAAATTTACATGGGATGTTATATCATATTGTCCTAGATTTTCTAAGAGATTCGCAAATTTATGATTGAAAACAGCTTGAAGAGTTGGGTTAAATTGGGTAGAATTTCTTTTTACTATGTCGTATCCATAATCAATTATTAGCATTGCAGCAGCTTTGCTTTTTTTAAATAGGTTAAGCAAATTTTGTAATAATGATATAGAATCTTTAGATTCTTCAATTATAGCTTCTTCCTGGGCTTCTGGATATTCTTTTAATAGAAAATTATTTAGAGTAGTATCTATTGATATTTCAGTAAATTTTAATTGTTGTAAATGTGGATTGCGTGTTATAACTATTTCTTTCCAAGTATTTTTTTTTTTGATAAATTGTTTTATAGGTAAGGCATCAAAAAATTCATTTGCCAATGTTATAATGATTTTGTTTTGCGGTAATTCATTGAGATTTGAAATCCAATAGATTGGAATTTTTTGATTTTGGAGAGTTTTTTTTTGTGCTTTTATAAAATGAGGATTTATTTCTAAGAGATAAATTTCTAATATAGAGAATAATTCAGGGACAAGCTTAAAAATTTTTAAGATGTTTAAAATGAGAGCTCCACTTCCTGGTCCCAATTCTAAAATGATTATTTTTCTAGAATCATTTTTGAGAATAAAACATTGTTCTACAGCCCATAATCCTATTATTTCTCCAAATATCTGAGAAATCTCAGGAGCTGTTGTAAAATCTCCATCTTTTCCTATAGATGTTAATTTTTTATAATAAGAATCCTTGTTATTTGATAATGTTTCTTTTATGAAATCGTCGATAGAAATATATCCATTGTTGTCAATAATTTCATTGATTTTATCTCTTATAAACATAAGATTTTTTAATTTTAATAAGTAAGAATATTCCTATCAAGAGCATAAAGAGAGACAATATTTGTCCTAATGTAAAATATTTAAAAAAGAACCCTATTTGATAATCTGGCTCTCTATAAAATTCTGCAAATATTCTAAAAATAGAGTAAAAAACTAGAAATAAAGATGTTGTTAGTAATCTATATTTTATTATAGAAAATTTTTTATTTAAGTAATTTAATAATATAAATAACAAAACTCCTTCAAGCATAGCTTCATAGATCTGACTAGGATGTCTTGTTTTAAAATCTACAGTTGGATATATTATTCCCCAAGATATATTTGTTACTCTTCCATAAAGTTCAGAGTTTATAAAATTTGCTATTCTGCCCAAAAAAAGTCCTATAGGTACTACTAGAGCTGAAACATCCAGTAATAATCTCCAATCAAGTTTATTTTTTTTTGCAAATATATAGGTAAATATTAGATATGATATAAGCGCTCCGTGAAAAGACATACCCCCATTGTATATTTTGAAAATTTCTATGGGATTTGATAAATAATAGTCAAAATTATAAAAAGCTACATATCCTAATCTTCCTCCTAAAATTATTGATATAACAACCCAATTAATGTAATCTCTTAATTTTTCTTTTTTTATCTTAATTTTTGCCCATTCAAGGATTTTTTGAGCTAAAAATAACCCTATTAATATTCCTAAAATGTAAGATAAAGAGTACCATCTAATTTGTATCACTCCTAAATCTAGAATTACAGGATTTATTTTGAATGCAGTCATATAGATTGATTAATTTATTTTTCAATTAATTAAGAATTTGTTGTTTTTTAAAAAATAACAAACTCATACATGATATTTTTACATTTTTACTATAATATGCTGTATATTTGTTTATTATTGTAAAGATTTAATAAATGCTAATCTACTTTATTTAATAGATTTGTACAAGGTACATTTATTTTTTCAGTGAACTCATAAAGTCAATAATTATTACTTAATGAATTTTTTTTAATATAATTTTAATTATTTAGCAATATTTTATAATGCTATTATCTGTTTTAATTGAAGAATATTTTTCTAAAAAATTTTTAGGTAAGTGATAATTTATTTTTGAAAGTAATTTTTTTATAACATGTTTAAAGCTATTTTAATAGGTAAATCTAATACAGGAAAATCTAGTTTATTTAACAGATTTGTGCAGGATAAGTCTATAGTGATGAGTGAATCTTGTAGTACAAGAGATATTAGATATGCTAATGCGAGAATAGGGGATATAAATTTTTTATTGGGAGATAGTTGCGGCATTGATTTAGAGAATAGTCAAGAATTTTATAATCAAGTTATCAAGATAAATAAAGATTCAATTGAAAGTTCAGATTTAATATTATTTATGTTGGATAATAGGGTATTGCAGGATATAGATTTCCAATTTTTAAAATTTATTTTAAAAAAAAAAAAAAATGTTTAGTATTGGTTAATAAATCTGAATTGATTTTAGATCTTGATAAAAATTATTTCAAAGCTGCTAAAGATTATCCAATTTTAGAAATTTCTGCCAAACATAAAATAGGATTTGAAAATTTATATTTGGAGATAAAAAAAATCATTTCTGAATTTGAACTTATAACAACTGATCAAAATGAATCTACAGAGATCCTCAAGATTGCTATATGTGGTAGAGCTAATGTTGGTAAATCTAGTTTTATTAACAATTTGATAGGAGAAAACAGAGTTATAACCTCTTCTGTTTCTGGTACTACAAGTGATTCGATAGAGATTGATTGGAAATATAAAAATAAAAAGATTAAAATTTTTGATACATCAGGTTTAAATAGAAGATTTGCATTGACTAGTAAATCTAATCAATCTTTGGAATATTTTTCAGCAAAACATACTCTCAAATCAATTAAAAAATCTATGATATCTTTTTTAATTTTAGATGCAACTTGTGATTTAACCGTTCAAGACTTGAAAATAGCTAATTACGTATTAGAGGCTCAAAAATCTTTAATTATTATTGTGAATAAAATAGATTTGATAGAAGATAAAAGGCGTTTTTACAAATCTTTTAGAGAAATTTTAGAATTTAAAATTCCCCAAATAAAAAATATTTATCTATCATTTATCTCAGCTAAAAACAAATATAAAATATACAGTCCTATGGACTTATCTTTAGATGTTTTTAATAATTTTCAATTAAAAATACCTACTTCTAAAATTAATAGTTGGATTCAAAAAAAAATCAAAGATTATCCTTTGCCTTTTGCAAAAATGCCAGGTAAAAAGGTGAAAATAAAATATTTGACTCAAACTTGTTCTTTTCCTTTGAAATTTAAGGTTTTTGTTAATTTGCCAGAATTTATAACCAATTCTTATAAAAGATATTTGCTTAATTCTCTTGTACAGGATTTTTCATTAAAATCCATACCTATAGAGATGTGTTTTGTAAAAAATTTTAACCCTTATAGTAAATGAATTTTTATTGCTAAATTTAATCCGTGTAAAATTAGAAGATGTATTACGTAAATTGCAAGTGCGTTTCTGCTTAAATATTTTATAAAAAATAATTTATTTGAAATTGTTTCTATATGATTTACTCTATTGATGGAAATCCATGCTGCTAAATGTATCAAAATATTCGTTATGCTTAATATTATCTGTTTTTTATTCAAAAATCCTAATTGATTCATTAAAAATAGTAAAATTATACATATTGATGAATGTAGAGTAAATTTTCTCTTATTTAATTTTGATAAACCGCCTGTAATCACAAATAATGGTGATAAACTTCCATAATCTAATGTTTTGTAGCTGAATGAACATAATGTTATTAATAGGATATATACTATTAATATTACAAAATCATCATCTAGATATTTTTTTAAAAAATTGATACAAATTTTTCCTAAATATATTGATATAAGGATATTATTAGATCCATGTTTTAATTTAGATATGAAATATGCACAAATTATTACTAAAAAAGGAATAATGATATTTTTTGTTAATATTATTTTAAAATTTTTAGATATATGGTTATATATAAAAATAATTAATGTTAATATTAATATAGATATAAATACATAATATAGAAACAGTTTCAGATGGTAGGGTTGAGTATATTGTAGTACAAATAATCTAAAATTTTGATTAGAGATTACATATAATTCTAATATTATTCCCCAAAATAATATATTAAGAGTATTTTTAGATTTTTGATTATGATTATATCCAGCAAAAAAACAGAAAATTGGCATAGCATATCTTCCTAGGCATCTTAAGAATAATATTATTTCTGTTGGGAAGTAATATTTTAGCAAATATTCTGCTGAATGGTCTAAAATCATGGAGCAGATTGCTAAGCTTTTAAAAATATCTTGCTTATTTAGAATCTTGTTCATTGTTCAAGAAAATTTTAACATTTTGATTGCTCCTATAATATATGAGAAAAAAATATATATAGATAATTCTATTAAGATTAGAAATGATATTAATATCAATTTGTAAATCAAAATTTTATCATTCATCATAATTATGACGAACTCTTTAATATATAAATTAGCAATAAGTAACAAGATATTTATAAACAGGATCTTTAATAAAAATATTTTTGTTTGAGATGCAATTTTAAGGTAAGATTTTTTGATTGATAGATATATTGTGAAAAATAGATTAGCCCAATTAGTAATTGTTATAGAAAATGCTATCCCATAAACTCCCCAATATTTTAGCAATACAATAGTTAGTAAGATGTTTAATATCAACATATAAAAAGAAATATTCATTAAACTTTTTAATTCCTGATTAGCATAAAAAGCATTATTAAGTATTTTTGCTAATATGACAGGAAGCGCTCCTAAAATTGATATTAGTAAAATACGAGACGTCTGCAAAGTATCACTTTCAGTAAAATTGCCTCTTTGAAAAATTATTTGTACTATGTGTTCTGAAAAAAATATTATAAAGATTGTAATAGGAATTGATAAAAACATTCCCCATCTTAGGAATGTGTTTTGTAACAAATTTATTTTTAAAGAGTTTTTTTTTTTATAAAGCTCAGATAATTCAGGTAGTAATATTGTTGATAAAGTTACGCCTATAATAGAGATACAAATTTGATTGATCCTGTCTGCATAATTAATCAATGATATCGCAGACGGTATTAAACTTGCAAAAGATTGGGATATAAAAATATTTAATTGCTGTAAGCCAGATATAATGAGAGCAAAATTACTATTTTTAATTATTTTGTAAAATTTACTATTTTTATTGGTTATTAAATGTTTTAAATAAGAGTAAGAAATATGTTTTGCAAGACTCTTGTAGTTAATTTTGAAGTTAGTTTTTGAAAGTTCATGATTTATTATTAGTAATTGAGTTATTCCAGACAATATTAAAGATATTGAGAAGCTATAATAAGAAAAATATGGCTCTAAAAAAATCATACCTAATATTAAATATATATTCATGATTACAGATGTTATAGCAAATGCCTGAAATTTTTCTAAAGAATTTAATATGCTACCTATCAATGCAACTATTGAAAAAAGGGAAATGTAAGGCATTGTAATACGACACATATATACTGATAATTCAAATTTTTTAGGATTTTTAAGAAATCCTGGTGCAATTAGATATAAAAGATAAGGCATGAATATTTCTGATAATAGTACAAAAGTAACAGAAATTATTGTAAGATACACAAGAGTTTTTTCAGCAAAAACATGAGCATATTTTGTAGACAGCAATTTTCTTTGATTAAATTCTGGTATAAATATAGAAGACATAGCTCCTTCAGCAAAAATTTTTCTAAATAAATTAGGTAATCTAAAAGATAGATTAATTACATCAGCTACGTTAGTTGTTCCAAAATATTTTGCGAATATTAGTTCTCTTATTAATCCAGTTATTCTAGAAAAAAATGTTAAAAAGGCAATATTTGCTATTAATTTTATCTTATTCATTATGAAAACAGAAATCTTAAAAAGATATGGCTATCATTAGTAAGTTATCAATTTTTAAAAATATTGCAAATAAAGTTTCGAGAATGGAGTGTTTGGTGAATATTATGATTATTCATATCTCTATCATTTGTATTTTTAAAAGATTGTAAAATAAAAAACTAAATATACTGATGATAATTATTTTTATAAACATTTTTTTAAATTTAGGCTAATAAAATTATTAATAGTCGTATCTGAAAAAATAAGAGCAAAATTGCCATTACTGGGTAAACAAATTTTGCCTCTTCAAAGGAGTTTTACAATATTTGCTGATTGCTCCCAAAAAGTTGAGTATAGTATTACTCTTCATAGTTCAGACAAAATAAAAGGTAAACTACAGAGCTAAAAAGATCAAATTTTAATAAATCATCTAATTTTTGGGTATAAATTTATAAAATGATCGCTTTGTTGATTTGAAATTGTGAAGTTTTTCATATTGAGTATAATAAAAAAATGATTTTATAAAATTTATCAAAAACTATAACTGCAAAAATTGAAAAAATAATTTTCTGAAAAAATTTATTTAAAAAATGAGAATACGATAATATAAAAGCAAAAATTAAAGGGAACAGGAAATATGATTTTATAAATCTTAAAAATTTTGTGTCTATAGCCTTTATAGCAAGGTCATTTTTTAGAATTTTTAATAGAGCTTAGTTAATTAGTATAGTAAAAAATAGGATTCCAAACAAAATGCTTTTTCAACTTTCTGTTTAAAATTTTTTGAATTTTGATATCGAAATTTATAAAAAAATAACTATAGATGTTCAGAACATTATATATTATTATTAAAATAATATATATATGATATTAAATCATACAATAAAGATAATTATAATACAAGTTAGAAATCATTGGTTTATTTTTTTTAAACGAATTATTTCTTGCAATTCAGAAAAATAATCAAGATAAGAAAAATTTTAAAATATTTTGACATTCCTAAAATATACAATTATAATTCTGTTTCTTTTGTTAAGTAGTGAAGATTTATGTACAAGTTAAAAACTCATTCTGGAGCTAAAAAAAGATTTAAAATCTCTTCTAATGGCAAGATTCGATTTGCTCATTCGGGTAAAAAGCATTTTATGAGAAGACGCAGTAAAGATCAGATTAGAGAAAAAAGAAGAATGGGTGTTATGTATGTACCAGATGCTAAAAGAATAGTACGTTGGTATTTGCCTAAATTTATGTAAAGATTTATTAATACTAAAAATACTAAAATTAATAACATATAATCAAATACAGGGTTGCATTTATGTCAAGGGCTAGATCTGGAGTTGTATCTAAAAGGAGACACAAAAAGATACTAAAATTGTCTAAGGGGTATAGAGGTCGTTCAAAAAACTGTTTTAGAATAGCGATTCAGAAAGTTGAAAAAGCTTTGCAATATGCTTATAGAGATAGAAGGGCTAAAAAATCTCAATTTAGAAGTTTGTGGATTCAAAGAATAAATGCTGAAGTCAGAAAACACGGGCTAATATATTCTGTTTTTATGAAAAAAATAAAAGATGCTGGCATTAATCTTGACAGAAAGTCTATTTCAGAACTTTTTATCAAATCACCACAATATTTTGACAATATTATTCATTCTGTATAATTGGGTTTTATACAATTTGCGTTTTTGATCAAAAACTTACACAAATTTATTTGCTTTAGATTTGAGTTTAGTAAGCAATAAAAATATTATTATTTCTGTGTATTTTATAAATGGATAGGCTTCCTGTAGATTCAACGAAATAACTAGGAAACCAAAAATTTTTCTTTCCAGATATTAAAATTCTTTTTTCAAAATATCAGAGAATTTTCCCTTTAATTTGTTCATAATGTTAGATAAAGCATGTTTAGGATACAAGTCTTTATTTCTTGGATAGAAAAAAGGGTATTTAAAAGATAAAAGCATTGCTGTAATTTCTATTTGGTAATTGAATAACAACTGAAATAGTTTGATCAATCTTTCCTGATACAAAGCATTTGTTGTGTTAGTAACAGTTACTTCATGTAATGATATTTTTCTGATAATTTTTTTTGTTAGAAGAAGTTTGTTCTTTTTCTTTTTCTTTTTTAGAAACAAGATAATATATGAATTGTTAATTGTATAAAACAAGCATGTATGATATATTTTGGTATAAAAATATAAACATAATGTTTTGGTCATTTAGACATTAATGTGTAAAAGGTAAAAATTTGTTAATTACAAAAAATTTTATAGTAAAATTAAAAAAAATAATTGATTTAATCAAAAAATATTCTCAAAAATCTTTTATAAGATTTCTATTGCGTTGTTTAAAATGGATATTTATATTGATTATTATCTTTTTTGTTATTCTTGGTATTCTTATTCTTGATTTTTTTTTTAGTATTGGATTCATTTTCAAGTTCTTTTCTGACTATTGTTGGGAATGGATATATCTTATAAAAGATTGGAATTTTTTCCTTTGGATGATTGCATTAGGACAGTTTTGGATTACAAAATTAATGATAGCTACTGGAGCAGATGTGAATTTTCTTAGTAAAGAAAGCGAACAAACTCCTCTTATGATAGCAGCTAGATTTAATAACTCTCCCCAAATAACAAAATTATTGATTAAAAAGGGAGCGGACCCTACATTTGTTTCAACAAAATTATCAGCTATAGATAGTGATGATTTGGGAGTAATACAAGAGATTATAAATAAAGACCAAGCTTCTTTTTTTGTTGCAAAACAACTTGGTTCAAACGCTTTAATGTCTGCTTCTGCTGGAGGGTCAGTTAAAATAGCAAAGATTATATTGGATCTTATACCCAAAGATGAAGTAAAAGACTATATCAATCTTAAATCAAAAGATGGAAATGGCACTTTGTTACACAATTTAAATAGGAATCCCTCTTTAGAAGTAGTGAAGCTTTTAGTTGAAAATGGAGCTAATATCAATTATGCTAATATGCTTCAATTTAGAGTTCCCTCTCCTTTAAGATTAGCAGCTACTAAGAATGAAAAAATATTTCAATATCTAATCTCAAATGGAGGGAATGTTAATTTTATTCAATCAAACGGCCATTCTTTATTACAAGCTTCAGTTTATTATGGTCAAACGCAATTAGTAAAATTGTTAATAAACTCAGGAGCAGACTTAAATTATCAAGATAAATGTGGCAAAACAGCATTAATTAGTGCCGTAGAAAGGAATGATTTAAAATTAGCTAAAATTTTGGTAGAAGCAGGTGCAGATTTAAACATAAACTCAGAATGTGAAGGAACAGCTTTATATTATGCCGTTAATAGTTATTATAGAGGAATATTTGCTGCATATACTACAGAAATGATCAAATTACTTATAGATTCAGGTGCAGATTTAAATATTTCTCACAAAGGGCAGTTAGCATTCATAACAGCCGCTTGCGATTGTCATGTAGGAATTTTGAAAATGTTTCTTGAAGCAGGAGTAGATATAAATCAAACTAATAATTTAAAGGAAACTGCGTTAATAGCAGCAGCTAGAAAATACACTGATGCTAATGCAAAATTTTTAATTGATAATGGAATAGATATTCATAAAGAAGATAAATTTGGTCATACTGTGTTAGAAGAGGCTGTAACTTTTCAAAGAACATAGATTAGTGAAATTGTTAATTCAACTGGACTAGATGTTAACACAGAGATGCTGGAATAGAACAGCATTTTATATGTTGCAAAATATACGTTAATACAGAAATTTAACACAAATGTGCAATATTGATAGAAGCAGGAGCAGCAATAGATGCTCAAGATAAGGATGAAATACCGCACTAATGATAGCTATAAAAAGGGAAATATAAAATGCGCAGAATTATTAATAGAATTTGGAGCAAATTCAACATCAAAAATAAAGAAGGTTACACAGCTAGAGATTACATCAAATATATAAAAAAAGGCCCAATGAATAGAAGAATCAAAAAATTAGAAGATCTTCAAATCAAGGGCTTTTTTAGATATAATTAATGATTTTCTCCATTTTCTCCAATTAGAGTAAATACTATTTGACTTGTGAATCTTCTTTGAATGATAATTTGCACTATAGATAGTGTTTGCACTATTAAGAAGATAACAGTGTTTGCACTATTAAAAGTAACCAAATTATCTTGAAAATCTTAATATACTATTACAATCTTCATCTAATCAGATATATGATTTGTAACTCTGCTATCAATATCTGATTATTAGAAGTGTTGATTGTTCTTTCCATTATAGCATTTTGAACTTGATACGGTTTATTATATGCAGTAGCAATGTTTCTGTTTTTCATTTTTTTTCTAATACCAATTACTTGGAAGTTAAACTATTTCAAATCCTTCAAACTAGAGTCAGATATGATTTGTAACTCTGCTATCAACTATCTGTAATTGAATTTGATTGTCTATAATTCTTTATATGCATTTTGAGCACTGATAGCGCGTTATTATTATGCAGTTAGCACTTGTTTTCTTTTAGCTATTTTAAAATTTTCAATATCTTTTCAACTTCTGTTTTATCCTTTTCTTTCACATTTCTGTCAATACTTTACTGAAGTCTGAGCATGCACCATTCATTGAAAAAATATATATAATTCTCCAGCATTGAGTTTGTTTTTGAATGTTTCTTGCATAATATTCAATTCTTTACATCTTTACTCAAAATTGTTATTCCTTCAATTTTATTCCCCGACCTGTTTGAAGAAGTAAATTAATCTGATGGGTATCTTTTAATTCTGGATTAGGATCAATTTTTGAAATGAGGTATGGCATTCCCTTAGGATGTAAGGCTTTTCTAATAGTCTCCCCTGTTTGAAGATTTACTTTCTATCAGTATGACCTGTTGGATTTTGATTGATAAATGAGACCGTTATATCTACATTTAAAGTGTCTTTTCTGTGATAAATAGTAACTAATTTGGCATCTTCGTCTGCATGTATTATTTGTTTTTTGATACCATTTTTCAGAACAGAACTCATCCCCTGTTTTTTTACCCTAAATGCCTCAAAACCTGGCATTGGATCAGTTGCTTTATATCATATATGATCATGTATAAATCCCTTGTCTATTTTATTATAAGGTAATTATTATCCATTCTGTAAAGCAAAGCTGCTTGCTGTTGCTCTGGAATTGAATTTTAATTTTTTTCAGATTCTTATTCGAAATTAAATTTTTTTTAATTTACCTTTATTTGAGTTGTTTCTTGAAATGAAAAGACTTACTTCGGAAACATTGGAGAATCATTGCTATGGAATCTATACAATATTGGAGGGTTATGTATTTTTCATTCTTTTTTCAATAAAGTAGAAAGAGGTTCTTGAAGTGATAATTGTTTGGTTTTAGAGATTGCTTCATAAGTAGGTTCAAATTTGTTGAAAATCTTCAAACTATCTTCAGAGAATAAATTTTCCATAAATTTATGGAACGCTGAACATTAGCATTGCAGAATTATCAACAGTAGTGTATAAAATTTGGATTCAGTATTTTCATTTCTATCTAAAATTAAGAAAAACCAAAGGCGTTGTTTACTAAATTTTCTTTCGCAATTTAGGTTGTAGTTATAAGAATTAAATTGTTGAAGATTTTATTAAAATTATCGTTGTTCTTTCATAAAATTAAAGCTCAAAATTTAATTAAAAGTTGCATTAATGGAAGTTGAAATCTTAACTTTAGGTATAAAGAAGATTTTGAAAAAATTATCATTAATACATTTCAAGATATAAACATATTCCTGAAAATGAGCATGAATGTGAAAAAATATACAACTTATAATAACAAGAGAGCATTTTTTTGCCATAGATAATTTTTTTTGAAGGATGATTTTTATCACTTTTTCCTTATTGTTTGTGTTATAGCTTTTAATTCTTTATGATGGGGTAAATAAGCCCACTCGCTTCTTAGATGCTCATTTCTTAAGAGGAATTTAGATATCCCTATATAAATGAATTTCTAGCGTTAAAAAAAAATAGTAAAAAATAAGTTACTTCAAAGTATTAACATCTGTAATTTTTATCCAAATTTTTTGTCATTATTGCAAATTGTATAAAGCATGTAGAGCCTTAGAATGGGTTATAGTGATATCCAAAGTTCTCCATTATGGGAATCTATGATTTTTTTTACATACGATCAAACCTACACCTCTACCCCCAGCATTTGACTAATAGTTTGTGAACGCTACTACAAAAGTTGTCCAAATATATCATGTAGTTCTTCATTAGAGCAATTCCTTTTCCTTATCTCTGCAGCTAAATTCTACGCCAAATTATGCGCAATTTTTTACATTTTATTAATATAAAACCTTCTTTAGAATAAGGAGACATTTTTTATAATATTGTTAAATTAATTGCCCAACTAATTATTTGTCACATTCGTATGTGTAAGTTCATCTTCATCATCCAAAATCAAAAAACAAATTCTTGAGATATTGATCCTTGGTGTCATAAATATGCAATTTTTTACAATATATCAACATGTTTGAAAATTAGTTTCTTTTAGCGATACATTTTCTAAATTTAGTTGATACTTCATTGAAGATAGCTTAGAAAGATTATCATATTATTCGAACAAAAGAGATTGATCTCTTTAGGCTATTATATGCTATGTCTATATAATTTTTGTTCTTTTCTTTTTCGTTGAGTTGATGATATGCTCATATACTGCTTACTGCCCACTTACTTGCTATTCTGGTATGGGTATGGTCTCGTGTTGAAGATTATTTATGAACTCTGCTTTTATATTTTGTAAATTATTGATTTCTGAATTTTTAAAATTTAATTCTTGAATAAGCTGTTCTGATTTTTTTTTCGTTTAAAATTTAATTTGCCAAAGTTTGATAGGAATGCGTTTTTTCTGAAAATTTCTTTTTGTATCTTAGTAATATATTTCTTAATGCTAAGAAGTTTGTTTCTTTTGGTAGATTAAACAATAGTTATGCTTAAAGATGTATTGTGAATAAAATATATAATGTATTTGGAGGAAAATAATAATCAATTGTCCAGAAATGGCATAAAGTTTGTAACATTTTACAAGTCAAAAAAAAATGTGATATATCAAAAAAATACAATAGTTGTTTTTGTTCTAATAAAGCCTGAAGAATCTATAATTTATGTTAAGTTAACAAATTTTTTGTTATTGATTTATATTGTATATAACTAATTTGTATGAGCAATATAATGTACTGCTGAAAAACATACTAAAAAAATTAGATTTACTAACCAAAATTAACAGAAGAAATTTATCCTTATTTTTAGTGTTAAGGAAAAAGCATGATAAGATGCTAATGATAGAGAAGAGCTTACTGATTAATTCATATAATAACAGCATCTATTTGGGAAAATACTGATATTGTTGATGTTGGAATAAATATTCAAAACTAATTTAGAATAAATAAAGAGATGTAATTAGTATATATTTTAATGTTGAGGAAACTAAAGATATTGTAATTTTTTAATAAATTTCCCTTAAAATATCTGAACCATGTTTGAATTACTCTTTATAGAAAATTTAGATAATTCTCATTTTTTTAGTCTTGTTATTTTAGTCACCTAAGTTCTATCTTTGACAAAAATGTAATGCATTTAAAAAAGGAAATATTATTATTATTGATGGCAAAAAAATACTGCGTATATTTTTTTGCAGTTAAACATAAGTGTTGTTCAATGAATAAAAAAATAGTCTCTCCCTGTAAGGGTGATAATCATTGAAGATAAAAAATATGATAAATTTGTTCTGAAACCCAAAATAGAGTACTAAAACTAAAGGAGTACGTATAGAAGAATTAAAACTTTGAGATCTATAGCTATATCAAAAAGTGATTTTATTGAAAATGCTAACTAATGTGCCTAATGCATCTATGATAATTGTTATTATATTTGAAGAAAAACTATTTGAATTTTTATTACTAGATTTTTTCAGAAATAAAAAACAGTCATTCACTATACAGTACAGAGGCGTGCATTATTTTGGAATCAGCAGTAGAACATTACCATTGCTTATTATACCAAGGACAATTATAATCCTCTTATTCCTTTGAGCCATAATTTGTAATTCATTTCTATAATTAAATTAGCTTTTAAATTGGATTTAGAAATGTCAATTAATACAGGTATTATTGCTATTTACTCACTCTTAGTATAAAGAATATAGTTCCTGCCAAGCAGAAAAGTTTTACGAATTTTCCTATATTAGATCCAAGCAATAATTCTTTGTACATGATCTGCTCCTACTCGGAGGAATTGCTAAAAAAAAGAAAAAGAAAACAATTTGTTCGTATAGCTCTTGATTTTCGAGATCAAAAAATCATATTTAAGTTGAATTTATCATTTTTGTTCTATTGTAATATTTAGCACATATTAACATTTTCCCAAAGTGAAATTGTAATTACAGGATTTGCTATAGCAAAAGAAAAATTGTAACTATATCTGTATAGTAACAGATCTCCTATACCTCCTTTAGATGAATATAATGTTACAAGCACTAGCACAAATATATAGAAATATTGGGTGCAAAATTGCTGTATGTATAAAAAACTTCCGAATATTTTATTGGATAGCAAAAGTGTTCCTACCATAGCTATAATTCCTATTATTGCTAAAAATTCGTATATGATCTTCCATACAAGGCTCCCTATAGGCTTCTTGCAACAGAATTATAATTTAACATTTTTTGCATTTTTGGGATTAGAAATAAGCTAACGAGTGCTTAAAATTATTATTTCTCCTAAAATAGCAAGAATATAAAACAAACTATCTGAATATGTTAAGGAAATTATGAATATTTGAAAGTATTGCCTCCCATGCATTGGTTGCAACTATTTGTGCTATTGACTAAAATTAGAAAATTTTTCTGTTCTCCCACTGCGAAAATCTGAATTAGATTTGATTTCTTATGCTTAAACCCTACTAATAGCTGTACATATTAAAAAGAGACCAATATTTGTATCAAAAACTTGATAACATAGTCTTAAAAACCTCTTTATAAAGAGTGATTAAAATCATTATATGCTAAACAATTATTTGATTTCCAAAATCAAAAAATAGTATATAGAATGTAGACATGATAGTAAATCATAATTATGAAATTGTATTTTTAAAAAATATTTTTGCAATATATCAATATTTGATTTTTAAATTTAGTTATTGTTCAAAATGTTACTGTTTTATATCTTTTTGTTAAAGAATTGCCCTTATTTAGAATAAGTGTGTACTCGTCCCTAAAGGAGCAGATTTAATTATTAAGCAGCATTTATTAACTATGCTTTTTTGACTTTAAAGTTATCAATAATATTTTTATTTGTTTAAATCTATATAGAAAGCTTTTTTATTTAATGCATATTCCTCTTTTTTGATTACTGATTGACGTTTATCTATCTACATTGTCTGTGTATTACTACTATTAGTACATTTAGAATATTGATTAACTTTTTTCTATTTTCTTTATCTTACTGATGTAAGTTTGTACATGTTTAGAATTTGTATGATGTTATGCTTAAAACATCTTTTCTTACGTCTTTTGTCTTATAATTAAACTAGTCTCTAATTTCTAACCATATACTACATTTGTTAGTATCTCTCTATTTAATTCTGATTTAGCTTTTACATTCTTGTCTGAAGATATCTATGTATCACATTAACTATTTTGTTGTATTCTTATTTCGAGACTTTCTCTAAGCTAAAATATCTACCGATATTTTTTTCACTAATGATATTTGCCCCCCTTTTTGAGGGCGTAGAAATTTCTTCTTATATTCCTCCTATCTGATAAGTTCTACTTAAATTGTTAACCTTGTTTTTAGTCTATTAGATATTTTTTCTCTTCTTTTCAAAAACTCTCTTTGTCTTGCTAGTTTTTTTTGTAAAGGATTTGAGTTTATTATTTTTTTTAACAATTGTAAAATAGATATTGTTTCATGTTATAACCTTACATCCTTTTTCTTAGCCTTATAATTGATAGCTTTATCCATACAACAACATATTTACATAAGAAGACTGACTTCTAAGATTCATTTAGTTTTCCTCTGGGACTATTATTTTTGACTTCCATATACTCCTTTTTATATCAAAAATTTATGTAATAATAGCCAGATTCATTTCTTTATAGAATTTTTTATGTGTTTAATTTCATTAAACATCTGTTTGTAGTTCTTATTTTTATAAAAACTAAAATTTTCTCTTATTAAATATAAGTACTAATATTAGATTTTTTGATGCTAGGTTTATCCACATTACCTTTAATAAATCCTTATAAGTAAAGTACCAATTTACTTATGTATGAACTTTATATACGGAAGAATAATTTGAAACAAAAATATACTTAAATCTTATAGATTTAGAGTGCACATAAATTTGATCTATAGAAACATATGTTTCTTACGAGCATTTTTTTTGCAAAGGTCTACAATATTCTCCCTCAAAGTATTTCATTCTAAGAAAATTTAGCACAATCCCTCCTGATCCAGAATGTTTTTCTAATATATTAGTTTGTGGCTTGCTCGTAAATTTTACCTGTCTACTAATATATAATCATTTCTACATTAATGTTTTATACTCTTTAGTAAACAAAATTACATAGAAATAAGAACTTATTTTAACTTTCTTGCTTAATTGTACCTAAAAAAGCAGGATTGCTTAAGATTTTAGGGTCAAATTGTAGTATTGAGAAGGCATTTTCTATTCATAAACCACTATAAAACCTTGATAGTTGTATTTGGCTATTCATAAAATCATTAAATAAGATTTAATAGCATTTTTTAACATTTAGTCAATATTTAAACTATGAATTATAAATTAAAATGATTTTTTAATATTGAAGGGCTATTTTTTTTGAGATTAGAATAAATCTGACTATTTGTCTTCCCTCTAATTTGTGTAGATGCTTCTGCATTTTGTGAAATTTCATTTGTTGTATCCTAATCTGTTCAAGGAGATGAATCCTCTTTTCTTTATGAACAATTTTCTCTACCTTGAATAAAGAGAAATTTTACTTTATTACGTCTTCAAGAAATTACGAATTTTTTTGAATTTAAATCCAGATCTCCTGAAGCTATATTTATTTTTAATTTTTATTTCTGTTGAGAAGATTTTTATGCTTTTTTGAATTTTTTTACTTCATAAGTGTTTTTACTTTCGTATAGAAATTTTTTTTAAAATCTAATATTTTGCATACGGGAGGATTACTGTTTACTTGCTACTTCTACTAAATCAGATTTAAATTAAATGCAATTTTAAGAGCTTCTTTGTATTTAGAACACCCAAGCAATTTTGCCATTGATCCTATAACTCATTACTTTGAAGACTAGTGATTGTTTTTAATTATATTATCTTTTTTCAAATTTTTATTTTTTCCTGTTAGTTAAATTATTTTACAAAAATAATATGATATTAGTCTTACTAGCATTAATACAGTTTTTAATCAAGTATTGTTGCAAAAATTTTACAAAAATTTTGTAACAATTCAAAATCTAATTTAGGAAGCTCAAATTTGTGTTTTTTTAATTTTAGAATAACCTACTATACATAAAAAATTTATTTTAATGTAGAGTTAGGAAAAAATAACTCATTTATTCCTGTTAGTATTAAATCCAGATATAGGGCCAAAATAAACCGAACCTCTGCAATCATCAAAAAATATGTGCCTGCCAGGAGAGGAGTTTCTTAAAAGCATGTTTCATTCTGAAAGAATTTATACTTTTCGCATAAATTTTTTGATAAATTTTTATTGTTGAGGAAATAAAATAATCCATTTTAGAATAAAAAATATCATATGCAAACAGTACAGTTAAGGAGCATTTTGACAAAATTTTTTTAGAAGAATTAATACATTCTAATAATTTAATTTTGCATCTTTAGATTCAACAAAAAAAATTCTAATAGGCATAAGAATTAGCAGAAGTTGGACCTAATTTAATTAAATTATAAATTTTATAATAATTTTTTTCTATAGCTTTTTCTGAAAAAATTTCGTAGCAACTTCTTGCATTAAAAATTTCTTTAGAGTTAACATTTTATAAATTATATATTTGTGGATATTTAAAATGATCATTAGAACTAGAAAATTAAATTTTCTATATTTTTAAAAAAATCTTTCCTCTTAGAGAATTTTGGGTTAGAGAAAAATGTGCGAGGATTTTGTATTGGTCTCCAATCTCTCCTTTATCCATGAACAATACTCTACTGAAACTATCTGAGCAGAATTTGATATTATGGTTATTAGTAAGATGTTCATTTTTTTTTTTTAACTCTTAATGATTTTTATCACGTCATTCGTATTTTCTACATCTAATGCAAGAGGTTGGTTCGTTCAAAGTGTCATAAATTTAGGTCTGTAACATTAATCTCTGCAAATAGCAGTCTTGTTTTTTCTCCGCCTGATAAAATCTTTAGGGTAAGAGTGAATTTTATCTTCAATATTAAATTTTTTTTATAAATTTTTGCTCTTTCTTTGATTAATCAAATGATAGCATTTTGGTCGGTATTTCATTTAATGCATATGGTAAGATTTTTTTTACTGGTTTTAAAGTGGAAATTAGATAAATTGTTGAAATACCATTCCTATTTTTAGTACGAATATTAGGTTTGTTCTGATTATTTCTTCATTTATCAAAAAAATTTTCCCTTTTGATGTTTCTCTAATAAATTGATTAATTCTTAGAAGAGTAGACTTTCCACTACAGAAGCGTCCTAAAATAGTGGTTATTTCTTTTTTATCAAATTTTAAATTTATATCTTTAATGTGTGTGATTTATTAGAAAATATTTTAATATATGCTTAATGAATTTTCAATTTGATAGATTTTGCTCCATTTTTTTTTGACAATATAACTAATTATAATATAATATGTAATATATTGCTCCTGATATACAAATG
>JADHZC010000001.1:144050-153820 GCA_015657545.1 Rickettsia sp.
GAGGTGATACTTTCAATCTCCTTCAGGGATTGAAAGTATCACAAAGCAAATGTAGAAATTAAAATTCAAAAAGGATTTAGTAACGGCAGTGTGTATTTAACAAGAATCTAGACATAAAACAACAAGACAGATAGTAAATTTTTGCGTATTAAATGAGTATTAAATATTTGTAGAGAATCCAACAGGATAGAAAAGAGAGATACGGGAAGAAACTAATCAAAGAATATTCCAATGGAAAGAAAAGACATTCAATATATAAAGGAGAAAGCGTCAGAGATGGCATAAAGTGCTTTACGGACTCAAAAAGAGGAACATTAAGCAACCTGTCCAAAATTCAAGAGAATTAAAAGGTAGGAAGGAATTGATTGTGTAAGAGCTGTGAATTTGCAGGCCACCAATATTTAGTAGTAGTGAATATGCAGAAAGTAAATTCTGGAAAAGAAGCAGTTCTCTTTTAATATCAACGTATCTATAACGGAATCAACAGTGGTTAGGAGGTAATAGATAACTGAATACAAGCTAACCATTGTTATAAGAGCTGTGAATTTGCAGGCCACCATATTATGAGAAGTAGTGATGCAGAAAAAATTTTGAAAAGAAGCAGTTCTCTTTCAAGTATCAACGTATCTATAACGGAATCAACAGTGTTAGGAGGTAATAGATAACTGAATACAAGCTAACCATTGTATAAGAGCTGTGAATTGCAGGCCACCAATATTTAGTAGGAGCAGTGAATATGCAGAAAATAAATTTTGGAAAAGAAACGGTTCTCTTTCAGCAATCAACGTATCTAACAACGAATCAGCAGTGGTTAGGGGTAGTAGATGCCTAAATACAAGCCAACCATTGTGTAAGAATTTTGAATTTGCAGGTCACCAATATTTAGTAGGAGTAGTGAATTGCAGAAAATAAATTTTGAAAAAGAAGCAGTTCTCTTTCAAGTATCAACGTATCTATAACGGAATCAACAGTGTTAGGAGTAATAGATAACTGAACAAGCTAACCATTGTATAAGAGCTGTGAATTGCAGGCCACCAATATTTAGTAGAAGTAGTGAATATGCAGAAAGTAAATTCTGGAAAAGAAGCAGTTCTCTTTTAAGTATCAACGTATCTACAACGGATCAACAGTGGTTAGGAGGTAATAGATACCTGATATAAGCCAATCATTGTATAAGAGCTGTGAATTTGCAGCCACCAATATTTAGTAGGAGCAGTGAATATGCAGAAAATAATTTGGAAAACAAAGCGTTCTCTTTCAAGCATCAACGTATCTACAACAGAATCAGCAGTGGTTAGGAGGTATGATGCCTAATACAAGCCAACCATTGTGTAAGAATTTGAATTTGCAGGTCACCAATATTTGTAGGTAGATTGATAGTGAATATGCAGAAAGTAAATTCTGGAAAAGAAGCAGTTCTCTTTTAAGTATCAACGTATCTACAACGGAATCAACAGTGGTTAGGAGGTAATATATGCCTAAATAAAAGCCAACCAGAATATAGAATTGGTTAGTAAATGTAGTAAATAGTTTTACAGAAGTATTTGTATAATATACAAAAGGAGAAATCCTAGCTATGGCAGAACAATATATACATAGACTCATAGGAAATTTCCTATCTTGATGATGGGGTAATTGAGCTCAGACTTGCTTCTAGATGCTCATCATCTTCAAGGGATTGAAAGTATCACTATTAACTTGGCAGCAGAGATCTGAGGGAATTTGCAAAAAATTTTTCCTTTGCTAACTGATATCGTCAATTAATAATAATCAAAATGCAGTTCTTAATTTTATTCATAAGCAGCTCTTTTTAATCTGTCATTAATTGTATAGCCCAAGCCTTGGTTTTCTATTGGCGCCACAGCGATAGATTTTTTATAATTTAAAGCGTGATAATCTAATTGATGTAAATATGCAAATAAATTTTTTGTAGCTTCTATCAAACAAGACTTGTTACTTAAATTTAGAGAAAAATTTCTTGGATATCTAGAATCAAAATTTCCTGATTTACCAAAATCTAGACCAACTTCTTGTATTTCAAGGAATGAGGCATTTAGTCTGATTTTACTTTTAGGAGAATAATGTTTTAAAAACATACCAGGAGATTTTATCTTATTTGTTTGTTTGGGTAATAAAATTTCTTTACCTAAAATCGCACTTAACTGATTTTTTACAATATATCCAGGTCTCAATAATACCGGCTGCTCTTTTGTAAGGTCTATAATTGTAGATTCTATTCCGCAAGCATTTGGATTTTCATTTGGTATAATATAGATATTTTCAGGAAAATTATATTTCACATCTTGATAAGATGTAGTTGTTAAAAAATTTGATAAATTAGCGCTAGGAGCTGCTATAAAAGTATTACTATAATTGATGATATCTAATGTTAATTTTGAATTAGGGATCCTAATTGCTATAGTGTCTAGATTTGCTGTAGCTTTTTTTGATATTTTATTTTTCTTCTTGAGAGGAAGTACCATTGTTAATGGTCCTGGCCATAAGATTGATAACTTTATAGCATCTTTATTCATATGAGCAATATTTTTTACTTGTTCTATATTGGCTACATGAATTATTAGTGGGTTACTAGAAAGCCTTCCTTTTGTTTCAAATATTTTGTTACATGCAAATTCATTTGTTGCATCTCCTCCTAAACCGTAAACTGTATCAGTGGGGAAAGCTACTAATCCTCCATTTTGTATAATATGTACTGCTTGTGCAATATGTTTGTTTAACAACATAATTTTATCAAATTTTTGTGATTAAATGTTAGTTTTGAACTGAAACAAATTTTATATAGCATTTTCTTAAATTTGTATCCAGCAAATCTATTTTCAATTTTATAAATTTATGTGTTGAGAGCATTTTCAAAATTAATTCTGGCCACTCTATTAATACAAGATTTGCTTGATCTAAGATTTCTTCAAAACCTAAATTATAAATTTGATCTAATGTTTTTATTCTGTATAGATCTAAATGATATATAATGTAATCTTCATTATTGTAAATATTTACAAGACTAAAGCTTGGAGATGAAAAATTGAAATTATTCGTTTTTAATAAAATTTTAGAAATATGATAGCATAAAAAACTTTTTCCACTTCCAATTGTTCCTTCTAATGTTATAATTTTAAAATCTTTAGTAAATTTAGATAGGAAATTTACAATATTGATTGAATCATCAAAATTTTTAATTAAAAAATTTTTGTCCATTTTTTTATATCTAAAATAACATCATATCAATTGTGGTATTTTAGATTAATAAATTATATTTGTCTTGGAAAATTCTTACTAAAACAATATAATAGTGAGTAAATCAATTTCATGTAATCAAATTAAATAATATGATTTTTCAAAATTCAGGAAATTATTCAGCAAATTCTATTAAAGTTTTAAAAGGGTTAGAAGCTGTTAAAAAAAGACCAGGAATGTATATAGGTGATACAGATGATGGAACAGGACTTCATCATATGATTTATGAAGTTATAGATAATTCTATAGATGAATTTTTAGCTGGGCATTGTAATAAAATTTCTATTTCGCTTGAAGAAAATGGCTCTGTTAAAATTACAGATAATGGACGGGGTATACCAGTTGATTTGCATCAAGATGAAGGTATATCTGCTGCTGAAGTTATCATGACTCAATTACATTCTGGAGGTAAATTTGATCAAGATTCTTATAAAATATCTGGGGGATTACATGGTGTAGGGGTTTCAGTAGTAAATGCTCTATCTGAATGGTTAGAGCTTAGAATATGGAGAAATAATAAGGAATATTATCTCAAATTTCATGAAGGAAAAGCAGAAAATCCTCTTGCGGTTGTAAAAGAAAATATAAGGCGTAGGGGAACGGAGGTTTCTTTTTTCCCATCTGATAAGATTTTTAAATTTATTAGTTTTGATCATTCGACTGTAGAACATAGGGTCAAAGAATTAGCTTTTTTAAATTCTAATTTAGAGATAAATTTTTCCTATTTTGCAGATGGTCAGCTTATAGAGAAGCAATTTCAATTTACAAGAGGAATTATAAATTTTTTAGAGCATATCTCAAGAGCTAGAAATAAATTACATCCTAGTATTTGGATACAAAATTCTGATACGAATTCTGGAATCAGTTTTGAAATCGCGTTGCATTGGAGCGATGGATATAATGAAAATATTTTATGCTTTACTAATAATATCAAACAAAAGGATGGAGGATCTCATTTAGTTTCGTTAAGGAGTGCTTTAACAAGAGCAATAAATAATTATATCATTTCAAATGATTTAAATAAAAAACAGAAATTACAAATTACAGGTGATGATATAAGGGAGGGTTTAACTGCTGTTTTATCATTAAAAATGCCAGATCCTAAATTTGCTTCCCAAACTAAAGATAAATTAATTAGTTCTGAGGTTAGACCTATATTAGAAGGATTTTTAAATAATCAAATATCGGATTGGTTAGAGGAACATCCATCACATGCCAAGATAATTGTAAATAAAATAGTGGAATCTGCTGCTGCTAGGGAAGCAGCCCGTAGAGCAAGAGAATTATTTAGAAAAAAATCTGTGCTTGATGTATCTAATTTACCAGGAAAATTAGCAGATTGTCAAACAAAAGATCCTCAACTGTCAGAATTATTCATTGTTGAGGGAGATTCTGCTGGTGGTACTGCTAAACAAGGTAGGGATAGAAAATTTCAAGCAATTTTACCTCTTAGGGGTAAAATTCTTAATATAGAAAAAGCAAGATTTGATAAAATTATATCTTCCGAACAGATAGGTACTTTAGTAACAGCTCTTGGTACTAATATTGGGAAAGAATATTTTGATATTTCTAAAGCAAGATATCATAAAATAATTATCATGACTGATGCAGACGTAGATGGTTCTCATATTAGAACTTTGTTACTCACTTTTTTTTATAGATATATGAAAGAAATTATAGAACAAGGTTATTTATATGTAGCTCAACCACCTTTATATAGATTAAGTAAAGATAAAAAGGAAAAATACATCAAAAATGAGGATGAGTTAGAAAAATATCTTATATCTCAAATAAAAGAAAAATCTTTAATAGAATTGCAAGATGAAAATCAAAATATTGCAATTAAAAAAGAAGAATTTTATGATTTTTTTAAATACCAAATAGAAATTAAAAATCTTCTGGAAGAGCTTTCTGATATACATCTTAACCCTAGATTTATAGAATTAATATTTTTTGCAGATCAATTATCCATAAATTTGTTTAATTCCAACAATGAATCTTTTGTACGCCAGTTATTAGATATTATGGATCCAAATGTTTCTTCAAAAAAAAAATATTGTAATCTGTTTATAGATGAAAATAAAATTGAGTATCATAAAACAATTAATGGTAGAGATCATAAAGAATCATTTTTTCAAGAGCAGTTAAATACTACTAAAATCCAGACATTATTAAAAATTCAAAATTCATTAAAAAGTAGATTTCCCTTTATTTTTAAACAAAAATTTGTGCTTGAAATAGACAAAGTAACATATCCATTGCAATTTATAGCGACAAACACTGTCAATATATCACTTGAAAAAATGAAAGAGAAATATTCTATACAAAGATTTAAAGGTTTAGGAGAAATGAATGCAGATCAATTATGGGATACCACTTTAAATCCAGAAAAACGTACTCTTATGAAAATAGATATTGCAGATATTGAACACACTGAAGAGATCATTTCTATTTTAATGGGAAGCGTTGTTGAACCTAGAAGAGATTTTATCAAAGCAAATGCTTCTAAAGTAAAAAATTTAGATATCTGAATTTTTATGTAATTTTTTAATATGTAAAAATTAAATTTTTACTATTTATTATTTTTTCTTTATAATATCCCCAAAATAAAAAGATTTATTATCTTTTTTTAATAAAAGTAGTTTTTATATCATGAAACAAAAAAATTATTTAACCTTAGGTAAGACTAAATTTACTATCTTTACTTCTAAAAATGAAGTAAAAAGATTTTTTATAATGTCGTTTTTTATGTTCTTTATTTTGTTTAATCAAAATATTTTGCGCATTTTAAAAGATTCTATATTAGTTTCAGAACTAAGTGCGGAACTTATTAGTTTTACCAAATTTTATTTTGTTTCTCCTCTTGCAGCTATTTCTGTTGTTATGTATGCGAAATTACTCAATAAAGGAATGACTTTATTTAAAATGTTTTACTGTTTTATTTCTGTTTTTATAGGATTTTTTATGATATTCGCATTTTGTCTTTATCCCAATGTAGAACATCTTCATATGTCTGCTCAAAAGATAAATGTTTTAGGAGAAAAATATCATTATTTGAAGTGGTATATTATGCTTATTGGAAACTGGTCTTATGTGTTTTTTTATTCGTTTGCTGAATTATGGCCCAATATCTTTTATGTACTATTTTTTTGGCAATTTATGAATGAGATGAATACTTCTGAACAGGCAAAAAAATTCTATATTTTATTTGCTTTTGTAGGAAACTCTTCATTAATAGTTGTTGGTATTTTAATGGGCTATTTAAGCTCATTTGATAATTTTATCTATCAAACAATCTTCCCTTATCAAGATAAAAAGATTTTGATGTCTCAAATATCTTTGGGATTTGTTTGTTTTTCTTCTTTAATATGTTGCTATCTTTTATATAAAATGAAAGAAGATTATTCATTTAAAAAATCTATATTAACAGACACAGAAGAAGCTAATTTAAAGATGAGTTTTATTGAAAGTGCTAAATATATATTAAAATCTAGATATCTATGGTTTATGCTTATTTGTGCTTCTGCATTTAGCATTACTATGGATATGGTAGAGGGTGTATGGAGATCTAAAATGAAGGAGCTTTATCCTAACATTAATGATTATGCAAATTTTAATAGCAATTTCATTTTTTGGACAGGAATTTGTATTATGGGCTTTACTTTATTAGGAAATTTTTTAATAAGAAGATATAATTGGTTTATTTCTGCTGTTTTGACTCCTATAGTTATATTGCTTACTGGAATTATATTTTTTGTGTTGGTAATTATTGAAAATAATATTTCTACATATTTTAATTATATAGTTCCATTTTCAACTTTATATTTTATAGTTATTTTAGGTTCAGTGCAAAATATCTTATCTAAAGGAGTAAAATATTCTATATGGGACTCCTCAGTTCAAATGTTATATATCCCTTTAGATAAAGAATTAAGAACTAAGGGTAAAGCAGCTGTTGATGTAGCTAGCCCTAAACTTGGAAAATCCTTGAGTAGTTTAATTCAAACCATGTTATTTACGTTTATAGTGAATTCTACATATAGCTCTATAGCACCATTACTTTTAGTAATATTTATAATAATTTCGATATCTTGGATCTATTCTGTTTCCAAAATATATTTGCTTTATGAGCAAAAATTACAAAAAATGCAGAACTGATATCTAAATAAAATTATTTTATGATTTATGCCTATTTGTGCTTTTGTATTTAGGAATTTTATTTTGCATGATTCAAAAATATTATAGAAAATTTCTAGTGAAAGAACTTTATTCTATAATCAATGATTGTACAAATTTTGTAATAGTGATTTTATTTTTTGGAGTAGAACTTATCTCTTAGCATATTTACTTGATTGGGCATCGATTAATCATAAATTTTATAGCAGCATCATTTCTACTTTAATAAATTATTTATGAAAATAAATTTATTAATTTTTTGAATAAATTTACAAAAAATCCTTAACTATTGTAAAGTTATGAGTTGATAATAATGGCTTTAGAAAACTACTATTACTTTCTAATTAATAAATAAAATATGGTGATTTTTATAGGTAATATTTTCAGCATATTCTTCGATAAAGAAAAAAAATCAGTGCTACTGAAATTTTAACTGATAGCACTAATAACTCCAGAATCTTTATCTGAAAAGAATCCACTTATTTCTGACTCAGAATAATTTTCTTTAGAAAATAAGGAAAAGCATGGAATTCAAACAGAAAAGTCAAGTTCTACTCAATCAAGCTATACTCCTGAAAAAACAGAGATTAATGAGAAATTTTTAGGAGCACTAAAAAGTAGTTTATCTGAACATGAAGTTAATATCGTACAAAATATGCCAACAATGCTGAAAGGATTTTAAATTTTTTATAATAATGAGATGAAATAATAACAATATCTTGTTTTTTAGGTAGGAAAACAATTCAAACAATGAATCAAGGTTCCATAATGAAATTGCTGAGTCTAGACTTTATGAAAAATTGTGAAAACCCTATAAATTAATAAAGAAGCATTCGAATTCCTCTTGAAACACATAGATAATGGAGAAAATTTTGTTGTAAATCATCATGAAATGATATTTGTTCGTGCAAATTCGTTAATGCATGATGAGGAAAGATCTTATTTTCGGTCTGAATTTATAACATTTATTGCTGAAGAATTAAGAAAATTTTTAGGTATAAAAGACTCTTTAAAGGAATGCTCTAGAGGTTCAATATCTTTTGGAGGGTATCATTGTAGTGTAAATGAATTTTTGTCTTCAGTATTATTGGCTTTTCCAGAATTGCAGATTTCTGTAGATCAGATGTTAGAAAAACTTGAAAATATACCTGTGGTTGCTATTTAATTAGTAAGGAAAATGGTGAATTAAGTGCTTCAGATTTTTTTTTCATGAAGAAAATACAGAAAAATATATAGGACAAATACTTCAAGAAGTAAATATTGTAGATTTTTAAAAACTGATTTAGCGTATAATCAAAATGTCTAATTTTTTCTAAATATTAGAAAATCTTTATCAAAGATATCAATCAAAAGATCAAGAAAACATAATATTTCCAATCAATTATGCAAAGTTATTTCTTCCAAGAAGTTATGATCAACAAGCTTTAGATAAGATTTCAAGACTATTTACAGATAATTCTGAAATTCTTGATGAAAAAGGCAAAAAAGTAAGGAATGTTTGTACACTGCCGTTTGTGTTCATGACAATAAACTCATTATGGCTAATAATAATGCAGAATATAGAAGAACAAAAAAATTTCCCTCTAAATTTTCAGCAAAAGATGCTTTAACACATTTGAGATCTTGCAACGATGATGGTCAAGGAGCTAAAGATGCTGAAAAATTTTTTCAAGACAAATTTTTGTAAAAACTAAAGGATATAGAAGCTAATTACTTACTCGAGGAAAATTTAAAGAATAGTTCAATAATTAAGAAAAATCTTTTAGAATTTTTTGAACCAAAACCACCAGAGATTTTTAATCCAAATGATTTTTATACAAATTACACAAAATTGAAAAAATTAGAACAAGATACTGATCCTGGACCAGAAAAAACTACTATACAAGAAATATTAGAACCAATAAATGATTTTTATAAAGTAAAAAATTATTTAAAAATATCTCCAACAGAATCACCAATAAAAACATCTTTGAGAAATGCGATTGCCGTAAATAATAACTGTCAATTTGTTAAAGGGAAAGATTTGGTTCCATGTAATACAACTAAAGATTTAATAATACAAGATCGAGCAACATTTTTTCACGCTAAAATTAAGATTGCTCAATATTTAAGTAAAGAGAATTCAGAAGATATTGTTTCGAGGATAGATTTTGGTATAAGTAAACTCTCATGCGCTGGATGTTACTCTCTTATACAAGCCTTTGAAAGTGAAGAAAAGATAAAATTTAATATCTTTTTGGTACATATGCTCAACCATTCAGATACCGTAAAGATATAGAGGGAATAATAGAAAATAATAGGGAATAATGTCATTCAAAAACTGTCTGATAATCTTTTAT
>JADHZC010000001.1:154020-201587 GCA_015657545.1 Rickettsia sp.
AAAAAAAGAGAATCGCAAATATTTTGAAGAGCAAGAAACAAATTCACGGCTATTAATCGCTATACTATTTGATATAGATCTTAAAGAAAAAAACATAGAGTTAAATAAAACAATTGAAAATCTTAGAGAAGAGTTAAATGACTATAAAAAACAAAAGGGGATAACAGATGAAAAAATTGTAGATCTTGAAGCAGAAATTACAAAATTAACTGAACAAAATAAAAAACTTGAAAAAAACACATCAAACCAATCAGCAACATTAAGAACAGCAATTTCAGAAGTAGCAAGCTCTCCAAATTCCTGATCAAAACAGTTTACATCGCCTGCTACACCGTCGAGTTATCAAGCCAGACGTTTGGGGTTGTGACAAGAATAAAAAACTTTTTTGGGTTGTAACTCAACATTTTACATTTATTTCGTTGGTATTTTTTCTTCTTTAACAATTTTGGGTATGTATGATTCGTTTAAAAAGGGCAAAACACATTCTTTAATTTGAGCTTTTTTAGTGAAATGTTTTTGTAAGATGTTTTTTTAAATGTTGACAATGACTTTTTGTACAAACATGTTCCAAGAAGATTTAGCGAGATCAAATTTCGTTTACGATCTCTAAACACCGCCGTGAACTACCCGCCCCTAAAGGAGCGAGCTTCTAACAGACTAAGCAGTATTTTGTAACTATGTTTTTCTTGTCTTTTTTGACTCTTCTCCGCAAAGATAGCAATGACTTTTTTGTTCTTGTCTTTATTTGCTCTGAGCCCTATGCTAGACAGCATTCTTATGCTGAACTTTTTGCCTAGCAATTCCTTTCCAGAGTGCTGTATTAATTCTATTGCTTTTTGTTTTATGACTAATGATGTGCTATCCGCATTTTTTGTATTATTATGTGTAATATATTTGAATGTTGATTTGACTTCTTTTCCTGTTTTCTTTATCTACTGATCTCTTTTTACAGATTTTTAGGATCTGTGTGATGCTGATAGTTTAAAACTACAATCTATTTATTTTATAAGCAAACACTATAAAAAATTAAATCTGATACCCAAACTTATACCAGCTGACATTAGGTAATTTGTTTGGTTAGATAAAATTTTGTGATTATTATTTTGCATACTCCAAAAAATTTTTTGAGTATTGAGTTTGCTTTCTAGGATGTTATCGATTTCTAGATTAGAAATATTACCTAAAAATTGAAAATTGAAGCCTAAAGTGGCCTCCCAAGCTTCGTAAAAATTCCAATTTATATTAGCATCTAAGCCACCACTAGGAAGAAATTTATTTTTAAAATTTGTTTTTATAAAAATATTTTTTCCAAAATCTCTAGTTTTATCTTTTTTTTCATCTTTTTGAGAAAATTGATTATATATGTAATTTAATATTTCTTCTTTAGAATGTTCGTCAATTGTAATAGAAGATCTAGTATTTTCATTAGAAATTTTTCTTTCACGGTGAATTTTACTATCTTCCATATAATCATTAAATTCTTGCAATAGAGTTGTATCTTTAGATATTTTTTCATATAACTTTTGAAGATCAAAATTAACAGAAGATGATATTTCATATAACATGCTAAAGCCAATGTAAGCAGACAAAGAAACAGCAATATTTTCTGATAAGAAGATGTAATTACTAATATATGGGGCTATTGAGAGATGTTTTAAATCAAATAAGATTTTTGTTGCGTTTGTATTTGTAAATTCTGCATTAAGTGTTTTGTATTTATTAGTGTTAGGTATTATGTTTTTGATATCAAGATTCAAATATGAAGACGCATATTTGCTATTAAGACCGTCACTAAAATTTGCATTACATTGGAACATAGGTTCTCCCATTGTAACTAGATGTGATATGAACAGACCAGTACTGAAATTTTCATTAATATTATAACCCATATATATTTTAGGAAGATATATATTCCACAATGAGGATTCATATTTTTTATCAGAATTATTAATATTGAAAATATTTTTCCCCATCAGTAAACCTAAACCTGATTCAATTTTTACATAAAAATTTTCTGAATATCTTTCTGCATAAGTAATTTTTGGTAAAAATACTAAAAATGATAATAGTAAATAAATGTAGAATCTCATAAGCTACAGTTTGAATAATGTATATTTAAAACAATTTAGAATAGAAATCTTATTCCTAAATTTAATCTAAAAGATAACAAATCTTCATTAATTTCTAATTTTTTATTCCAACAATTATTAGAATAATTAATGTTCCAAAATTGGTCTATATCGTTTTTAATAACTTTGTTATCGTGATTTGAAAAATATTTAATCTCTAAATTATCAATTTTGAATAAATAGTCTATCATGAAAGAAGAAAAAATTTCTACCCCAGAATAAGCAGAATAAGATAAATTAAATCCATTGCTGATAAAAAATTGTGATTTTTGTTCAAATTTTACCTTATAATCAAAACTTTTTGAAATTTTAGTGAGGTCTTTAGAATTGTTTATTATTTCATTCAATATCCTTTGAGGTAAATCAGTATTCATATCAGACTTAGATAATTGATTTGTAGAGTTTTTTTTCTTTTCTTCTTCTTGTATCTTTTTTTCCTCTTTGCGTTTTGTTGACCAGATTTGGAATTTTTTTTCTAAATTTTTGTCAGTTCTAAGATTGCCTATCATTTCAGAAAAATTTATGTTAAGTGAGGATTCTGTGTTCAAAAATGATATTCCTATATTTGAATGGAGAGAAAATGTCCAATTTTCTTTTTCTAATAAATTATAGTTTAATCCAAGATAAACAGGGGTCATTTTCATAGATATGTTTGCTAGCACTACTTCAGATTTATTAAAAAGATTTTTTATATTTTGATCTGTATCTTCATTTTTAGAAAAAAATAATTTATTCATATCTCCTATATTTAAGAAAGATGAAACATATTTTAAATGCATTCCATCAACTAAATTAGTTTTTGTTGAAAAACTATGTTTAATAACCCACCCAGCACTTAAAGTTAGATCTAGTTTGTCTGATAATTTATAACCAATAGTAGTTCTAATATTTGGTAATTCTATATTTTGATAGTATTTTCCTTGTTTTGATGATTCATAATTTGTAGGAAATTTGTGTAAAATATCTCCTGGAAAAAATATGTCTATTCCTATGCTGGATGATAAAAAAATTTTGTCATCAGACATACTCATTGCATAGGTGGTTTGAAAATACGAAAATATGTTAAAAAAAGATATAACAATTAAAAAAAAGCGATACATTTTTAAATTTTAAACATCTATAAGGATAAAGGAATCTGAATAATAAAATATATCTATTTACTTATCAAATTAAAAATTTTAAAAAATACAAAAATGTGAAATAGTTTAAATTATTCTGAGAAGCAAATTGAATAAGCATGATGGTTAATTAGATATCAACTGACTTCAAAATATGATTATTTTTAAATATGTTCATAATTTTTTCAAAAATAGGATAGAAAAAATTTTTTTGAAGATATGAGTGAAACTAAACATCAAATTAACGGTTATCTTTAGTATCTTCTTCAGAAGATATTATTTCTTCTACTTTTAATTTAAAATTTTCTAATATTTTTTTACAATGTGATTTTAATACGGTTGCATATTCTAGATATTTTATAGTATAAGAAAGTGAGATATTTCCAGAATCTAGTTTTTTACTGATATTTTGTAATTTTGTTAATGCATCTTCAAATTCTAGTTTTGAAATTGCAACTTGCATAGATTTCTTATCTAGATTTTCAATATTTTCTTCTTGTGAAATACTTGCATCTTCGACCATATTTGTTACCATAAAAGTTTACAACATTAAAAAATGAAATTATCAAATATCATAGTTTAAATATTTGTATTTTAATAGGTATTTAAGTAGAAAATATGTCTACAAAACTTAAAATTTTTCAACCAAGCAAGTCAGTTATGCAATCTGGCAAAAAGAGGCTAAAATGGAAAATTGTTTTTGAATCAGAAAAAAATGATAAATTTGTAGAAAATTTAATGAAAAGAACATCGTCTTGCAATAATTTATATCAAATTTCTTTAGAATTTGATTCTAAAGAATCTGCATTGTGCTATGCTAAAAAAACTAATCTTCCTTTTGAAATATTAGAACCAACAAAATTTAATATTATTAAAAAGTCTTACTTATCAAAATAGAAATAAATGAAAAGATTATATCTGAATGAGGAGAAATATATATCATACGAAAAAATTACTAATAATGACTCAGATAATAGATATTTAGTATTTTTACATGGTTTAATGTCTGATATGCATGGAAAAAAGTCATGTCATATTCAAAATTTTTGTAATTTTCATAGGTTAAATTTTTTGTCTTTTGATAATTTGGGGCATGGAGCTTCTTGGGGAAATTTTACTGAGCAAAATATTTCTATTTGGTTTGATAGTTTTCAAAAGATATATAAGAGATTATTGCTTGGTAAAAAACTTATTATTATTGGCTCTAGCATGGGAGGGTGGATTTCAATTCTTTTTGCTCTTCGATATCCAAAAGAGGTACAATCTTTATTATTGCTTGCTCCTGCTCCAGATTTTACTGAGCATATATGGTACAAACTGAACAATGAGCAACGTATATCCTTGAAAGAAGAGGGTATTATTAGAGTAAAGGGAGAAGATGAATGTCATCAAGGTTTTGATATTTCGTATAATTTGATACAAGATGGTAGGAAAAATCTGATATTAGATCAAGCTATAATAGATATTGATCTTCCTGTAGCTATTATTCATGGATTAAAAGATAAAGAAGTAGATTATCAGCAATCTATGCAAATATTACAAAAAATATCTTCTAACAAAATATTTTTACACTACAGCAAAAATTCCACACATCATCTCTCAGAAATAGAAGATTTAAATATGATCTCCAGTTCTCTTCTTATGTTGCTGAAACTCAGCTAGTTAGATAAAATTAGGTTCAAAAAAATTTTTGAAATTGCTATTTTTTTTTAACACAAATATTCTTATGTGAATAATTTTGAATATTTAGGATAAAATTGTAAAAATGAAAATATTAGTATTTTTAAATTCAAAGATTTTTTTATCCTTATTACTGATATCTCTATTTGATAGACCTTTATATGCTAAAAATTTTTCTAAGTTAAAATATCAAAGTAATAGTTTTGATTTAACTAAGAAAAAATTACATCATTTTTCTGATAGACATAAAATACTTAGCAAAAATATTGCAAATGTAAATACTCCTAATTACAAAGCGGAAGATATTAATTTATCTAAAGATTCCAAAATTTTTAAGAAAAAAATCAATAATTTCAAATTACTAAGGACTTCTAAAATGCATTTTTCAGGTAAAAATTATTTAGAGCAAAAAAGAAGAGTCAAAAAAGTCTCAACCTCTGAAACAAAACCTAATGGGAATAATGTTTCAATAGAAGAAGAACTTCCTAAAATTTCTCAAAATTCAAATGAGTATAATTCAGCTTTGAAAATTTATTCAACTTTAAATACTTTAATTTCAACTGTGATTAATTCTCGATAAAATGTTCAGAAAAACAACATTTTTATTTCTAGCTTTTTCTTTTTCAGATGTTTTTGCTGATAATATTAAGCAATCTATTCAAATTTTGAATAATGCGAATTTAATTCAAATGAAAAGAATAAAAATTGCTACAGAAAATTTGGTGAATGTTAATTCTTTTTATGCGAACAAAACTCCCTATAGAAGAAAAATAATTACTGTTGAAAATAGATATGATAAAAAACATAAATCTACTTTATTACATTATCAAATCAAACATAGTAATTGGGGTTTTAATGTGAAATATGATCCATTTCATCCTTTTGCGAATCAGATGGGTTATGTAAAATTTTCTAATGTTGTTACTGAAATAGAAAAAGCAGATCTTATGGAAGCTCATAGAGGCTATGAAGCTAATTTAGCAACAATCGAGATGAGTAATTCTTTAATTAATAAAACTTTAGAAGTTATAAAATAACGGATTTTTATGGTAGATTCTGTATATAATGTTCATGTAAATACAATTAGCAATAACCTTGCTATGATCGAGAATCATTATTTAAATGAAATTGCAAATTTTGATAAATTATCTTCTTCTAATTTAGAAATAGGATTCTCAAATATGATGAGTCCAAAGCAGAATATGAGTATAGGATTATTAGAAAATACTCAAGATAAGTTAACAGAATACGAACATAAATTGCAAAATTTCTTTAAAGGAGAATCTGATTTGATTGATATTGTGACTAGTAGTCAAGAATCTACTAATCAGCTTAAGTTAATTTTAGACATTAGAAATAAATTTATAGAATCTTTTGAAAAAATAATGAATATGTCTATTTAAATCATTAATATTTATATATTATAGATAAATTGTTATTCATTTATTTTGTTTTTATAGCATGACAGAAATTTTTTTAAAAGGATCAGCAGGTAGAATTCACAGCCATTATGCAGAAAATCTAGACAATAATAGTAAGATAGCCTTGGTTTTGCATCCTCATCCTCAGTATGGAGGTTCAATGAACAATAAAATTACTTATAATGTTTATAAAACTCTCTATTCTAGTGGTTTTAATGTTTTAAGAATTAATTTTAGAGGTGTAGGTAAATCTGAAGGAGTTTTTGATAAGGGAATAGGGGAGTTAAAGGATGCTGCTAATGCTTTAGATTGGCTACAAAATAAAAATGCCTCTTCAAAATCAATTTTGATATCAGGTTTTTCTTTTGGAGCTTGGATTGCCTCTCAATTAATAATGCGTAGACCAGAGGTAACTGATTTTATTTCCGTATCTCCCCCGGTTAATAAATATGATTTTAGTTTTTTTTTGCAATGTCCTATTAAAGGTTTGGTATTGCAAGGAGATATGGATAGTGTTGTAGAAGAACGTCCTGTTGCACAGCTTATAGAATCTATAAATGACTCCAAGGGTAATTTGATTAGATATCAGATTATAGAGGGAGGAGATCATTTTTTTAGAAATAAGATAGATCAAATGAATTCTTATCTAGAAGAATATCTTGCTAGCTATAAATAAAAATTATCCAATATCAAAAAAACATATGTCTTTTTCGATTGTAAGTTGGAACATTAATTCTATAAATGCCAGAATAGAACATCTTTTGATTTTAATTAAAAAATATGATCCAGATGTGATATGTTTACAAGAAATAAAATCATCTGAAGAAAAATTTCCTTTTACTATACTAGAAGATACTTCTTACAATTTTTATTTTAAAGGACAAAAAGGATTTAATGGTGTAGCAATTTTAACAAAAACTCCTGCAGAATTTGTAAAAAAGGACTTTGATGGTAATCCATTAAGTGATGAAGCTAGATTTATAGAAGTTCATCTTACTACAAAATTGGGTTTCTTGAAAATTATTTCTCTTTATGTACCAAATGGTCAAGAAGCTTCATATGAGAATGATAAATTTGTAAAAAAGATAGATTTTTTAAAATCGTTTAATGAGTATTGTAAAATTAATGGTGATCATTTAAACGACAATATTGTTATTGCTGGTGATTTTAATATAGCTCCATATCATATAGATCATATCCTCCTTCCTAAAGAAGAAATCTGTACCAGTTTAGAAGAAAAATTACTCTTGAGAAATTTTATAAATTCTGGTTGGAAGGATCATTTTAGACTGTTGAATCCTGGACTGCAAGAATTTTCTTGGTGGGATTACAGGGGGAGGAGTTTTGAAAAAAACACTGGTTATAGAATTGATTTTATATTTTCTAACGAAAGATCTCTTAAGTCTATAAAGAGATCTTTTATAGATAAAGATTTTCGAGCTTTAATAAGACCTTCAGATCATGCACCTATTGTTTCTATTTGGGAATAAAGGGAAATTATTAAATATTAACTCATAAAGAGATGAAGTGCTATGATATAAACCATCTAGGTTAATATCTATTAGTAGAAAAATTAAGACTTTACTTTAGCTTACTAAAAGTAAATAGAAAAGTAAGACTAAAAATAATTATGGCTAATTCCTTAAGCAGAATAGCCAAAAAAGATAAGAACAATGCATTTTTACAAAATGACTGTTTAATACCATGGAAGCTTGCTCATTTAGATACAAATAGTGCATATCTATCTCTGTAATGTGTTTTTAGTGCATATCTATCTCTGTAATGTGTTTTTTATCTTGATTATGAAGATTCTTTATCTTTTTATAGAATTTAGATTATTATTTGCTTAACAAAAGCAGAATACAAAAATTTCAAAAAATTTAATAATAGATACTAAATATAAACAAAAAATCTATGCTCTACTACAAATAGAATTATATAAGATGTTTTTTTTGTGGTAGATACATCATTACACTCCAATAAGAAAATATAAATATCTTTTCATAATGTTCTTTAGGTTATTATATTATGTATCTAATTAAATCGAATTTTTCTAAATTAAAATTCATAAAAATATCTTAAGGATATATTATTTTCTAAAGAATTGTGAAGGTCTATTTTGTTAAAATTAGTGTACTCCAATAGTAAATTTCTTCTTATTGGAAAAGATAAACTAAACGGCAAAAAGACCTTTTTTATAAAACTCATATGAAGTGATACTGTCAATTCCTTTAGAAAAGTCCATAGCATATTTTGTTCTTCAAAATTTAAATTCTTTATTAAGGAACCTAAATTAGCAGATAATAAAATATTATCCAATTTAGTATTATGATTTATATTGCCGAAGGCAAGCAAAGAAATAATTTCTTGTTCTTTTAGATATGGAGTGGATGTAAGTGATAGTTTAGGAAAAGATATTTTTCCTGTAACATGCATATAAATATTATATGGATCAATGGTAGTTGAACAAAACATATCAATATATGAATGTAATATATTTTTGTGAAGAATAATTTTAGCAGAATGAATATCAAATTTTTTGCCTAAAGTTGTATAATATCCATTTTTAGACTCTAATCTGCCTGAAAAAATAGTTGTGCTAAGACTACCTAAAATATCTACTCTGCCAGATGCTACACAAATTATATCAGACATTTTTATTGTAAGAGATTTATCTGAGATAGTAATTAAATCTAAAAAAAGCTCATATTTTTTTAATTTGTTTTTAGTAGCTAAGATTTTATCTTGTTTGATATGAAAGTTTTGGATATTGAAAGATTCAATTTTGTTATCACTTATTTTTTTATTATTCAGATTTAAAACTGAATTTAAAGAGTAAATTTTACCAGATGCTGTAGCATTATCTAAATTACCAAGTAAAATAATCTGTCCCTTGATAGGTCCGTAAAATTCTTGACCTAGTACAGAAAAAAATTTTGTATTAAAATGAATCTGATATTTTATGTTAGGGGAGAAGACAATATCTCCATATCCAGTAAAACTAGACTTGTCACTTGATCTTAATATAACATTATTAAGTATAATTTTATTATTACCATCATCTTTTGCATTAAAGGATGCTCTGTATAAATAAATATCGTTTAAACTGCTTTTATATTGAATCTCGTTTATTTGTGCATCGCATTTTATTATATGATTCTGAATACTACCTTTAATTTGAAAAAAACCTTTAAAAATAGCATCTAATTTTTTAAGATCTGGTAATAATACAAGTAATTTAGATAAAGTTATTTGATTAGAATTAAGTTCTATTAAGAATTTCTCTTCTTGCTTTTTTATAAAAAATTCAAGATTTTTAATATCTAAATTAATTGGAATTCTTAAGTTAATTTTTGTGTTAGAAATATTTTCATTTTCAAAAAATATATGTGATTCAACTATATTATTTGAAAGATAATTTTTTGTTTTTAATGAAAACTGATTCTGCATAATATCTGAATTTTTAATATCAATCTCTTGTAAAAAAGAGAAAAATAAATTTTTAAAATCTATTTTTAAAACATGTTTAGCAGATAAGTTAACTTGATATTTATCATATTTAACATTATTTTTTTTGATCAATATTTGGTAAATATTTTCTATATTATTTATAGGATTTTGGGTAATCATTATTTCTCCTTCTTTAAAGAGGATTTTGAAATTTTGTAAAATTATTTTTTTTTGAATATTGATCTGCACAGGATGCACTAAGTGGAATTTTGTATTTTGTAAATTACCTTGTATTTTTTTTAAGTTAAAAAATTCTTTTTCAAAATTAAAATGGGTATTTGCTTGAAATATCTCCTTATCTTGAGATGATATTTGGAGTTGTATATTTTCTTTGTTTAATTTTGTTTGAAAATTTAGTTCAGGTATTTTAGGCGAATGAGGAATTTCAATATTATATAAATTTAAATTTGCTGTAGTATTTTCTAACTTATTTATAGAAAAATTTAACTTTTCTATAAAGATAAAATTTTGCTTTTTTAAAGTGCTAGACGGTAAATCTAATATTTTACTAGTAATTTCAAATTTTGAGATTTCTGATATGAGCTTTTCTATAAAAGAAGTATTTTTCATATTGTTACATTTTAAATTTTGTACATCTATATTAGACACAAAATTATCTATCCTGTTATCTTGGCTAATTGATAAATTGAATTTACCAGATATATGTTTTAGTTTTAATTGAGAAATTTCTTGATCCTGTATAACTATATTAGTTTTAAGTTTTTTTATATCATTAAAATCGTATTCTATAAAAGATTTTTCTAATATATTTATTATATTAGATTTGAAATTTTCTATTCTCCAAATTTTTGGAGAATTTTTGATAAAATAGATATCAAAACCTGTGTATATTGTATTTTCTGAAAGATTTTCACAAGAAATCAGAAAATTTGTATTCCAATTTTTTTCTATAAAAGTTTCTGATTTGATTGTGCCAACAATCTTTTTAGAATTTTGGAAATCTTTGCTAAGATCAAAATATTGTACAAGATATGAAAGCATCTTATCTGTGATAAATTTTTCATATTTTATTTGTGTTGTTAGTTTTTGAAAATTGGTTGATATATGAGAATCTCTAATGAGAATGTTATTGTTATGAAAATTTAACCTAGAAAAATCTAAATTTCCTTCTTTGAATGATACTTGAGAAGTAAAAAAGCTATTAATCTCTCCAGATGAAGCTGTTTTTAAATTACCTAACTCAAGATAAAAAGACAATTTTTTATTCTTAATATTAAATCTGAAATTTTCTGTTTTGATTGCAAAATGAGATAAATTTTCTTTATTGTTTACTAAACAGTTTTTTATCAATAAATTTGTAATTTCTATCAAGTTTAGAAAATTTTTGCTCTTCAGGAAATTTTTTTTGATTTCATCTACACTCCAATCATCTGTTACTTTTATTTGATCAATTGTTATTTTTTTTAAGCCAATTTGTCTTTTTAAAATTTTGTAATAATCTACATCAAACATTATGTTTTCAGCAATTGCTAAAAAATTACCTGTTTTTTTACAATTAGTTCTAATTTCTGGAATATATATCTTAAAATTTTTTGTATCTATTTTTATTTGAGATATAGTGAATATGAAATTTGAATTTTGATTCAATATTTTTGTGAATAAGAAACTCAGAATTCCATTTATGTTTTTTTGGTTTATAATAGTTTCTCCAAAGTGCAAAATAGATATTATCAATAATATAAAGATGATTATTTTTTTTAAAATCTTCTTATACATAAAATTCATTTCTCTAAATAGCAACTCCTAAATGAAAATTAAGAAAAGAGTCTATACCTTGTCTTTTATTAAATGGAAAAGCAATTTCTAATTTTAGAGGAATAGATAATTTCTTATATGTCAAGCTGGTTCCTATTGAATGATAAAAATTTGATATTGATAATCTATAATATTTATCTATATAACTCATGTTGTAAAAAAAACCTATATCTAAGTTTGTAGTGATAGTTTTCATTAAATCTAAGGTTAAATTCACGGAATATATATTATCATGATTTTTTCTTAAATTATCAATTGTTATGTGATCTTGATTGATAGCATTATTATAGCCTCTAATAGAGTACATGTCTCCTAATATAAGAAATTCTGTGATTGGTATTTGAGTGTCAGAATTTTTGAAAATATTGAAATAGGAAATCGTAAATCTTAAGGAATTATTTTTAATTTTTTGCAAAAAATTCATCAAAATATATGTTTTTATGAAAGAATTTCTTAACTTATTTGTATTAATGAAAACATTTGTTTCAAATAATATTTTTTCTAAAACAGATTTTTGTCTAAAACAATAACTTTGTAATAACAATTCCAAATAGGAGAAAAATTTCTGATTATTACTTATTTTTTTAATATCATTATTATTATCCATTTCTTTGAAAAAGTTGTATTTCAAAGCTGTTGATATATTTAATGTTTTTTTTATATTACTAGTTCCTCCTATAGAAATCGAGTTATTACCTATTGAAAAATTTTTATATTTGGTTTTTCCAAGCATAGAATTAAGAAATAATTTTATTTCTTTAGGAAAAAGAATAGGAATACTGTAATTAATATAAAAAATAGGTAAATTCTTAAAATTATAAATTTTAGTTGAAATATCTAAATTTTGTCCTGTAAAATTAATGTTATTAAATGTATATCCCAGTAAAATATTGAATTGATGATTAGATATATTGTAATTTGCAGATGAAAAAACTCTTTTTCTAGCTTTTTCCTTTAATTCAAATACAAGTGTTACTGATTTGTTTAAATTAACAAATTGAGGTATTATAGGTATGATGCTGCTAAATAAATTACTCATGTTTAGCTTTTCTATTATTTGATCAATAATAAAATGATGATATTCTACATTCTGATAATCTCCAATAATATCCAACACAAATTTAGATGATAAATGTTCTAATCCATTAAATTCTATTTTTTCTATATATGCTGGTTCTGAAACCATATATTGAAATTCTATATCAATAGTTTTATCTTCAGAATTTAATTGAGTTATATGGGAAATATCTATATGTAAAAAGGAAAATTCTTTATCTATAATATCAAAAATTTTTTTCTCTGCTAGATCTAATAATTCTAGAGATAAAAATTTGTTAACAATGTCTAGATCCCAATCAACAATTTTTAGGTCCTTATTACCATTAATTGTAAAATTGGATATTTTATATCTTTCTCCTATATTAACTAGATATAAAATTTTTTTTAGATTTATATCTATTTTATAATTAACTTCTGCATCGAAATAACCTTCTGACATTATAGAATCTAGTAAGATTTGTTTTGATTCTAGTGCCCATAAATCTATTTCACTTTCATCATTATACAATAATTCCTTAATTACATTATTTAATTCATATTTAACCTTTAGCAAATCGGAATTGGAATCATTATTTACAAATAATGTTTCAATATAAAAATTTTTTGAAAATTCTGTCGCTAATATTTTATTTTCTAAAAAAATACTGAACAAAAATATTATAGCAAAAAATTTTTTTTCCCAATTCAAAACACAATATTTCACCTTTTCTTATTTAAAAATTAGTAATTGTTTAATATTTATTTTCATTTCATTATTTAGCAGATAAGACCTATCTTATCTTTTATTTCTTGATAATTTTTACTAGCTATTTCTTGAGCTTTATCATTACCTTGTGACATTAAAGATTGCAAAAAATCAATATTATTCATTAGTTCAAAGTATTTTTGCCTTATAGGTGATAAATATTCTATTAATATTTCTGTTAAGTCTTGCTTAAATTTTTGCATTCCGCAATTTTCATAATTATCTAATATTTTTTTCTTAGGAATATTTGATACTGAAGAGTAAATATTAATTAGATTAGTAACTTCTTTTCTATTTTGTTTATCATATGATATATAGGGTAGAGCATCTGTTTTAGCTTTTTTTATTTTTTTCACAATTTCTTCTTTAGAATCTAGAACTAATATTCTGCTTAAGGATGATGTAGAGGATTTGCTCATTTTATCACTTGCATTTTGCAAACTCATAATTCTAGACGTATCTGAATTAATAAAAAATTCTGGCATGCTAAAATATTCACTTTTTAATTTATTATTCAACAGTAAAACAATATCTCTTGTAAACTCTAGATGTTGTATTTGATCATCTCCTACAGGTACTATATCTGCTTTATAAAGTAAAATATCTGCTGCCATTAATACTGGATATGTAAATAATCCTAAATTTGTGTTATGTTCTCCGTTCTTTTTAGACTTCAATTTGAATTGAGTCATTTTATTTAGTCTATTTTTAGGGATGATACAGCTTAACATCCATGCAAAATTTGTATGTTCTTTAATACTAGATTGTAAAAACATAATTGATTCTTTATAATCTATGCCAGATGCTAAATATATTGCGAAAGTTTCCAAGACAGATTTTCTTAGTTCGTTGGGCTCTAAAATACTAGTGAGAGCATGTAAGTCTGCTATAAAGAAGATAGGGTAATATTTGCTAGATTGAAAATTCTTCCAATTTTTAATTGCTCCCAAGTAATTTCCTATATGAATTTCTCCGCTTGGTTGCACTCCGGACATAACAATTTTTGTGCTTATATCTTGCATTTTAGATTTGATAAAGAAAAGTTTATGTAAAGAAAAACAAAAGATCTAAAAAATCTTTAAATAAAACATTATAAACATTAGAATATTATGATTCAACCTTTGTTGTTAAAAGTTTTTAAAAATATGTTTTGGAAATTTAGAATTTTATTTTTTTATTCTCTAATTGCTATTTTTAGCTTACTATCCTTTTTTGTTGTTTTACTTTCAATAAGTTTTTTTGATATTTCTTATAATCTAAAATATAAATATTCCAAATTAGCATCCTTTATATTTATAAAATTAGCAAAAATTATATGTAGTATAAATTATGAAGTGTATGGTCTTGAAAAATTACCTTCATCTCCTTTTATATTGGTATCAAATCATCAATCTTTTTGGGAAAATTTTTTTATGCAATTAATTATTCCTAAACATTCCTGGGTAATTAAAAAAGAATTATTTAATATTCCCATATTAGGGCAGGGGCTTAGGCTTTTAGATCCTATAGCTGTTGATAGATCCATTACTCATTCTGCAAAGAAAATCATAGATAATGGGATTAACAAATTGCAACAGGGGTTAGCGTTGATTATCTTTCCAGAAGCCACTAGAATACCTTGCTATAGAAATGTTAAATTTAGACCAAGTGCTGCAAAATTAGCTATTCATGCTCAAGTTCCTCTCACTTTAATGGTGCATAATGCAGGTAAAATATGGCCTAAGGGATTTTGGTTTAAAAGACCTGGTTTAATCACAGTAAAAATTTTGCAAACATTAAATTTAGAACAATTAAATCAATTTGAAGCAAGAGAACTTAATCAATATATGGAAAATATTATACATAAGGAAAAGAATTTATTATAAAGTAATTAAATTGTTTATATAAATTAGCAATTAAAATGAGCAAATGCATCAAGTAGAAGAATTTAATAATTTCTGAATAAATATCTAATAAATCCACCTAAACAGTCATTTTGTAAAGGAAAATGCTTAATTTTACGTAAAGCAAAATATTTTAGAACATAAAAAGTCAATAATTTCAAATTATTTATATGATAATAGATTGTAATTTAGAAAAGAAAATTTGAAGTTTTGTTTGTGATTTTTCAATTCTCTTAAGAGAATGAGTCTCTAAGAAGTAAGTTTGAAGTTCAATAACCTCCTTTTCAAGATGGAACATCTAAGTCCTATAAATGTGCGTATAAGTATCGCTTTGCTATTGCTGAAATATCCTTCTGTATAGCATACAAATGCTTGTAAACTACTCCGCCACTACTCGCCTTAAAAGAGCGTGTTTCTAATAGATAAATGTAGCATTTTATAATTATTTGGTGCTAATTTTTTTTTTGAATCTAACTTCTTTGAGCAACAATCACTATAGTCTTGTTTATTTACTCTAAGCACCATGTTAGAAAGCTTTTTATTCTAGAGTTACTTCCTAGTAACTCTATTCCAGAGTATTTAACTAATTCTAAAGCTTTGATTTATGAATAATCATGTGTTTTTATTAACATTGTTTGTATTACCACACGAATATATTTGAGTATTGATTAATTTTTCCTATTTTCTTTATCTGTTGTCGAATTTTACCCATGTTTATGATTTATATAACACTAATAGTTTCAAATATATTTTTTCGTACTTCTGGAATTTGTAATTTATAATATTTTCTAACATATACCAGTTTTTATCTAAAATCTCTCTAGTCTAGATTTAGCTCTTACATTCTTTGTCTGAAAATCTATTAGCTTTAGCTGATTTTATTATATTTTTTATTTTTAAATTTTCTAAAAAAATACCTTTGGTTGAAGTTTTTTACTAATATATTTTATAGGTTTTACTGAATATTGTTTTTTTCATTTTTAGTTTTTTTAGATGTTTTTCTCTTCTTTGTCTTGCTAACTTTTTGTAAAGATTTGAGTTTGTTATTTTTCTTCTGTAATTGTGAAACAGATGTTGGTTTTAAGTTATAACTTACATTTTTTGCTTGGCTTGATATTTTGACATCTCTATTTATATCAAAAACATATTTGTTTAAATCAGATATAGATTTAAAGTCTTTTATGTTAAAAAATCTTGTGAATTGAAACAAGAAAACATTACTAATTCTCTTGAATACAGAATCTAATTATTCATTACTCAAGAATTACGTCTTGAATTAAGATTTGTTTTGAAATTTTATTATTCCAAGTTTGAGATTTAACTTGACCTAAAATAGAAAAATTTATAGAAGGAAAATGATTCTTTAGTAATATTTCAGCAATAGATGTTTGCATTACATTAAACGCTATTGCATTTATAATTTTTTTATTGTGAGTTGAAAAAGAATCTTGTAACTTAAGAGAAATATGAGCATTTTTTAATATTTTTTTTTCTAAGATATGAAAATTAGAAATTTTGAATATGGGTGCAGGATTGCTTATCCCATAAGGTTCTAGTTGTAATATTTCCTCAATTAAATTTTCTGTTATAGCATTTATTCTTAGGTTGAGATCAAAAAATTTAATATCTTTTTCTTGATTTTTTAAATCTTGTTTTACAGCATTTGTTAAAAAATTATGAAAATCTGTAAGTGAATCTTCTTTTATCAGAAAGCCAGCAGCCATTTTATGTCCTCCTCCCTTTAATATAAATTTTTGTGATTTAGCTGCTAATATTTTTTGACTAATATCAATTTGTTTAATAGATCTACATGATGCTGTACCAAATCCTCCTTCTAAACTTATTACTATAGATAATTTGGAATATTTTTCTTTTAATCTTGCAGCAATTATTCCTATAACTCCTTTATGCCAATTTTGTCCTGTTACTAGTATCAGAGGATCATTTTTTTGAAATTCTGCTTTTTTGATAGCTTCTTCTAGAATTGTGGATTCTATATTTTTTCTTGATTGATTGAGGATATATAATTCATTTGCAAGACTATTGGCTTCACTAAAAGAATTAGTTGAAAGTAAGCGGCTTCCTATAGAAGAATTACCAATTCTGCCTCCAGCATTAATTTGAGGTCCTAATAAAAACGATAAGTCATAGCTACTGATTTTTTCTTTATCTATCTTAGATAATTTGCAGAGAGTTTTATATCCAAGGTTTTTAGATATAGAAGATATTTTAAGCCCCTGTTTTACAAGTGCTCTATTTAAAGGATCTAATTTTACAACATCACAAATTGTTCCAAGAGCTACTATATCTAATTGATCTACTAAAGATGGGATTTTTCTATTTTTTTCAGTAAAAAAATTTTTTGATTTTAATTTGGATATTAAAGCAACTAAAAATAGAAAAGTTACTCCTACAGCTGCTAAATTTTTATAATTAGTTTTTTCATCATGTCTATTGGGATTGACTATGGCAAATACTTTGGGTAGATTGCTAGAGGTGATATGATGATCTAATACTATAGTATCTAGCCCTAAATTATTAGCATGATCTAATTCTTCAATAGAAGAAGATCCACAATCTAAAGTAATTAGTAATGTAGCCTCTTTTGCAATATGGTTTACAATATTAATATTTGGTCCATATCCTTCTTCTCTTTGGGGAATATAAATTTTGCTATTTAGGTTGAAAGATTTCAAAATATTTTTTAATAAAGCTGCTGAAGTAGCGCCGTCTACGTCATAATCTGCTAATAAACAGATGTTTTCTTTTTTTTTAATAGCTGTAATTACTCTATCTGTTGCTTTGTGCATATCTAGTAATTCAAAAGGGTCTGGAAGTAAATTTTTTATTTTAGGGTCAATAAAATTTTTTGCCTCTTCTAAAGAATTAATGCGAGTAGATATAAGTTTTGCTAATGTATCTGATAAATCTAAAGATTGTGAAATTTTAGATATAAAAATTTCATCAAGATTTTTAGCTTGCCAATAATTTTTTAGTACAGATTCTTGGATAGAATTATGTTTATACATATATAATTGAAAAAAATATCAAAATAAATTAATATAGAATTATTATTGATTTGGTATCAATTTTGATTATATACTAGCTAGACAAAAATTTTATAGATTTTTTATTGAGATTTATTGCTTATAGATATAATGTCTAGTAAATTACTTTTAGATCCTCGATAGCTCAGTGGTAGAGCAAATGGCTGTTAACCATTTGGTCGCTGGTTCGAATCCAGCTCGAGGAGCCATCATTTCAGAATTAGATAAAAAAATTTTTCTATATTTTTTGTTAGATCATTAGATAAATTATATAATATCAAAAATATTAAAATTTTCCAAAATTTTTCAATATTTACAGATGAAATACTGATATCTAGTCATCACATTTTGTTGCTTTTATAATAAGAATATTTGATTAATTGTAATTTATTTATTAATCATTTTTGTAAAGAACTATTAGATAAAAAAGAAAAAATGCTAGATGAATAACATGAGTATATAAAAAAATTTAAATCTCATATCATTTTTCAAAATAAAAAATAAATAGTTGTAAAGTTGTAAATTTATAATTATTATAAACCCTAGAATAAAAAAATTGTTTGTACAAAATTAAAAATCAAAATAACTAAAAGAAAATAACAGATATGAATTTGAACTATATAGATATATTTGTTATAGGATTTTTTGGAATATCAGTTTTAATATCAGGCTTTATGAATGTTCATAAAGTAAGAAATTTTGAGGATTTTGCTGTTGGAGATAAAAATTTTTCTTTGTCTGCATTAGTAGCAACTCTTACAGCAACATATTTTAGTGGAAGTACATTTTTTATGACAATAGAAAATACTTATCAAAGAGGAATATTATATCTAGTAACTACTATCTTAGGGTATATGGGTATAGTTTTTACTGCCTTAGTATTGGTTCCAAAAATGCAAACCTATTTAAAAAATATTTCACTAGCTGAATCTATAGGTAAATTTTATGGTAATCTTGTAAGATCTATGATAGCCATCACGATTCTAATAAGTGCAATTGGAATGTTAGCTGTACAATTTAAAGCTTTTGGTAAGATCATTTGCTATTTTTCTCAAACTAATTCTATATGGGCATTAATTATTCCTGCAATTATACTTATTACTTATTCTAGCCTAGGAGGGATAAAATCTGTTATATATACAGATATAGTTCAATTTATAGCATTTATTATTCCTATAGGAATAATAGCATCTTTAACAATCAAAACTGCTTTTACATTACAAAAAATTGAAAATTATACATTTATTTCTTTTTTTTCTAATGGACAAAGCATTAAAGAATTAACCTCAGAATATTTAGGTTTATCAATATTTGTTTTTTTGAGCTGGTGTATAGAACCAGTAACTTCTCAAAGAATATTTTTGAACAAAGACAAAAATTTTATCAAAAAAGCTCTATTGGTATCATTTATGATTTTTGTTTTACTAAGAATATCTTTGAGTATTTTACCAATAACAATATTAAAAATTAATCCTACATTAGATCCTAAAGATCTCATATATTTTGTATTGAATGAATTTGCTTATAATCCTGGTATAAAGGGTATTTTAATAATAGGAGTAGTTGCTATGACGATGTCAACAGCAGATTCTTGGATTAATCTTGCTTCAGTTTCTCTTGTTAATGATATATTATTTCCGTTTAAAATAAAATTTTTTGACCAAAATAAATTAATTTTTGTTAAAATTTTTTCATTTCTACTTGGAGTATCTGCAATTTTTTTAGCAATAGAAGAAACTAATATTTTAAGTATCATACAAAAAACTACTGCATTTTATGTTGTATCAACAGTTCCAGTAGCGATTTTAACAATTTTAGGATTCAGAACCTATAAATATAATATTTTAGCTGCTATGATCTCAGGAATGTTTTTCTTCTTTATTTTTAAATATCTTGTAGATAAACTGCATCTAGGGGGAGATTCAAATTCTTACACAATTGTTATTTCTACCTTCTTTACAACTATATTTGTATTATCTGTCCACTATATATTTAGGCTTAAAGGAGGCTGGATGAACAAAAAAGATCCTTTAAATAAATTTATAGAATCTGAAAAAAGAAAAGAAAAATTAGCAAATTTTTTCAATAAGATCAAAAATTTTAATTTCAAAAAAGAATTAATAGTTAACACTCCCTCAAATTCAGTAGTATATTTGCAGTTAGGCATATATTTAATATTATGGGATATTTTTTTAGTCTTGAAAGAATATCAAAATATTATTATTTTCTTTGTCTTTACCTTATCTGTTATTATTTCTATTTTACTGTTTTTTCACAGCTCTATAAAAATGAGAACTACTAACAGGTTTTTTTATAAATATTCTTTATTAATCTGGAATTTTACATTATTTTGCCTACTAAGCTTTGGTAATTTAGTATTTTTTCTGTTTAATCCTATGAATACAACATCATGTACTATTTTTTTAGTTAATAATCTAGTTTTATTTTTGTTTTCAAAAGAATATTTAGCATATTTTGTTACTTTGCTTTCTATGATTGTAGTATTTATAATAAATTGCATATTCAGTAAGTTATCTATAGTTACTTATCACACTCTCCCTTACCAATATGCTATAGTTGTATTTTTAGTTCTTATTATTGCTCTAATTGTAACTTTCTTTATTAAGCCTTTTTATAGAGAGCTAAAAATACATAAAGAGTTATTAGATGAAACAGAAACAAGGTTAGATCGACAACATGAATATATAAGAGAACTTGAATCTCATATAATTGCTCAAAATAAAAAATATGACAAAGTCAGTAACAAGTAAAATGAACAGTAAAATCTTAAGGCAATAATATAAGAGCTAAATCTATACTAACTAATAGATATATTAAATAAATTGTGGCACATGATAGAGATCATGTTAAATTACAAAAGAGAAAAGTACAAGCATCATTTAGATCTCAAATATGTGCAAGATCTAGATCAGTAGATAAAGAAAACAGAAAAAGTAAATCAATATTTAAATGCATTACATGTAGTGATACAGATAATGGCGGATAAAATGAAGCAGATTTGTTAAGAAGCGAATCTAGAATAAGGAAGCATTCTACTATAGGACTTAGAGCAAATAAAAGTAAGACTAAAATAGTTATTACTATCCTTAGAGTCAAAAAGAGAAAAAATGTAATTGCAAAATACTGCTTAATAACTAGAAATTCGCTATTTTAGAGGTTAGTAGTTTATACAAGTTAAACTCATTATTTTTAATTTCTAGCAATGACTGCTTTTTACAATGAAATGCAAAATTCTAATAACATAATAAAAAATCTTATTTTAGAGTCTTAAACATTTTGAATTAGAATGGATAGATAGCTTTTTCTAACTTTATTTTTTTACTATTTCTTCTTGCTTGATGTTGTATAATTCATTATTATTTTTGTAATGCATAATTATTAAAACATTTACATATGTATTTTATTTTTTTTAAGCTTAATTTTTAGTTCTTATAGATATATAGAAAAATTATCACTCAATATAAATAAAATAAAAGCAAAAAACTTATCTTATTTCTTAAGGGAATTAGAATTTGTTTTATTTTTGACTACAAAAACTTGAGATAGGTTAAATTTCTTGTCTTCTCCTATATAAGGTTTTCTTAAAGCGTTTTTGAGATTCTTGTTTTTTTCTTACTTTTTTCATAGAGGGCGATTCATAAAATCTAGACATTTTCATGACTCTGAAAATAAACTCTCTTTGCATTTTTCTTTTTAATTCTCTTACGGCCTTTTCACCGTCTCCTCCTTGTACTACTACCTGTAAGGGCATATAAATGCTTACCTCTTTAAAAAAAATATTCACAATAAATAAACTAATCAAACAATTTTTTTTACTTTCTATAAAAAGTGAATTTAATTATCATCTAATAAATAATAAAAAGTATTTTTAATTGCTCATTGAAGAGTATCGGTTATAATGTAGCAAATTTCAAGTAAAATTTATCTTTATTCTTTTTTATAGTTCAAATGTCCTTTATTTTTCACGAGTTACAAGATATCTTTTTCGAAAGGTTAAAATATTTTCTTCTAACTGAAGATTTTACAATCGATTCTATGAATGCTATAGATTTAAAAGATCTAAAAATAAATAATTGGAGAATATTATTTCCTGAAGGGCTTGAACAAATGGCTCTTAGTTTTGATAAATGGCAATCTAAAAAAACTATGGATGAAATGGTTGTTCTATCAGAAAAACTAGAAAACCCTCAAAGCAAAACTCAAAAAATTTCTATTGCTTTGGAGATAAAAATAATGAAAATTTTACCTAAAAATGTTTTTTTAAAACAACAAGCTTTTTTCGCATTATTTAAAAATCACTTTATTGCATTAGAATCTGCTTCATATTTTTGTGATATTTTGTGGCGCTCTTTAGATGATCAATCCTTGGATTTTAGCTTTTACACAAAAAGGATTTCACTATTTTTTATATACGTAGTTATTGTATTTTTTTACTGTGGGGATAGATCAGAAAATTATATTGATACAAAAGAATTTATTAAAGATTCTTTAAACAATTTTTCTTCTTTGGCTATTTTAAAGGAAAAAATTAAAACAAAAATCAATATTCAAGATATACCTATATTAAGATATATCTTTTAGCATTTATATAACTCAAATAAAATTTTGTAAATTATGTTTAGAGAATTTACCTTATTGGATAAAGATTATAATTTATCTCAATTAGAAACATATATTCTTAATCATTGGGATAGAGAAAAGATTTTTAGAAAATCTATAGATAATAGGCCTTTAAATAAATTAGGTAATAATAACGAATTTATATTTTTTGATGGACCTCCTTTTGCTAATGGCTTACCTCATTATGGTCATTTATTGACAGGTTTTATAAAAGATACTGTTGCAAGATATCAAACAATGCGAGGCAAAAGAGTAGAGAGAGTTTTTGGATGGGATTGTCATGGATTGCCTGCTGAGATGGGAGCAGAAAAAGAATTAAAAATATCTGGTAGAAAAGCAATATTAAAATATGGTGTTGAAAAATTCAATGATCATTGTAGAACATCTGTAATGCAATATGCTGATCATTGGAAATCTTATGTCAGAAGACAAGCTAGATGGGTAGATTTTGATAATTCCTATAAAACTATGGATACTAATTTTATGGAATCTGTTTTATGGGCTTTCAAAACTCTTTATAACAAAAATCTTGTATACAGGGATATGAAAGTAATGCCTTATTCTTGGGCTTGTCAAACTGCTTTATCTAATTTTGAAACTAAATTAGATAATTCTTATAGAGAAAGAATAGATAAGGCTGTGACTATTGCTTTTGAATTAGAAAATATACCTCAAATTTTAGAAAAATTAAGAATAGATGATGCTTCTAATTTTAGTTGTAAAATTTTAGCTTGGACCACTACTCCCTGGACATTACCTTCTAACTTAGCTTTAGGAGTAGCTCTTGATATGCAATATATAGCTATAATTCATGAAAATAATTGTTATATAGTAGCTGCTTTTGCTAAAGAAAAGATTTTAAAAATTCTTGCCTTAGAAGAGAAAAAAGAAGTAAAAATTATTGAGTTTTTAGGAAAAAATTTACAGGGATTAAAATATAAACCAATATTCAATTATTTTACAAATCATCCTAATGGATTTCAAATAATTCCTTTTGAATTTATTGAAGCTAATGAAGGAACTGGGATTGTTCACATGGCTCCTGGTTTTGGAGAAGAGGATAGAATTGCTTGTAAATCTTATGATATAGAAATCACATGCGCTGTAGATGACTCAGGTAATTTCACAGATCCAATATCTGATTATAAAGATATGAATATTTTTGATGCTAACCCTATTATTATAAAGGATCTAAAGAAAAAAAAATCCTTGATTCAAACAGAAGAATATAAACATAATTACCCTCATTGTTGGCGCACTGATACTCCTTTAATATATAAAGCTGTTTCTTCTTGGTATGTTAAAGTCAGTGCTATCAAGGATAATATGGTAGAGCTTAATAAACAGATTAATTGGATACCCAATCATGTAAAAGATGGTTTATTTGGTAAATGGATATCCAATGCACAGGACTGGGCTATTAGTAGAAATAGATTTTGGGGTACTCCAATTCCTATTTGGATATCGGATGATCCTAAATATCCACGAATAGATGTTTATGGTTCAATAGAAGAAATAGAAAAGGACTTTAATGTTAAAATTCATGATCTTCACAGACAATTTTTAGACAAGTTAGTAAGAAAAAATCCTGATGATCCTTCTGGTAAAACCATGATGAAGCGTATTGGAGACGTCTTTGATTGTTGGTTTGAAAGCGGATCAATGCCTTATGGACAAGTACATTTCCCTTTTGAAAATAAGAAATGGTTTGAAAACCATTTACCTGCAGATTTTATAGTAGAATATACCGCACAAACAAGAGGTTGGTTTTATACTTTAATGGTTTTATCTACTGCTTTGTTTAATAAACCTCCATTTTTAAATTGTATTTGTCATGGAGTCATATTGGATGGAACAGGAAGAAAATTATCTAAAAGATTAAACAACTACTTAGATCCAATGCTTGTTTTTGATCAATTTGGATCAGATGCATTAAGAGTAGCAATGCTTTCCTCTAATGTTGTTAAGGGGGAAGAATTATTAATTGATAAAGAAGGGAAGTTAATTCAAAACAGTTTAAGACTATATATTAAACCTTTATGTAGTGCATATAATTTTTTTGCATTATATGCAAACATAGATAAGATCATACCAAAAGAAATAAAGCAGTCTGATAATTTACTTGATTGTTATATTTTATCTAAACTAAAAGTTACAATAGAAAATATTAGAAATTCTATCGAAAAATTTGATATTCAATTTTCTTACGTAATATTACTACAATTTATAGATGTTTTGAATAATTGGTACATAAGAAGAAATAGGGAAAGATTTTGGAGTAATAATATAAATCAAGATAAAATAGATGCATTTAATACTCTTTATAGCTGTTTAATTCTAATTGCTAAAGCGATATCTCCTATTCTCCCAATTATAGCAGAATATATATATTTATCTCTTAAAGGATTGGATATATTGAAATTAGACTTACCAAACCAAGACAGTAGAGAATTAAGTGTGCATTTATGTGATTTTCCTGATGTAAATCTTATTTTTTATGACGAAGATCTAATAAAACAAATGGATATTGTAAGAAATATCTGCAATGTAGCGTTGGCTTTAAGAAATAAAAATAACATTCGTATTAGACAAAGTTTAAAAAATATACAAATTTTCTCCAAAAATTTATTTGTACATAAGGTTGTAAAAAATTTTGGATTTATTATACAAGATGAGTTAAATGTAAAAGAAATTTTAATTTCTAGTGATTTAAATTCATTTACTAAGACAAAATTAACTATTAATTTTAACTTGCTTGCAAAAAGAATTCCTAAAGAAATCAAAAAAATTCTATCTGATTATAAAAATAATATATGGACATACGATAAAAAACTCAATCAAGTTTTTATAGGAGAAAATGTCCTTTTAAAAGAAGAATTTGCTTTTGTATTACAGAAAGAAAGTAAAAATAATATTGAATTAATAGAAGAAATTTCTACTTTTATCTCTTTAGATATAAATTTAAGTCAAGATTTAATTAGTGAGGGTTTAGCTAGAGATTGCATAAGATCTATACAAAAAGCTCGCAAGGAAGCAGATCTTAACATAACTGATAGAATCAATATTTTTGTTGATTCTATAGAGAAAAATCAAAATTTAATTTCTATTATTGAGTCTAATAAAAATTTCATAGAAAAACAAGTTTTAGGAAATTTTATTCTAGGGGATTGTCCTAATGATATAATAAAAATCAACATTTCTTTTAATAAGCAAATTTATAATATCGGGCTTTTAAAGATCAAATGAGAAATTTTATATCTTTAGGGGAATAAAAGTGAGAAAGATAAATTTAACATTCGTTAATATATTCTATTATTGATTGCACAAATACATATTTTCAGCAACCAATGTAATAATTGCTAGTCCCAATACCATTTTTATAAAAAAATTTTTTCAGTTGAAGAAATTTTTTTCTAAATTGAATTGAAGAAAAATTTTGAAAAATCTTAACTATTTTTGCAAGAAAATTTTTAAGAATAGCAGATAAAAAGTAGTGAATATCGTCAATATCTATTTTTAATGAGTTTCCAATGATGTCTACTTATAGTTTCCTCTATGTATAATTTTACAATCTTTTGTACTTTTTCAGTAAATTTTTATGTCAAGCAAAGTAAGGCAAATATTTATAGAAAATCCAACAAAAATATAAACACAAGATATAGAAGAAAACATAGACAGAGAATTTCTCAATTAGATATGGAAAAAATTCATTATATATAGGAGAAAGCATCAAAATATAGCATAAAATGCTCACAGTCTCAGACTTATGGTTTTTCCTCAAGGATTAGCGGATATAGAGGTGAACAGCATAGGACAACTTATTGTTGTACCAAAAGCAAATGTAAAAGAGGCTTTGTTTATAAGCTTTATTACAGACAAAAAAACAGTGCAAGATTTATCTATTTTGTTCGTAGACAAAAAACCAGAAGTTGTGCATATCTTAAGTAAAAATTCTTTAAAAAAAGATGAGGTAAAAAATGAGAGGTAAAAAAATTTTTTTCAAAAAGTTTCAATGTCTGTTAGGAATCTTAATGCTGTATTGGATTTATTGTGTTTTATTTGTAGACGATATTTTCGCAAATTCTAATGCAAATTTACATGCTCAGATAGAGCAAATACAAAAATTTAGCAATGATTATCTAAAAAAAATTGGTCTTACGGGTGGCAACTATTCTTGGCTCTGTTTGGGCGGCTATTAAAGGTAATTTGAAGCATTGGTTGCTATTTGTAAGTTTATTCCTTGTGGATCATTTTTTTCATTTCTAAAGGAGGTTCTTTATAAAAGCATAAAAATTCTATTCTCAAACTTAGCAAATTCTCTTTGGCTATTATATATAGATAATTATATAGATAATAATTGTTTTTTTAGAGTAATTTTTATTGTTTTTTCTGTCAAATATAAGTTTCTCTTGAGTTTATAAGTTTTACCTCATAATATGCTTTACAGGTATTTTAGAGATAATGGAGAAAGAGCATTACTTTGTATTTCTTGTATAACAACAATTCCAAATAATGAATGGACTATCACTGAAAAAGTAATCAACTGAATAGCCTAGTTTCTAATATTAAATTCCTTGCGCTCAAATATTTAAATATCTGTTTTATAGTTTTCTTTGATTCCAAATCTTATATGTGAGTTATTGCTATTTTTTTTATTTTTATATCTGTTAATAATCTTTGTAATAAGCTTATTTGATGTATCGTGATAAAATTTGAGTAATAAATATAAGGATATTTTAATCTTTAAGTGATAATTTTTGTTAATTTTGTAGAATATATAATATCAAGATATTTAATGTATTAAGATTTTTAAAACAGTTTTAACTTGTACAGCTTTGGATAACAAGAGATTAGTTATATAATATTTAAAGTTAAAAATATATATAAAAGATAAAATGTAAAAATTAATAATAAAATTTATTATAATAATCTTTTAAGAGGATAGATTTATACATTTTCTTATGATGAAAAGTAAATTTTTATTGTTTTTCAAGAGCTATAAGATATATTTCTTCAGACTTTTTTTGGCTTGATTTTGGTTTAAAATACTTAATATACTTAAAATTTTTGGTTAACACAACCTTAAGTTTTTGATCTATACTAGAATGAAAAATCTTTGATATAAAGTTGGCTTTGAGAGATAATGTTCTTAAAGCAAAATCTAAAATATTCTCAAACATATTCATCATTCTTGATTGGTCTATATTTTTATTGCCAGAAAAATTAGGTGCTATATCGGATATTATTAAATTAATGATTTTGTCATTTATAGCTTCCAAAATCTTATTTTGAACTTTTTTATCTAAAAAATCTCCTTGAATGAAAGTTACATTTGGGATATTTTGCATGTGTAATATATCAACGGCAAATAGTTTGGATTGAGTATTGGCTAATTTTTTTGATAATATCTCAGACCATCCTCCTGGGGATGATCCTAAATCTAACACATTATAACCTTTTTTTAAGATGTGGAATTTTTTATCAATTTCTATTAATTTATAAGCTGATCTAGATCTATATCCTTCTTTTTGACTAAGTTTTACGTATGGATCTCTCAAATTACGTAATATCCATCTTGTAGAAGAAGAAGATTTTTTTATTTTATTAGATAATATTTTTTTATTCATAAAAATCATTAAATGGTTTTTTCTTCTATTTTTGCATAAGAGTCTAATACAAAATTTATAAAACCAATTTGATAATGGTCTAAAAGCTCATTCGCCAAAGTAGTATATTCATTAATTACTATTTTAAAAGATAGTTTACCTATGTATTTTAGTTCACAAATAGCAGGTCTTAAGATAGATAGAATTAAAATATCTATTTTATCAGATTTTTTATTGCATTTTGAATAAATAATTTGATCAATAAAGGGTAATTTTTCTACTATTAGTAATATAAGTTCTTTATAATATTTTATATTAGGTATAATTTTTATGTTAGGATACTCATGAAAATGATCACTGAATATTTCGGGTTCAGAATAATGTTCATGTATGAAGTTTGAGGCTTCTTTCATTGTTTCTTTAATAGAAAATATTTTATGTTCTTTATATAGTAGTGAGAAAAAGAATTTTTGATACAAAAATTGTATAACAGCTAATCTTGATATAATTTTTTTATTCAATTGTTTCATGAAAAGTATTTTTTAAAAATTTTGTTCATATCTTCTTGAGATATGGGAAAAATTATCATAATCTGACATATTCATTGATGAAGAATATTCACCTTTGTTGATGTAAAATTCTAGTAAACCTAATATAGATTTTTTATATTCTTCTAATTCTTCTTTGCTGAAATGCATTTCTTGTAAAGTTATGTAAGGAGAGTAGGAGTTAAGTTTTGCATATATTAAAGAAGAAATTTCTTTACATTTTATATTGAACCCTTCATTTAGTAAAATTAAAGCCTCTAAAATGAGCTGAGGTGACATTCCTATTTTTACATCTTTTTTTGAAGGACAAGTTCCAGTTTTGAAGTCTAGTATAATAGCAGATTGATTTGTTGGATTAATCTCTATTCTATCAGCAATTGCTATTAAAGATGTGCTATGGCCTTTTATATTTAAGGTCCATTTTCCTTTAATTTCAGAATAAATTTTATTAAAATGACTATTTCTTCTTGTTTCATCAAATTCTATGAATTCATCTGCTAATGCCAAAACTCTTTGCAAATAGCTTTCTTGACTATAAATCCCTAAATTTGAATTATTTACTATTTCCTGAGCAATATTCAAAAAATTCTCTTTTTTGATTTTTAAAGAATCAAAATTATAATTTCTATATAAACTATATTTATGTATTATTTGATGTACTAAATTTCCGTATTTATCTGGTTCAAAATCATCATTAATATAAATTGTTGTTTTTTTTAGACCCAATATCTTTTTCACATAAAAATTATAAGGAGATTTTATTAGTAACTCTAAATCTGTAATAGATATTTCTCTAGGAAAAATTTTGCTTTTAGCAATATTTTCACTAACAATGGATATTGTTCTTTCTTCTTTTTTTGTTTCTAAATCTAATTTAGTGCAATTATGTGGGAAAAAATATAGCAATTTTTTTAAAAAATATGATTGGGATGTTTTATTTCCTAAATGATTTTTTTTAGAAAAGCTGATAAATATATTAGGATTTACTAAATTTAAGCAAATATTATAGAATTCTTTTCCGAGTAATGTATATCCTAGATCTATTCCAAGGGATTTTTGCATTTCTAGATTCATCCAACTATTGTTTTTATAGGTAGAAGGATAATTTTCTTCATGAAAATCTGCAAGAAACAGATGTGTAAAATTTATAAGTCCAGCCTCTTCTGGCCTTATAATAAAGATATTTGCTGTAAAATTACTTTTCTTGCTGTATATTCTGTATCCTTTTAAAAATTCTTTTATCAAATATTTTACATTTATAGAATTCGATATATTTAAGTTAGATTCTATTTTTGTGATTGATGATATAGTTTCTTCAAAATTATAAGATTTGAATTCTTCCCATAAATTAGGGTAGATATTTTCAGCAGTGATTATTAATTCTTTTAAAATTTCATTTAATTTATGAGATTTTATGTGAGATTTTATTAAAAACAGGATGTTTTCTGACCAATTTAATATATCTTCACGTTCTAAACTATTTTTTAAAATGTGATGTAAGTCGTCAAGATTTTGAACTTTAAAAATAGGGTTTTTAGAAAAAAAATCGATTAATATAGCTGATTTCTCGTCTAAAAGAAATTTATGGCTTAATATATTTAGAAATTTTTGAATAGAAAATTCGTTATATATTATGTCAGATAATAGTATTATAAATTGGATAACAGAAGAATTTAAGATGTCAACACCAATTAAATCATAATATAGTATTTTGCGCATTTTTAATTGATTAATAAGAAATTCTTTAGCAAACATATTTTTAATAATAATTGCTATTTTGTTCTTATTTTTATCATTTTTTAGTATTTCTAGTATTTTGTCTGATATAAAATTATACTCTTGTAGAGAAGTTAGAAATTCTGCAAAAAAAATGTTGATATTGGGTAAAAAATTATAAGATGTTAAAGATTGTTCTATAAAAAATATATTATGAAAAAAATCTTTAGGGGTAGGAGAATGATTATTTTTTTCAAGATAGTCAAAATTTAAATTTTGACTTAATTTTACCAATAGAGAAGAAATTTTGAATAAAGATTTTGAATAATCCTCTGTTATTTTTAAATTTTTAGGAAATGGAGGGAGAATAACATAAGAATTTTCTAAATGAGCTACATCTGTAAGAAATTTTCTATGATAAAAATCATCGTTTATGTATGTTATTATTATTATATTATTTTTCTTTACTGAAAGATGTTGAATTTTTTGTTGATATGAAAGAATTTGATTCTGAGCTTTACTGATCAAGGATTTTTCTTTTAAATATGCTTTATATTCTAAATATATATGTTTTATGAATATATGCAGATTGTCCCAATAATCTTTATTTTCTAAATTTTTTAATATGTTAAGTTCATCAATATCTTTATTTTCTATTTCTATTTTATAAAAAAGATTAGCAATATCTGTACTAAGTTTCATAGCTTCAAAGATAGTGTAGTTATGTTTTGTATAAGAAGAAATAATTTTGGTTAAAATCAATTTTTCTTCAAAATTATTGATAACATTGCTTTGAATAAAAAATTCGTCAATTGAAACAATCTTGATATTTCTTAAAAATTTAGGATCAAGCTGCAATTTGAATTCAGAACATAAAACTCCGTTTGGAAACATTATTTCTCCGTAAAAATTTTTTTCAAGAATTAGTTTTTTTACTAAATTGTATATTTCTCTTAAAAAATTTTTTTTAGAATGAGAAATGATTATATTATGCATTGAAATGGAAAATTGTGGAGTTAGATAGAATCGAATTGTCGACATTTTGAATGCCATCCAAACGTTCTACCACTGAACTATAACCCCCAATAAATTACAAGGATACATTAAAATTACAAGGATATATTATATTAATTTTTATTTCAAGATTTTCTCATTGGTAAAAATATGTTATATCAAATTGTATATTTTTCTTAAAATTTTTTTTTTAGAATGAAAAATGATTATATTATGCATTAAAATGGAAAATTGTGGAGTTAGACAGAATCGAACTGTCGACATTTTGAATGCCATCCAAACGTTCTACCACTGAACTATAACCCCAGTAAATTAAAAGGATACATTAAAATTACAAGAATATATTATTTTAATTTTTATTTCAAGATTTTTTCATTGGTAAAAATATGTTATATCAATAAATTGGTTTTTAGTGCATTTCTAATTTTAAAGGTTATTACCTATTTCAAAAAATTTAATTAAAATTTTAGTAGCAAGAAATTTTTTATTTCCCTTATATTATTTTTTTGAAGGGGATTTATTGTCTTGTAATATCGGAAGGCTAGTAAAAGTACCTTTCAGAAACAATATGATATTAGGTATTATCTGGGAGGTAAATATCAGTAGAACTGATATAATGTTTGATAGCAAAAAAATTAAATCAATTTTTCAAAAAAATTTATATAATTTTACCTTAGATCAGAAGAGGATTAAATTATTGAAATTTGTAAGCAGCTATTATGTTGCTTCTTTATCCTCTGTGTTAAAGTTGATTTTCCCTTTAAAGATAGATTTTTGGGATAATTTTGAAAAAAATGATGTTAAACAAGAGATTCTAGAAAATTATCAAGAATCCACATTTGCTCTTAAGATATTATCTCAAGATCAGCAAATTGCTTTTCAAACTATTTCTAATTTTTGTGATGACAAACCTATTTTACTAAAGGGAGTAACTGGGTCTGGAAAAACTGAAGTATATTTTCATCTCATTGCTGAAAACATTAAAAAAGGAAAACAAACTTTGGTTTTAATGCCTGAAATATCTTTAAATCAGGATATTGTTAATAGATTTATTGAAAGATTTAATTTTAAGCCTGCTATATGGAATTCTAAAGTTACAAAAAAAAAAAAATATATGATTTTTTTAAACATAATATTAGGGAAGGAATTGATAGTTATAGGCACAAGAAGTAGTTTATTCTTACCTTTTAAAAATCTTTCTTTGCTAATTGTGGATGAAGAACATGATAAATCTTATAAACAGGAATCCATTGTTAATTATAATGCGAGAGATATGTCTGTTTTATTATCAAAAATATATCAAAATATAAAAATTCTATTACTTTCAGCAACCCCATCTTTGGAAACTTTATATAATGTTAAAATTGGTAAATATCAGTATTTATCTATTGATAAAAGATATAGCGAAATCAGTCTTCCTGAGATTAAGATAATAGATATGCGTAAATCTAAGATAACAAATCAATTTTGGCTATCTGAAGAATTGCTATTGTCTATAGTAGATAATTTGAAAAAAAAAGAACAAATTTTGTTATTTCTTAATAGAAAAGGCTTTGCTAACATAATTGCATGTGAATCATGTTTTTTTAAATTAACATGTAAATATTGTTCTGCTCATCTTATATTACATAAAAAACGCCAAATATTAAAATGTCATTATTGTGGTTACAGAAGTTTAATTGTTAATTTTTGTCCTCAATGTAAAGAAAAAGATACATTAAAGACATTTGGTGCTGGAATTGAACAGATAGAGGAAAAAATACAAAAAATATTTCCTAGTAAAATTGTGAAAATGGTTAGTAGGGAATTACAACTTTCTGAAATAGAAAAAATTGTTCATGATATGCAAGAAAATAAAATAGATATTCTCATAGCTACTCAAATTATCAGTAAGGGATATAATTTTCCTAATCTTACTTTGGTTGGAGTAATAGATGATGGATTAAGAGTCTATAAAGAAGACCTCAGAATTAATGAAAAGATATATCAGTTACTTACTCAAATAGGAGGTAGATCAGGTAGAAATATCAAAGCTGGAAAGCTTCTAATTCAAAGCTATGAATCTCAAACTAAAGTTTTGAAATTTTTACAAAATTATCAAGAAAAAGATTTTATAGAATATGAGTTAGAAAATAGAAAGATATTTCAATTGCCACCATTTACTAGATTGGTAAATCTTCTTTTTATGTCTAAATCTCAAGATATTTCATTAGAAATGGCAAAAAATTTTATAAAAAAATTTTTTGAAGTTGCTTCAGATATGAATATTAAAATTTTAGGACCGGTAGAATCTGTTATTTTTAAGATATCCAATTACTATAGATATAGAGTTTTGATAGTTGCAAAAAAGGATATTTTAATACAAAAATATATTGAATTATCTCTTAATAAAGTTCAATTAAAATCAAATGAATTTATAAAAATAGATGTTGATCCTCAAAATTTAGTATAAATTATTTTAATAATGTTTTATTATTAAGCATTATCCATTATCCTTTTTTAAACAATTGTTTTAGTAAAATTGGAAATTATCGTTATTACTTCTTTTCCAGAATTGTTTCCAGGGCCTTTATCATACTCCCTTGTAGGGAAAGCATTAAAAAGAAATTTATGGTCTTTAAAAATAATTAATATTCGAGACTATGGAATTGGTAAACACAAAAAAATAGATGATACAATGTATGGAGGAGGTCCAGGGCTTATCTTAAGACCAGATGTTTTAGAGAGAGCTATAGAAGAAAATAATTTAGATAAAACTCATATTTATTATCCATCTCCAAGAGGAAAGGTTTTCTCTCAAAAATATGCAATGGAAATTTCTAAAAAACAAAAAATATCATTTTTATGTGGTAGATTTGAAGGAGTTGACGAAAGAGTAATTAGGCATTATAATGCCGAAGAAATAAGTATTGGAGATTATGTTTTATCTAATGGAGAATTAGCTTGTTTTGTTATTCTAGATTCTGTTATTAGGTTACTTCCTGGAGTTATTGGTAATAACTTATCATTAGAAAATGACTCATTTTCTTTGAATTATGAAGGAAAGGAGCTTCTTGAATATCCTTTATATACAAGACCAGCAAAATGGAAGGATAATATAGTGCCATCCGTTTTATTATCAGGTAATGATAAGAAAATTTCTGAGTGGAAAAAAAACGAGTCTATTAAAATTACTAAAAAATTTAGGCCAGAACTATTTGAAAAATAGTTCAAATAGATTTATATTGGACTCTTAAATAAATAAAATAAAGATATTATCATGGTGAATTTTATAGAGAATTATCAAAAAGAAACAATAGATAAAGTAAATAATATACGTCAATTGCCCGATTTTAATGTAGGAGATACTATTATTGTACAAACTAAAATTGGGTCTCCTTCTAATCAAAGAGTACAGGCTTATCAAGGAGTAGTACTTTCTCGTAAAAACAGAGGTCTAGCTTCTTCTTTTGTTGTTAGAAAGATTTCTCATGGAGAAGGAGTAAATAAAAATTTTATGTATTATTCTCCTAATATAGTAGATATTCAAATTATACGTTATGGATCTGTAAGAAGGGCTAAACTTTATTATATCTCTCGTCTAAAGGGTAAAGCTGCTAGAGTGAAGGAAAAAATTGTTAAAAAATTTTCAAAGTCTTCTCATAAATAAAAAAGTAAAAATTTTAGTAATCAATTATAATTTCAATAAATATTATGTTAAAAAATATTCCTGGAATTAATAAGGATGGGTCTATTAATGTTTTAATAGAAATTCCGATGAACTCTCCTCCAGTAAAATATGAACTAGATAAATCTTCTTCCCTTATGTTTGTTGATAGATTTGTACAAACTTCTATGTTTTATCCTTGTAACTATGGCTTTATACCTAATAGTCATTCTAAGGATGGAGATCCTTTAGATGTTCTTGTTATCACCAATTTTCCTGTTATAACAGGAGCTGTTATAAAATCTAAACCTATAGCTATATTGATTATGGAAGATGAATCAGGGGTGGATGAAAAAATAATTGCAGTTCCAACTTCTAAAATTGATAAATCATTTGAAGAAATAGATGATATAGATTCTTTAAGTAATAACTGGAAGGAAAAGATTACTCATTTTTTTGAACATTACAAAGATTTAGAAAAAGGAAAATGGGTAAAAATTAAAGGATGGAAAGGAAAAAGTTATGCTCTTGATATTATTAATAATTCAATAAAGCAGAATTATTTATAATATTTATTATATGTTAATTATATAAAAGTGTCTCAATCAAAGATCCAACATCTTGCTTTTATTATGGATGGTAATAACAGATGGGGAACCTTACATAATAAAAATTACATAGAATCCTATAATGCTGGTGCTATTGTTATCAAAAAGCTTTTACCCTATATTGCAACATTAAGTATCAAATTTACTAGTTTTTTTGTTTTATCTACAGAAAACTTTGCTAGGCCTCAGAAAATCATTAAATCTATAGTAGATATATTAAATTACTATATCAATCATGATAGTAATTTTTTGTTTGAACATGATTTTAAAATTATTTTTATAGGAAATTTACAAATATTAGATTCTCAAACTTTAAAAAATATCTCTCATATATCCAATCTTAATCAAAATGCTTCCAAAGTTGTGATTTTTGCTATCAATTATGGAGGGCAAAATGAAATTCTTGATGCTTGTAATAAAGCATTAGAATTAGATAAAACCAATATTAATAAATCTGAGTTACAAAATTTGATGTATTATCCTCAAATGCCTCAAGTGGATCTTCTTATTAGAACTGGAGGAGAATTCCGATTAAGTAATTTTTTGCTTTGGCATATGTCATATTCTGAACTTTACTTTACTAAAACATTATGGCCAGATTTTACATGTGAAGATTTATCAATTGCAATTTCAGAATTTAATCAAAGGGTACGAAAATTTGGCAAATAAAGTTGTAAAAAGACTAATTTCATCTGTATTTATATTTTTTATATTTTTTATATCAATTTTTTACATCAAAAATTTATTTAAGTTGATTGCAATTATCATACATTTATTGATGCTTTATGAATGGTATGCTATGGTCAGAAAAAGAATTTTTTGTAAAGAATTTTGGATAGGATTTGTTTCTATTTCCTGTTCATTAATATCTGTTATTTATTTATTTACTTATGATCCTGAAGGAAAAATTATTTTTAATTTTATATTTTTGATTTGGGGAGTTGATGTTATTGCTATGGTCTCAGGTAAAATTTTGAGTAATACAAAAAAATTGGCAATTGTTATTAGTCCTAATAAAACTTGGGCTGGCTTTATAATAGGAGCTTGTTCTTCAGCATTTTCTATTTGGATGTTGAGTTATTTTTTTAACTTAAACATTAATCATTTCTTTTTTATTAGTGAAAAATATCTTATGATTTTTGCAATCATTCTTGGTATGTTAGCTCAGATTAGTGATTTATTTGTTTCATATTTTAAAAGAAAATTTTCTATAAAAGATACTGGAAAAATCATACCTGGACATGGAGGAGTATTGGATAGATTTGATAGTATTTTATTGACTGCACCTACAGTTAGCATAATTTTAGTTATATTAGAATATTTTAATGGTCATAATATCAGTTTCTAGATTATATTTTTTATTTTATAAAATTTTACTTGATTTTATATATGAATGTAAGTTATAACTAGCTAACTAATTACACTTGTTTTTTATAAAAATGCCTAAGAATTTACTTCTTCTTCTTATTTTTCCTGTTATTACAAATATTGCAGCTTAGCTGCTATATATTTTTTTCTTTTCCCCTTTTTTTATTATTAGTTTTTTTTTAATAGCGGTATCTTTTATGCTACATAATAGAATCATAAATTTTTTTAGTAACAAAAATTTGTTATCTACAACATTTGTATCTTTGATAATTTCTTTATCAATATTTGTATTTTACAGTTATCAATATATTTTACGATTATTACCTAACTCTATTAAACCAGATATAGAAACATTATATTTATTAGATGCTAGTCAATTTGCAAATTTTGCAGGTTCTTACTATATAGGATATGTTTTATTACATATGCCTCTTGGTTTGCTTATTTCTAGGTTTGGAGGAAAACTTGTTGTACCTATTTCTATGTTTCTAACTGGAGTAGGGGTTGTGCCAATTTTTCTTGAATATAATTGGTATTTGGTTATTTTGGGTAGATTTTTGAGTGGAATTGGTTCTTCTTGTGCTGCTGTTGCTGGGTTCCAATTTTTTAGAGAATTTTATCCTGATAAATATTCTCGTATGATTGGGCTTATGATGTTTTTTGGATTATGTACTGCAAAATTTAGTGAAGAATATTTTTCCTCTTTGGTACTTGATTTTGGATTAAATTATATTTTAAAGATAGTTTTTTTCTTTTCTTGTATTTTATCTTTTTTAACCTATTTTCTTTTTCCTAATATTTCTAATCAATTGAAAAAAAATGTAAAAGGAAATATTTTGTTGGATTTAAAAAATATATTATTTAATCCTAAAGTTATTAGCTTAAGCTTATGTGCAGCTCTTATGGTAGGTTCTTTAGAAGGCTTTAGTGATGCATGGGGAAGTGCTTTTCTTATGAACGTATATAATTTAGATAAGACATTTTCAGATTATCTTGTTTCTTATGTGTTCATTGGGATGGCTTTAGGAACTTTAGTTTTGCCTTATTTAGCAGATAAATTTAAATTTTGGTATAATATCACTTTATTTTCTTGCATTGGTATGTTTTTACCCTTTGCTCTTTTATTAAGACAGTGTTTTGATATTGCATATTTGCAGTATATATTCTTTATTATAGGCTTTTTCTGTGCTTATCAGGCTGTTACTGTACCAATGGTAGCGAGTTACGTAGATCTATCAAAATCTGGCGTAGCTTCTACTTTAGTTAATATGATAGTAATGTTTTTTGGAACTATTTTTCATAAGATTATAGGATATCTTATCAAATATTATTCTATGAAAGGTTATTCTATGAGTGCAGTTTATATTATAGGAGTGTCTGTTGTTCCTTTAGCTCTTTTTATTGCTTTTGTAACTATGTTAATTTTAAAAAAATTTTGGAAAATAAAACATTAGTATTTTAAAAAATAAAATATAATTTATTTTTTTACCTATCGCAAAAGATGCATTATATAATTGATCTCCTTAGAATAAGGTTAAGGGATGTAATCTCTGAATTAGTTGCTCTAAAAAATGTTATATAATGTTATATTAGCTATTCAAAAACCAATTAAATTGACGTAATATTTTTCTGAATAGCTAATAGAAACTGAAGAGTTAATAGATTCTCTAGATTATGAAGGGTTTCTATATTGTTATTTAGAAATATTTTAAAGATTTATACAGCTAAAGAAAGGGGTGTAAAAATCTTCTATAAGACTGAAAATGATTCTTGATTTTTATAAACAAAGCGACAGTATTTGAAATTTAATATCTTTTAGTAAAATTTTAATTTTAGCAATTTCGATTAACTATAAAATATTTTTTATTTAAAATTAAAAAATTTCTTCTAAAAATTTTGATAAAGATTTTCTTAAAATCATTAATAATATTAGACATAAAGAAATTTAAAAGAATTATTCAATAAAGCGGTGTTTCGTTAAATCCAGATAAAATAAACTAATATTATAGCAAAAATGCTAAAATTAAATAAATATGATCTAGAATTGACTCTTCTTTGAATATATAGAAATTTTTGTAACATAATTTAACATAGAAACTTTATTACCCAAATACAAATGAAAGAGTTATAAAATTAAATCAGGTTCTTACTAATTCTAAAATATATTATTTGTCAAAACATAATTATATGTGCAATATTTATAATTGTTAATTGAAATTATTTATAAAAATCTTTTAATAAGAGATTATTAGTTATAATGCTAAAATTTTTACCTTTTAAGGAGAAAGATGATTTGTAATAGACAAATTTACTTTTGGATTATGTTACTTAATGATAAAAGCTCATTTTTAGAAATGAATTATTATAATGTTAAATGCAAAAATTCCAGAGCTTTAGGATAGTGGTTCACTTATTTAGTGTAATGTAAAACGAAAATAATAAAATTTTACTTTCTTTACTTTTGATATAAATAGTGAAAAATTTTAGAATCTAATTATATTATTCTTTATATCTAATAAAATTATTTAGTAATTTAGAAATTCTATAACAAATCTTCTGAGTTTAAAGAAAAATTCTTATGTTTTAAGATATATGAACGATAATTCATAAATTTGGATTACCGTTGTTTTGTAAAGAGTAAAGAATTTAATTTGAAGCAAAATAATACAGCGATTGCTTTATAGCAAGCTGTAGGAATAAATTTCAATGCTCCTTCATATAAAGCGAGTTTTATAGAGGGAATGTAAAAAATTCTTAAAAAAGCTACAGCTATTGAAAATAAAACTAAGTTAGATACCAAAAGCATTATGAATTGAGAAAAGAATTTTTCTTTAGGCATATAGTGTTTTACCAATTGAATGGAGCATATAAAGGGTACAAATCCTAATAAATAGCCAGTAGAAGGGGACATTGCAACCAAAAGTGGAAATCTATCTAATGCTATATGCATCAAAACTATTATTAGAGACTCTTTGAGTCTAGTACAATAACCTATTCCCATTAATGCTATAGTTTGAAAAGTGATCGGTACTAAACCATATTCAATCCTTATTTTAGAAGAAATATTTAAGCATATATAAAAACTTATAATGGTAATTAAGTTATTTTTTTTTATAAAAGAATAAATTTCTGAATGAAACGTTTGCATAAAATTTAATATTATTTATTGTTAACTTTTCTATTAGGTATAACACATTCAACTTTAGTGTTTTTCCCGTTAGAAAAATATAAAGTCAAATCAAATTTATCTCCAGCTACAAGTTTTTTCTTAAGATTAAGAGCCATTACATGAGTACCTCCAGGCTTTAACTCAATAGAAGAATTTTTAGGAATAACTAAACTATCAACAGTTCTCATTCTGCTAATTCCATTCTCATCTACAAAGCTATCATGTAACTCTACCCTATCAGATATAGATTCAGCAGATGCTGATTTAATTATTATGTCATTTTTTTTAGAATTATTAAAAATTTTAAAATATATAGCCGTATTCTTATTTTTACCCATTGTTGGTCTTGCCCATACATTTTCTATTACAAATGGTTTATTTGAGAAAATGTTTTTGATATCTTCAAATTTTTTTACTAAGATGCTTTTTTCTGTTGGATGTATTATTTTTTCATCATTCGTTTTGCACTTATCATCACTGATACTAGTATTAGAATTGGACTTATTAGACTCTTGTTGTGTATTTCTATTTTGATCGCTTGTTTTAAATTCAGATTTATTTGAAATTTCTGCATTAGGATCACCGCTATTGTTCTTTATTTCTGAATTCATTGTAAAATCTGATCTAGGTAAAACATCATTTTTTACAGTAATTTCTGATTCGCCTTTCTTAAAAACATCTAAACTAGGAGACTGGCTAGAATTAGTCGTATCATATTTATCTTTATTATTAAGTTTATCATTATTATGAATTTTTGTTTTATTAAAAGTATTATTTTTTGAATTACTTGTATCAGATTGTTTATTAGCTATTTCACTTATTTCAACATTTTTTGCGTATGTTATAGTCATTAAAAATATTGAGCAAATTGTCATCAAAATTTTGTAGAAATGCATATTTAAGTCCTCAAAATAATTTATAATAATACGAAAATATTATACTAAACATTAGGGTTGATGCAAGAAAAAATAATATTTTATCTATTTTGTTCTTTAAACATGAGTGACAAATACATATATAAAATTAATTTTATATATGTAAAAAATCGTTAATACCATCAAATGGTAAAGAATAGAAGAATTTATCATTTTATCACATCTTTTTGACTATTTAAAGCAGCAAACTCTTTATAATTAAAGTCTTTTTTAGTTGTTTCTCTTGTTTTTATTTTAAATAATGTGAGTCTAGGCTGATATAAACAGAAAAATAATCACAAAAATAATTTACATTAAATCACATTAAATCACATTAAATCACATTTAATTTACATTAAATCACATTAAATATCTTTTTGATAAAGCAGCTGATACTGTACCTTCATCTAAGTAATCTAATTCTCCTCCAAATGGTATTCCGTTAGCTAATCTTGAAGTTTTTATTTTATGATCTTTAAAAAATTCTGTGATAAAATATGCTGTTGTTTGTCCTTCTAAAGTAGCATTTGTGGCTATTATTATTTCATCTACTTGGCTTTCTTTACATCTTTTTAATAATCTGTCTAATCCAAGTCTGTTGTAATCCATATTATCTGTTTTTTTAGAATTTATTCCTAATACATGATATGTACCTGAAAAAATTTCACTTCTCTCTAATGCCCAAAGTTCAGCGACTGTTTCTACTATAGCAATAATTGACTTATCTCTGTTATTGGAACTGCAAATTTTACATAAAGAATTTTCAGAAATATTATTACAAATTTCACAAATTCTCACATTCAAAAATACTAAATTTAACGCTTCTAATATAGATTTCATTCTAACTTCCTTATCAGATAATAGATGCAAAATTATTCTTCTTGCTGATCTTGTTCCAAGACCAGGCAATTTGGAAAACATAAAGATTAATTTTTCTATTATATCAAGATCATTAGAATATTTTTCTAACATTTTATTATTTATTATTTCAGATTTGGAATTGTAAAATTGTTTAATCCTGGAATATCTCCTATCGTATTTCCAAAATATTCTTTATATTCTTTATCTAATTTTCCTTGAGCGTTATTTATAGCTGCGATTAATAAATCTACTAACACAGGTTTTTCTTCTTTAGATAATACGGTATCAGAAATTTCTATTGATAATATTTCTTTATTACCTTTGATTTTAACAGATATCAAACCAGCTCCTGCTTGGCCTTCAAATATCTTTTTTTGAAAATTTTCTTGTAGATTTGAAAATTTTTCTTTTAAATCTAGTCCTTGTTTAAAAAAACTTCCTAAATTCATGACGAATATACCTTATAATAAGTTAAATATTTAATTTAATTTTTTTCTAAAATTATATCTGATATCTCTACATCATCAAATTCTTTTTTTAAAAGTTGAAAATTTTCATCTTTATGGAATATTTCTTGTATAATTTTAGATTTTAAATTTTCTATATTATTTTTTTTAATGAAATTTATTTGCAATTGAGATGATTGATTGAATTTTTTGAATAAATCTTTTATTTCAGTTAATTTACTGTTCTCATTCATTGCTTCATAGGAAGATTTTTGGTATAAATCAAGATTTGTAGAAATATGCAAAATATTGCCTTCTAGAGAAAATTCCATGTTATTTAATAATGAATAATATATTTCAAATTCTTTTCGGGAATGTACGAACTTTATAAAATTTATAATTATATTATTTTCAGAAAGGTAATTTTCTATGTAGGAGGTTTTTGTGTCTTGATCTTTTAAGGGCTGAGTATTAGATATCTCAGGTAAAGAAATTGAAAATATAGATTTTATTATGTTCATTTCTAGAAATAATAAAATATTATGAGATTTCTCTAATTCATTTAATGATTGACTGAAAATTTGCCATAAAATGCTCAATTTTTCATTAGTTATCTTTTGAGATAAGGCAGTAATTTCTGTTTGGTAATCTTTATATAAAATATTGTTATATTCTTTTATCATTTTAAATTTTATTATTTCAGCTATAAAGTCTGATAAAGATGATAAAAAAATATTTATGCTATTGGATTTTATATATATAGTTTTTACTAATTCAATAGCTTCTTTGCTATTTTTTTGTTCTATCAAATTTAGTAATTTTATAAGTGTTGATGTAGATTCTATTCCCATTACAGTGGTTACATCCTTAGCCAAAATCTTATTAGTATTTTGAAAATTGGCAATTTGCTCTAAATAAATCACGGCTAACCTTCCAGATCCGTTTGATTTGCTGGATAATATTTCCAATGCCTGGTCTTCTATTTCAATCTTTTCTTGCTCTACTATATCTAAAATTAGTTCTTTTGTTTGAGTGTATGTTAATTTTTCTAATTCATAAATATTACATCTTGATACAATTGTATCAGGAATTTTATTAATTTCTGTAGTAGCAAAAACAAATATTACATATTCTGGAGGCTCTTCTATTATCTTTAAAAGAGCATTAAATGCATTTTTAGACAACATATGTACTTCATCTACTATAAATACCTTATATTTTGCAGCTATAGGTAAAAATTCTGTATTTGAAATAATGTCTCTTATATCATCTACTCCTGTTTTGCTAGCAGCATCAAATTCAAAAACATCTGGATGATTTGATTTTGCAATAGAATTACAATTTTTACAAATATTACAAGGTAACAATATATTTTCTTCACTAGTACTATTAGGACAATTTAAAGTTTTAGCTAAAATTCTAGCCACAGTAGTTTTACCAACTCCACTACTGCCAGTAAATATGTAAGAATGATATATTTTGCCTTCAATGAAGGAATTAGAAAGTGATTTTTTTAAAATATTATGCCCTTTTAACTCTTTGAAGGATTTTGGTCTATATTTTTGTGTGAAATTTTTATAGTTGTTCATATTAAAAATTTTCCCTAATGTTGCTAACAATAGACCTATGAATTTTATTTTGGCTGCTTTTTCTCAAATCTGACCTATTGAACAAAATTCTATACCCTAAAGTTAGCAAGCTAGAAGATAATATTTTTTTCTGTTTTGTACAAGTAAAAATTTATAGATTTTTGTTTATCTATAAAAATTTTTTAAATCTTTTTTATTTAGTCTCTTCGGAGGACCAAATCTATCTGGATTTTTGATAAAGAATAATTCTTTATCAGCGAAGTTAATTTTTTGAACTTTGGTAAAATTAGTAAAAATTTCATTTTCATATTCTTTTATTTCTAAAGTTTTTAGCTCTTTTGATTTTATATCAAATGCTAATTTCACAGATGTTTGTAATTTTTTGTTAAAAATTTCAAATATTTCCAAAGATTTTTTTAATCTATGTTTTTTTATTGTAAAATTTTTTGTAAATTCTTTATAATCTCTTAAAAAAAATATATTTGAATATTCTTCTCCTCTTAATCTTAAAACGCTGTCCATATCATAATCATAAATTGATACATTATATTCGTTTCCTACTATTAAAAAAGATGCTGGATAGTAATAGTTAACTCTAAAATTTTTGCCATTTGATATTAGCATTGTGCCAGTATAACTTTTATTTTCATTAGAGTCTGTTTGGATAAAATCCATTGCAACATTTTGTGAATTTAATAAAAAAGTTAGCATTTTGTTGAAAATTTGCTCTTCGTTATTAGCAAATATTTTTTTTTCTCCATTCAAAAATGTTAGTGAAAATATTAGGAGCAAAAAATATTTTAATAATTTTATTTTATATAACAATTTCATTTTTTTAAAAATTGCTTAATTTTTATTTTTTTAATAAATGTTAAATTACCATTTAAAGCATAATATTTCTATATGTATTTTAATATTATTTTTGATAAATCTTGTTTAGATTAGTTATAGCATTTATAATGAGTTTTTTGTTAAATCAGTCATTATATATTAATATGAAAATTGGATTTTTAAAAGAAACATATGATAATGAAAAAAGAATAGCAATTACTCCAGAGACAACTGCTCTATTAAAAGATGCTGGTCATCAGATCTTTTTAGAACAAGGTGCTGGTTTTGATGCTGGATTTTATGATTCAGATTATTTAAAAGCAGGTTCTAATATATTACCTAGTAATATAGATATCATTGATAATGCAGATCTTATATGCAAAATATCTCCTTCGGCTAAACAAAATAACATATTTCCTGAATTAGTTCATGGTAATAAGAATAAAATAATTTTGGGTATGTTTTCACATTTTTTGCATGAAGAATATATTAAAATTGCACTAAAAAATGAAATTACATTGATTTCTTTGAATCTTGTACCAAGAATTAGTAAATTGCAAAATATTGATGCATTATCTTCTCAAAATAATTTAATCGGTTATAGAGCTGTTATAGAAACTTGTTTTGAAAGTATTGGCTCTTTTCCTATGATGATGAGTGCTGCAGGAACTGTTTTTCCTGCTAAAGTTCTTGTTTTGGGTACTGGAGTTGCAGGATTACAGGCTATTGCTACTGCAAAACGTTTGGGAGCTATGGTTTGGGCTTATGATGTAAGATATAGCACAAAAGAACAAGTAGAAAGTTTAGGAGCAAAATTTTTACATCCTGGAGAAATACAAGATGCTGAAAATAAATCTGGATATGCAAGTGATTTAGGGGAGGATCAGCATAAAGTGCAAGAAGATTTTTTGTTTAACAATATAGGGCAATTTGATGTTATACTGACTTTTGCTCAGATTCCTAATGCTAAGGCACCTATCTTAATAACAAAAAAAGTATTTTCTGCAGTTAAAACTAATGCTGTGATTTTAGATTCTGCTACTGCTTATGGAGGGAATGTAGAATTTTCTCAGAAAGATTCTGTAATTTATAAAAATAATATAAAGATTATCGGTTACAGTAATTTAGCTAGTCGTATATCTCACGATAGTAGTTCATTATATGCAAAAAATATTTTACATTTTTTAAAATTTTTTGTTAAAAATAATGAAATTGATTTACAAAATGATTTAGTAAAGCAGATTTGTGTAAAACAATAATATTTAATCTATATTTTGTTTTGACAAATAATATTTTTTTGATAAAATGAGGATGTCTTACAAGAATTTCTAATTGGCTTGATAATTATGGTGCGAGAGGAAACACGCGATCCCATTCCGAACTCGAAAGTTAAGCCTCGTGACGCTGATGGTACTATGCTTTGTTGCATGGGAGAGTAAGTTTTGTCAAGCTTATTAGAAATTCTTTTCTCTTTTATAATGTTAGGGCATTATTTATTCTTGAAATTCTTTGTGAATATTTTCTGTGTTGTGCCTTTTTAACTAAAAAATAGTTTTTAGGTGTAATAAGCAACAATCTTGTTGAAAAATTTTGTAATAATTTCGAATTATTGTACAGTAATTATTAGTCTACATATTTTAATTCTGAAATGTCATGAATTTTGGCATTTATCTTAGAGTTAATATTTTTACAAAAATTTTTTTATAGTTATTACAGGTTCAAGAATTTTTTTCTTTTATTTTGTTATAGTTTCTTGAACAAATTATTTGCTTAGAAGCCGAGTAATGTAGAATAAGTTTTTGTGATATTGCTAACAGACATACTCTGACTGAGATAAAAAATGTTTTTTCTGCAAACGTAACAAAAATGGATTGAATTGGGACTGATACAATTCAAATACTTGTAGTGCAAAGTGACAATCTCTTGTATATCACTGAATACAATTTAAATAAGAATTTGCAATCTAAAATTTCAACTAATATTGGTAATTTTTTGCAAATTGAGAATATTTCAGGACTAGTCCAAAATTGAGAACTTTATGATAATAAATGGAGTATAAGCGTTGTTCTCTCAGATGAAAGGTCAATGCAATTGCCTAAGGCCAATATGGTGAAACGAGAATACAGTTAAACAATTTAATAAATGAACTTTCTTTAATTAATAGTTTTTTAAATTATGTATCATCTATAGAATTATTTAATACTACAAATAATATCTAATTTGAGAATTTTATTCATTACTT
>JADHZC010000007.1:0-44642 GCA_015657545.1 Rickettsia sp.
CTACTAAATATTGGTGGCCTGCAAATTCACAGCTCTTACACAATCAATTCCTTCCCTTCACCCTTTTTAATTCTCTTGGAATTTTGGACAGGTTGCTTAATGTTCCTCTTTTTGAGTCCGTGAAGCACTTTATGTCATATTTTGACGCTTTCTCCTTTATATATTGAATGTCTTTTCTTTCCCATTGGGATATTCTTTGATTATGCTTTCTTCCTGTATCTCTCTTTTCTATTCCTGTTGGATTCCCTACAAATATTTTATTTACTCCATTTAATACGCAAAAATTTACTATCTGTCTTGTTGTTTTATGTCTTAGATCTCTTGTTAAATACACACTGCCGTTACTAAATCCTTTTTTTGAATTTTAATTTTCTACATTTGCCTTTTGTGATACTTTCAATCCCCTGAAGGAGATTGAAAGTATCACCTCCATCTATTATATGATGTAGCTTTTAAAAATTCTTTTGATTTATTGTAAAAAATAAATAAACTTGATGACTAAAAATTCATTAAGATTTTTTAGCCTAAAAATGAAAGAAAAAATATTACTTACTGGTGGTTTGGGATATATTGGGTCACATCTTGCATATTTTTTATCTAAATTCTATACAATAGTTATTGTAGACTTAATATGTAACAAAAAGATAGAGCTATTTCTTGCCCAAAAAATTGGAGCCCAAAACATTTATCATTGTAATTTATGTGATTCAAAATCTTTAAAAAACATTTTTGAAGAAAATCAAGATATAAAATATGTACTTCATGTTGCAGATTTGAAGAATCTTACTACTTCAATTAAAGAACCTTTAGCATATTATTACAATAATGTAATATCTTTGCTAAATTTATTGCAACTGATGGAGCGATTCTATATTAGACATATTATATTCTCCTCTTCTGCTGCGGTATATAGTGATCCTAAAACTTTACCTATATTTGAAGATATATCCCTTACCAATCCAACCTCTCCTTATGGAAAGGCAAAAAAATTTTGTGAAAATATTTTAGAAGACGTTTCTTTAAGAGGAAATATACAATCCCTCTCATTAAGATTTTTTAATATTGTAGGTCAAACAATCAAAGTAAACACTCCTAAAAGCGGAGATTTACTAACCGCAATAACTGATACCATTTCAGGAAAGCAAAGCTATCTTAAAATTTTTGGGAATAAATTTCTTACTGATGATGGTTATAGTAAAAGAGATTATGTACATATAATGGATTTAGTAAATGCATATAAAAAATCCTTATCATTTCTAGATAAAAATAATGTTAATCACCTAATATTTAATATTTCCTCTGGTGAGGCTATATCTACAAAATCTGTAATAGAAAAATTTGAAAAAAATATAAATAAAAAAATAAAATGTAAAGTTTTTCCACCAAGAGAGGGAGAAATATTTCAAATCTATGGAAGTAATACAAAGGCTAAAGAAATCTTAAATTGGATCCCAAAATTCACTATTAATGAGATAGTTGATTCCTTGATAAATGCTTTGAAATACACAAGCTAATATCAAATTTTGAACTTATATTAGATATTATACCGAAAATTTAGATCTTAAAAAAATTAAATTCTCTAATAAATTGAAGTAGAAAAAATATGCAATAAGATATTACTAAAGAGGAAATTTTTATAAAAATTGGTAAATGTGATTCTACTCAATCTAATTTTATTCAATTTAAGAAAACTCTTAATATTTACATAAGTGAACTACTCGTCCTCAAAGGAATAAGCTTGAAGAAAAGAGCTATCGAAAGAATATAGTAATTTTATAGTATCTCTGAGAGATATATAAAATCAGAATTTTAAGAAACTAAAAAAATTGTTTACAAATTAATATATGAAAAAAGTTAATTTCTCCTGCATCAAAAAATATGCTATACAGTAATAAAACTCTACAAAAAAATACAAAAGATTTTCCTTTTTAATTTTAAGAAAATGATGTAAAAACTTTTGATAATTATATGAAGAAATATTTCTTTGAATTATTAATTCAATCAAAATAAAAAATTGTTATTTAATTTTAAACATTTTAAACGAAATAAAAATTTTGCTAAAAATAATATAAAGAAAAGTAATTTTTACAAAATAATAAGAGAAGACCTCATAAAAAGAGTAAAATTATTACAACGTAATTTTGATAAAATATTAATTTTAGATAATTATGATGAATTATTTGCAAAAATAATTAAGAAAGAAATTAATTCTCAAACTATAATATTTAAATTTTCTGATGAAATATTTGAAGACAATAACATATATGATCTAATCATATTACCATTCTCTATGCATTTTATTAACAATCTCAATCAATTTTTGATTAAAATTAGGGATCTTCTAACTAAAAAAGGAGTATTTATAGCTAAAACATTAGGAGAAGGAAGCTTAATGAATTTGTATAGAAAATTTACAGATCTCGAAACAAAATATCATGAAAATCATTCTTTACATATTGTCCCTCCTATAAAAAGAGAGGTACTAATTAAAGTATTACAAACAATGGGATTGTCTAATATTGTAATTGATTATGAACAAATTAAGATCAATAGTATTTCCGCTTTAGATCTAATAAAAAAAATTAAATTTCTAGGAGATGGAAATATCATGCTTAAAAAAGACTTATCTAACTTATCTATACTAAACAAAAAAATCTATGAACAATTAGGAAATTCTGATCAAAAATTTTTAGATAGTATTTTTTTACTAAATTTGCTATTTAGTAAAAGTAAATCTTTTCTTGATGATAAATCCAAATAAAAATGATTTCTTAATAGTTAAATAGTATTGTTACCATATTTTTTCTTGAATTTTTTTATGATATGCTATATTGTTTGGAGCTACGTAATTAAATTTAATTACAAGGCGGGTGTAACTCAGCGGTAGAGTGTTACCTTGCCAAGGTAAAAGTCGAGGGTTCGAATCCCTTTACCCGCTCTCTTTTCATAATGGAGTGTTTGTTTTTTAATTTGGCTATGGTATTTGTTTTTATGAAAATCGTAAATTACATTAAATCCTTAAACATTAATATACTGTCCTGTTTAGTATTGGTTATATATCCAATTTTATTATTATGTTTGTTGATTCATTATGTATTCAACTTCGATTTGAAAATTTTACATCTAATAATTTTTTTACTGGGATATTATATAGCAAATATTTCAGTAGGTGTTGGTGTACATAGGTTATGGGCTCATGCATCTTTTAAGGCTCATCCAATTGTAGAATTTTTGTTAGCAATGTTTTTCTCTGGTACTATGCAAGGACCTATACTTTCATGGGTTTCAAATCACATTGACCATCACAGTTTTACAGATACTGATAAAGATCCTCATACACCTCTAAGATATAAAAGCAAAATAATGGGCTTTTTGTGGTCGCATATTGGTTGGATGCTTGTAGGAGAAGGTAGTTTTAAATCAATAAACAGAATTACAATAAAAAAATTAGGAAAAAATAAGATTTTAAGATTCCAACTTAAATATTATTGGCAATGTGTTCTGTTCATGAATTTAATTTTTCCATTTTTATTAGGAGTTCTGTTGTTTCAAAGCGCTTTTATGGGATATAGTTTTTTTCTCTTTGTTGGACTTGGAAGAGCTTTACAACAAGAAATGACTTTTTGTGTGAATTCTATATGTCACTTTTTTGGTTCTCAAAAATATAGTGCTGGTACTTCAAGGGATATTTGGTGGATGGCTCCATTTTTATTAGGTGAAAATTGGCATAATTTTCATCATGCTTTTCCGAATGATTATAGAAATGGTTCTAAATGGTACCATCTGGATATTCATAAATGGATTATTTATAGCCTAAAACTAGTTGGTCTTGCCTGGGATCTAAAAATCACTCAAAAAGAAAGAATTAACTCCAGAGTATCTCAATTAGTAAAAAATAAAGAACAAGAGAAACATAAGGCTTATTATAAATTACAAGAAAAGCTAAATACATTACTAGCTAAAGTTAATGAAGTGATTACTGCGGACTATAATTTGATAACTAAAAAACAGAATATACAAAATATATTTGAAAATTTTAAAGAAAAAATTTTTGTTCTAAAAAAAGATCTTCAAAATTACAGCTTTAAAGATTCTTCAAGTAAAATTCTTGACTCTGTAACAAAAAAAGTAAATGAACTTGAGATTTCCTTTTCTCAAATATGTAATAAAGAAGTAGTCACTTTCAATAATGTTTAAAGTAGAAAAATAATATATTTATTTATATGTAAAAATTTATAATCTTTTGATCTTGATCTTTCAAGTGGTGAATGATTAAAAAAATTTTTTCAAAAATTAAAAACAAATTCACCTACTTTTAATGCTTCAACATCTTCTTTTTAAGTAGAAAAAATATTTACAAAATATTTTTCTGTTAACATATTTATAAACTATCTTATGATATCATTTTTAGCATCAAATTGAGTAAAAAATGACCTTTTTTGAATTTTATGTATAGAACCATGAAATCCTTTATATTTGAATTTAAAATCAATTCTATTAAAAAATACAGTTCTTGATCTGATAGCATATCTCAAGTAATTTTAATAAATTTTTCAACTAATAAAATTGTAACCCAAAATACAGGATTATTTATGTATAAATTATCATAATCAGTCAATAACATTATATTTATATCTAACTCCTCTTCCTGCTCCCCATCTTGTAATTAACTCTAAAGTAAAAAGTTTCTTCAAAGAAGCTTCAACTGTTCTATGATTCAATTTTGTTTCCTCTAAAATATTCTTTCTTGTAAGATATTCTTTTTGATTATCTTTAAAACATTTAAAGATAATTTCCTGCTTATTTGATAAGCCAATTTCATGGCAATTATGCTTTTCATAAAATTCTATGGATTTTTGAGCTTGTTCTCTTAAAATTGTTAAAAAGAACATTACCCAAGGCTGAATATTTTCTTGATCAGTTTTCAAATTTTTTTGACTTTGCTCTAAAGCATCTTGATATTGTTGTTGATATTTTTCTATCAAATTTTCATATGAATTGATAAGAGAAAAAAAATGTCCTACTTTTAACAACATTAAATGAGTTAATAACATGCTCATTCTAATATTTCCTTCTTGGAAAGGTTGAATAGATAAAAACTCAAAAATAAAATTTGCTATCACTAATGATGAATTATATTTTTTATTAGCCCAATTAAACCAATTGATTAATTCTAACATTTGTTGACTAACTAAATCAGCTTTTGCATTTTGAGAATTACCATCTGCCTTATCCATCAAATTAATATTTTTTCTATAATTACCTAAAAGGCTAAAATCCTGTACACTAAACATCAAAGCATCTTTATGAATTTGTAAAATAGTAGATTCTTGTATAGACATATTATTAAATTCAACAAAAATCTTTTCTAAAATATTCATATAACTATAAACAGCTTTATCATCTTTGCTTTTCAAAACACAGTTATGAGAGTTTTTTTTATAATAAAGTCTTTTTACTTCTTTATTATTTAACTGAATATTGTCCATTCTTCCAGCAGATGAGGTAGAAAGAATTATTACTCTAGCCTTATTCAAATTCATCCCAATAAAATTTCTCTTAAGTATCTGCAAAGACTTACTATAAGAATCAATTTCTAAAATTAATCTATAAACTTCATTTGATAAGATATAAGGTTTTTCTAATCTTGAATTTATATGACTCATCAACATGTTACATTACTTGTGTCTATATTAATTTTCACAAAAATAATTTTATAAAAAAATATCATTAAACAAAAGTTATTATAAAAAATTCAGAATATTTAATGTGTAATTATTGTAAAAACATTTACTACTTATAAAAAACTAATACAATTTATAGACTTCATAAAATGTTTTTAAAAATTTTAAATCTTCATTTTTTCAAATAAACATTTAAAATGGTTATTGAATAAAAATAAAAAATTTTTTTACGCATTATACAAATTTAAACATTAGTATAATAAGAATGCTCTACAAAAAAAGTAATAAGAGGATCCCTACAATATTAATAGGAAAAAAATCTAAAATTGTTACAATATAAATAAACTAAAAATATTTTTTACCTCATTATAAAATCTTCATTTTGTCATAAAAGATTCTCTCTTTATATGATACTGATAAGACAATATCCATAAAATTTTTATTATAACTATTTTTACAGCTCCAAATTGTTTATCTAGAAGCCAAAATTACTCTTTTGTAATAGTTATATATTTTTTCTTATTTTTAAAATTTGCATTTTATATAAGTTACATTGGCATGTAATATATTGTATTACATAAAAAACAACTTTTAATATAAATATTATTTTATGCAACATAAATTATAAGGCTCAAGACATATCAAATATTTCTAAATATTAGTATTGTTTTTGTTCCTAAATATAGAAAATTCTTTACTCAAGAGCAAATATTGTTCATGCAAAAAATGTCTTTAATGATATTTGTAATATTTTGAACTCAGCTTTAACAGAATTTAATAGAGAAAATAATCACTTATATCTATTAGTGGTTTATTCACCAAAACATCCACATCTACTCTTGTAAATTTATTAAAAGGAATATCACAGAAAAAATAATTTTGCTATTGGGACTGAGAATTATTTCGCTGATTCGATCGGAGAGACAACTATTGAAACTTCAAAAAAAATATATTACAAACCAAAAAATGTCTTATAAACAAATTTGCCTTACATATTAGCCTTGAATGGTCAGGATTTACAGAGCTTCTTGATAAAAAAACCACCAAAACTATTACTCTAAAAAAGTTTTTCAATTTGCTCTTTAACAAGCTGAAGAAATTTTTGATGCAAAGAAAATTGTAATCTGACTGCATTTTCATCATTATGTATTTTACTTAAAATGAATAAGAAATCTTCTTTTTGGCTATTTATAATATTTAGAGCATTTATTTCTGATTTTTGAATTTCTGGAATAACTATCTTTTCCACTTTTGCTTTTTCTGTTAATAATTCTTTTTTAATCAAAGAAATGTCATAAATTATCTTATCTAAAATATCTACATCATCTTTCAAATCTTCTCTTCTTAAATTTGTTTGATCAAGATTCTTATTCATTTCATTAAACCAACTGACTAATTCTTGAATAGGTTTTGTAAAAGAAGACAAACAATCTACTTTTATCTTTTCTCCTCCTATATTTAAAATATTTTTATCTTCAAATATTTGATTGAGAATTATAAAATTTTCATTCACTTTTCTTATAGGATCTGTATTATTTAAACCTCCCCAAACTGCTTTCTGATCTTTTTTTGTAGAAATAATACTAACAAATTCATCTCTATTGTGAGATATTTGTATTTTTAAATTATCAAAATTATGATTCTCTATAGGAGCAATCATTGCAATTTTTGTTTCTACTACTAATTGTTCTAATCTTGATGCAATATTTTCTTGTGCCTCTAAAGAAGATATTAAGACATTTGATATGATGGGCATTTTGTGAAATGAATTTTTATATGACAATATAGCTTTATCAACAGTATAAATTTGTTGAGGATTTATTGTTTCTCTTAATTCATTACTAATTTTATTTTCAGAGCTAGCATCCATAGTTTCTATAAGATTTTGCCTAGACTTTATACTTTTTTTAATGCTATCATTTGCAGCAATTTGATTAGAAGTAACTATTTTATTAGTATCACTTGAAATAGGTAAAATATAATTCATATTAGTAACCAGAAATTGTTTTAAGAAAATCCTCTTGAAGCTTATAATACATACGTAATGCAGCATGATTAGAATATATTTGATGATTTATGTACATCAGATTGTTAATTTCTGTAAGACTGTTCTCTTCTGACGAATTTTGCTCTAAACTAATGCTTAGATCTTTTATAGATTGCTCAAATCGTTTTTTAGATTCACTATATTCATAGTGAATCTTATAAGAACTATTACTTATTTGCTCCTCTAATGCTTGACCTTCTAACAAATTGCCTAATTCATAAAAAAAATTAGATATAATTTTTACTTCATACCCAGCACTAATTGTTTGATCAACTGAATCCTTTTTTTTCATTTCAAGTATAGATATTTTCTCTATAGATGATAAAAGATCTTGATTAATTTCCAATTGAAAATTGTCTAGTGGATTACGATATAACAGATCATTAAAACCATTTTTTTCTAAAAATTTATACGAATCATTTACAAATAAGGAATAATTCTTTTTAAAAGAATTCTTTATTTGCATATTTAAAAAACCTTTAACATCACTCCCATTTAAAGATATAAATTTAGTCTCTATAGAAGGTACATCCTGTTGTAAAATTAGCAAATCTTCACCAGTTGATTGATTACTTGCTGAAAAATACTGATTTTCAGTTGATTTTAAATCATCAATATTAAAGACTACATTATTTACAGAAATTTCTTCTCCAGATTTTGACAAAATTGCTAACTCTATATTAAGATCCGTTTGATTAATATCTTTTAAACTGCCTAAATTAATGATAGAAGAATCTTCAACATCTATCTTTAGAGATGCATTTTCTCTTAAATCTAATATTTGTTCTTGGTTCATCTGATCTTTATAAGAAATGCTTTTAATCTTAACATGTACAGGATTTAGCTTATTTCCTTCTATTTCAAGAATTAAATTCTGATTAGGAAAATTTTTTGTTAATACAAGATTATTAATTGAATATTCATTACCCAATTCTAAACTTTTGATCTTCACTTGAGAATTGGAAGCTTTAAAATCTAACTCATAATTCAAAGCTTCTATTAAATGAGAAATTTTAGTTTCTTCAGCTTTTACTCCCCAAATATCAGTTATCTTTGCTTGAGTAATGAAGTTTTTCTTATCAGATGTGTAATAGGAACCATCTTGATGATTAACCAAAAAGATTTCAATAGGATCTTTTGTTAAGTCATAAGGATCATTAATTTCAAGAACTTTTAAGCCTTGTATTTCACTTTGCAAATGCAATATATTTTGATTAGAAGCTTTATTAATATATTCTATTATTAAATTTATTGAATCTTTAAATTCTTGAAAAATTTTTTTAGATATTTTTGGAGCCTGTAAAAGAGCAACTAAATTACCACCTGAGTTAATTTCTTTAATTTTGTTTAGATCTAATACTGAACTATGTAAAGAATTGTGATTATAATCGTTTAATGAGATCTCAAGAGAACCAAAGTCTATTTCACATGGATGCTGAGATTGAAAATTTGCTATATCAATTTTAAAACTAGAAAAATAATCTGGAGTCAATATATAATCATTCAATAAAGGAGAAAAAATATTTTTTGTACTTCCATTATCGTTAAACTGGACTTCTATTTCTATTATCTGAGAAATTTCTGTCAATTCTTTTTTTAATTCATCAAATATCTCAAAATTTGTTTGTTGATTTTCATTTAATTCTCTGTTTAATTTCATAACAGAATATAGTGAAGAATTGATCTTATCTATAGACTGTTCAGTATTTTTTATAACTGCACTGCGTGCTTTTAGAAACTCATTGTGAACTTTGGATTCTACATTTTTTATATTATATAATTTTTCATTTATTGCTGTTTTAGATAGTTTAATATCAGAAGATAAAATGATATCTTTAGTAAATAATTTCAAATCATCTAATATTGTATGAGGAAAAAATATTTGCTGATCTGATGATACAACAGATTGATTATGTTGAGCAGAAAAATCATGAATAGTTTCGTCATGAGTTGATTTAGAATTATTAATTAAAATCCTAGTTTGATTTTCTTTAAACAATGGATCAACTGCACAAATACTATTTTCACCATTTTTAGTAGAAAGTACTTTTGTTTTCGTACTATGAGGATTTTCAGCATTATTAATGTTTTTGAAAGAATTTCGTGATTTTAATGTTAAATAATCTTGATTTTGTTCTAATATTTGAACTATATTATTGTTCATAGCGTAAAAATGTTTTATTAACAAAAAATTCTGTAAAATTTTCTTTGATAAATTCTCCTAAGACCCCAGAAGAATTTTCTACAGTAAAACATTCTTCTAACAGAGGTTTCATCAAAATTTTAATAATTTCTTTTTGTACAAGATTTTCTATTTTTGCTTTATCTTGTACGTGATATAATGGATCATTCTTATGTTCTAAATGATTTAAAGAAAAATCATGCAAACTTGAAGACATAAATTCAATCATATTCTTTTCCTTTCTTAAGTTATCTAACCTCAATAATAGCCTCTAAAGCTCCTACCATTTTTAAATTATATAAAATATTTATAATATCTCTGGGCAAAACCCCTAATTTATTCAGGCCATTTATTAATTCTTCTAGAGATGAGTTTTCTTCAAAATGTTGAACATTAGTCCCTCTTTGTAAATCTATATTTTTATTTACAATATCTATTTGATCTTCTCCTGCATTTAATGGCATAGTTTCCAGATAATTTTTAGCTCCTATATTAATTATTAAATTTCCATGAGCAATTGCAACTGGTTTGATATAAACTTTTTCACCTATCACTACAGTACCTGTAGATTCATTGATGACAATTTTTGCTTTAATATCTGTAGTAACTTTTATAATTTCTATTTTTGAAATAAATTCAATAGGCTTATTTCTTTGAGATTGTGGTACAATAATTTTGATTGTACCTGGATCTATAGCTTTAGCAACATTACCTACTATATTATTATTAATAGCTTTTTCTACTGAAACAGCTGTAGAAAAGTCTGGAAAATTCAAAGATAGAAACAATATTTCAAGTTTAGAAAGATCAAAAATACTAGTTTTTTCTATAATAGCAGCATTTTGTGCATAACCTTTAGTTTCAATTAAACGATTTTTTGTTTTTACATTTTGTGAAAATTCATTATTCTCATGAATTGAGATACTTCCTTGAGCTACAGCATATACATTGCCATCTGCAGCTAGTAATGGAGTGGCTAATAATATACCTCCCTTAAGACTTTTAGAATCTCCTATAGCGCTCACATTAATATCAATTCTATTCCCTTGGCGCGAGAAAGGAGGTAAATTAGCTGTTACCATTACAGCAGCTATGTTTTTAGTATTTATATTAGATCCTTGTAAATTAATTCCTAATTTTTCTAAAAATTCAGATAATCTTTTTTCAGTAAAAATAGAATTTTTTAAATTATCACCAGTTCCATTTAAGCCCGCAACTATACCATATCCTACAAGAATATTGTCTCTTACTCCTTCAAAACTGGCTATATCTTTTATTCTGGTTTCGATTCCGTAAACAGTTTCAAATAATAAAATTATGAGTATAGTAATTTTCAAAGTACAAGACTTCATAAAAATATATCGTTTTCAAAATGCAAAAATATTAATTTTATAATAAAGTGATTTTAATTTTTAAGAAATTTTTTTTGACTTGAAAAGAAATTTTAAAAATCTTTGTGTTCTATCTTCCCCAATACAGCAATCAAATTTAATATAGCTAATATTATAAAAACTGCTGCCAAAAAATCTGTATTATGAAATTTGCTCCATAATGCCCACATAATAATAGCCATAGAACCTCCAACAAGTCTATGACCTACAATATAGGATAAAGAATGGATTAAATATTTTTCTTGTAAATGTCTAATTATTTGATAGCTAAAAACATTTTGTACTAAACTTGTGGTAACTCCTAAAAACACAAAAAAAACTTTAACCATATTTATTGAATAATAACTCAAATCTGGCAATATTCTAAAGATGGGAATCATTATTACGATAGTTAATAATGATAAAAATGCCAAAATATGTTGCAAATTCATTTTAAAATATATAATAATTTTAGTGAACAAAAAAACAATGATTATATCTAAAACTAGCAAGTAAGAATTATAAGATACTAATTTAGTGAGTTGTAAATTTTTATTTATTCCCGCTAAAAAATAATCTATAAAAAAAAAAGTGATTACATATATGCTATATGCAAATGCATTTAAAATAGTTAACCTTAAAAATCTAATTATAAAATCAAAATTTATAATCTTTTTCTTAAAAAAATCTCGCGAAAAAATGTTAAGAACAGATGAATATTCAATTTTATTTCTATAATGATTCCTAGTAAAACAAATGATTACCATCACAATTACCAATAATATTAAAACTCCTCTCCAAATTAAATGATTCATATTCACTAAAAAAAAACTAATTATTGTTGGAATCAAATAAGCAAAGCTAATAGCGAACATAATAGTTAAATTATAAGGAAGTTTTTGTTCTAAAATTTCATAAATATTAGATTTTTGTTTAAGATCCATTATACGAATATTAGATATGACATATTCTCCTCCTTGAAAAAAAGATTGTGCTACCCTTAAAGTTATCAATATATAAGTAGCAAAAATTCCGATCGATTTATATTTTGGTACAAAAATCAATAAAAATGTAAAAAATGTAAGACCTAGAAAACTGTAAATAAGCATTTTAGAAGGAGAATATTTTATAGCCAAAAATCCAAAAAATAATGCTCCTAATATCTTAGAATATGAAAAAAACAATTTGCTCCAAGCTACCACTGAGGTATAATATTCAAGGTTGTCTGAAAAAAACCATTCAAATATAAAAGGCATAAATGCCCAATAAATGTAATATTCCAAATGCGATATAAAATTACCTTTCAAAATAAGATTTTTTTCTCCTAAAAATTCCTTTTTAGCCAATATTTTTACCATGAAAATATTTTAATAAAAAAATTTCATCACAAGTCAATAATTAAAAATTAGACGTATTATATACAATAACAAAATTATCCTATATAAAATCTTATTGTAGAAATAATAATCGCTTATTAATAATAAAAGATAGTTTTTATATGAAACTCAATAATGTAAAGCAAATTAATTGGTATGGAATGTATTATCTTTCTTTAAGAGAGATAAAAAGATTTTTAAAAGTTTATCATCAAACAATCTTAGGACCTATGATCAGTGCTGTATTATTTTTGTTAATATTTTCATTAGCAATGAAGAAAAATATAGATTCTCCTCAAAATTTAAATTTTATTGGATATGGAATTATTATAATGAGTATAATACAAAATTCTTTTGCTAACAGCTCATCTTCTTTAATAATGTTCAAGGTATTAGGGTATATTATAGATATCTTAACACCTCCATTAGGCAGCATAGAGATTATATTAGCTTTTATAATAGGTTCTGTCGTAAGAGCCTTATTGGTTGGATTAAGCGTTGCTATTGCTCTTGCATTTTTTGTTAATTACAAAATTCATAACCTGACTTTTTTACTATTATTTTCTATTTTAGGATCTATATTACTATCTCAATTTGGAATTTTATCTGCACTAATTGCTAAAAGCTTTGAACAAAATACTGCTTTTACTAATTATTTCATAATGCCCTTATCATTCCTATCTGGAACCTTTTATTCAATAAAAAATCTATCACCTATGTTCCAAAAATTTAATCTAGTAAATCCTTTTTTCTACATTATTGATGGTTTTAGATTTGGTTTAACAAATTACAATGACAGCAATTTAGCATTTGGTATTATGTATCTTACTATTTTAAATCTAATATTATTTGTTATTTTGAATTTTCTTTGGCAAATTGGTTGGAATGTTAAGAACTAAAAGAGCTTGAGTAACATCTCTCATACCATCTTTGTTACTATATTTCCTTAACATGTTCAATTTCTTAAAAAGAGTATCTAAAAAGCAAATCTATCATCATATGATCCAGATAGACTATTCAACTCTCAAAAATTAATCCTTTTCTAATACTGATGTGTTATAAAATTCTACCATATAGAGAGTTTGATGATAAATACCTAATTTCTCAAGATTTAACAAAATTTCTTCTACATTACTGTTTATAGATTTTAAATGCTTCCCTTCACAAATAACAGAGCGTAAACTTTTTAAAGGTTTTTTATGTAAAGCATAGTTAAAAACTATGGGTAATGATGTATCTCCTAGAAAACTTGTTACAAAAGTTTTTTGAGAATCAAAAATTACTTTTTTGGTAGAAAGATCAATAATCCTAAATTGAAAAGAAATTTTATCTCCACATAAAATTTTATCTAAATCTACATTACTTACTTGAGAATCAAAAATAAAAATATCCTCTGTACTCATAAGATAAGGAGGATCCTTTTTTAATAATTGAATGAATATTTTATAAAATTGATTAACATTAAATTTTTTATCATCAAATTCACCAAATTGAAACTTAAATATTGAATTTATAGTTTCACCTATTTTCATACCAGGAACTAACATGTTAATTTCTCTTGTATTAGTACTGGCTCCAAGAGAAGATTTTTCCTCTTGTTCATATAAAATATCATAATTATCATTCATAATTTGGTATTTAACATGAAAATTTTGACCACATATAATACATTCTCCTTTTCCTCTTTGATCGCTTTTTAGATATTCTAAAGATACTAAATCTGAAAATGATTGATCAATAGTAAAATCTTTAGGAATAATTTTTTTTATATTATCCTCCATTAATTCAGAAAATTTTTGAAACGATTTTTTCCCTTGTTCTGTATTTAAGATATTAACCAATATATTAGATAAAGTTCTTTCTAGAAAATTACCCTTAAGCTCATTTTTAGTAAAATTATTAGCAAGACTTTGCTTAGATGTATTGAAAAATACTGTGTACATAAAATACACAAGAAGAATAACTATAAGAAAAGATATAAATTTTTTCATCCTATTTATTTTTTCTAATTATAAATTATTTTATCTTGTATGATTTGTCTTAATCAAAAGCAAGTTTTTTATCTTGAATAATAATAAAAATTTAAATTTTTCATCAAAAATGAAATTTTCCTATGTGAGATAATGTTAGAAAACAAGATCCTTATTCTTAAGAGCTAGTTAAATTGTATTTTACTAGCTCATTTATAGGATTTAATAGGAATTTTTACTTTTATAAAAATGATATTGCAGCAAGAGTTTTTTCTTGATATCACGTGAATGTGAAATAATGTCAAAAATAAGATATCCTTTTAATTTTTACAAAAAAATCGCTTATTTTACTGTTCAATTCCCTATTTTCAGAGTTGAGCTAGCACATTAAGATAAAATAAAAAAGAAATCACAAAAAAATATTTTTTATGACATTTTATGAATGGGAAATAATGTCTAAAACAAGAGTTTTACTTAAATATTCAACAAATGATTTTGCAAAATATGAAATAATGCTAAAAATAAGAGATCTATTGAATTTTTACAAAAAATTGCTTATTTTACCGTTTAATTTTCTATTTTCAGAGTTTTGTTGATGCATTAAGATAAAATAAAGAAGAGAATTACAGAAAAATATTCTCTATGATATTTTATGAATGTGAAATAATGTCTAAAACAAGAGTTTTACTTGAGTATTCAACAAATGATTTTGTAAAATGTGAGATAATGTCAAAATATATCCCTAGCCTATGAAAGAAAATTCCTTATTTTCCTGTTAGTTTGCCCATTATTATATTTTGATTGAATTTTCTTATTTTTTAAAGAAGCTTTTAATGTAGGATTCTTTTTTCTTACATTGTAAGATTGAAATTTTTTAGGTGACTTAGACAATACAGAAAGAGTATTAGATTTTTTAGGAGAATTTTTAAATTTAGAATAGGCTAAATTGTTACTATTTTTTACTTGAATACCATTAAATTTGGATGAATTTTGTTTAACATTATCATCCTTTGAATCCAATTTAGATGCTACAAGGGAAGAATTAGTTATATTTGATGTTGATTTTTTTTTATAATTATCAACCTTTTTTTTATCAATTTTTTCTGTTTTGTTAATTGGTTGAGTTTTCTTCAAATTAGTTGATTTTTTACCCTGTTCATTTGAAGAATCTGTTATTTTTTGTGAGACCTGAGGCTTAAAAGATGTTTGTTTTTTACTTTTTAAAGAAGATTTTTTTACTGGAGTTCTAGATACAAGATCTTCTTTTGGTTTTAAGATAATATTTTTATTGGTATTAGATTTTTGAGAATTTTGTTTAGAATTTTGTAATTTATGAAGTTTTTGCTCTAATTCATATATTTGAGCTATTAAATAAGAATTATCTTCTTGAATATTACTATGATTACCAAGTTGATTTGGAGCAAATTTTTTATCTTGTTCAATTAAAGTTAGATAAGATTCTTTATAAAGAGTCTTGATATCAGCAAATTCTAAAGGCATCAAAGTTTTGATAGTTTGATCTGCAACCAAATTCTTTTTTGCTTTTTCTATATATCTAGAATTGTAAAGAGGAATTCTTCTTTCATCTAATTGAGTAGATAAATCATCTATTCTAACTGGATTGTCTATAATAGCATTTCTACTACATGATACAGTTAATATTAATATTACTATATGAAATAGTATTTTTATTACACTCATAAAACCAATAATTCACTTATAATATAATTTACAAAAAAGTAAATAATAATTATTTTAGTCAGTTTAAGCTTAGATTTTAAGTTATTTCAAAAATTACTACTATATTATTTTTGATATTATATCAAAAATGTGTTGTTTTTTCTTAAAAAATAAATTTTGAAGATTATTTTTTGTCTTATTAAGCAAGTTTAAATCAGATCTTAACTCTATAATTTTATCTGATATATCTTTACTAGAAATTTTTTTTTCTTCCATCCTCCAAGAAGCATTATGATTTACAAGATGGGTAACATTATGATACTGATGATTATCCATAGCAGAAGGTAATGGAATAAAAATACTAGGAATGTTATGCATCTCTATCTCAGCAACGGTAGACGCTCCTGATCTTGAAATAGCAAGATCAGTTTTAGCATATATTTCAGCAATATTGTCAAAAAAATCTCTAACTTGACATTTAAATCCAATATTTTGATAAATCAACTCTAAAGAATCAACATCTTCTTTTTTTGCTTGCTGAAATATAAATATCTCATCCTTATATGCTGCCAAATTAGTTATTGCCTCAGTTACTAACTTAGAAAAAATTTTTGCTCCCTGACTACCCCCTAAAACCAATATTGTAAATTTCTCACTTGCTATTTTTTCTTGTTTATTTGAGATTTTTTGTTGCTTAATATTTTTGCTACTAACTAATGGAGATATTAGATATGCTTTAGATTCATATTTTTTATCTAATTTTTTAGTATTTTCATAAGTAATCAATATCAATTTAGCAAATCTAGCAAAAAACCTATTAGCCTTTCCTAAAACAGAATTAGCTTCATACAAAATAATAGGTATTCTGTATAAAATCCCAGATATCACATTAGGCAACATTGTATAACCACCAAAAGCAATTAACATTTTGGGCTTTTTGAAAATAGAAATGTAAAAAATTTTGCAGATAGAAAAAAAATTGCTCCAAACAGATCCCAAAACATCACTTAAGTTATTAAACTTAAGCTTATTATTTATAATCACAATATCTTGAAAATTTTTAGGAACATATTTTTTACATCTATTATCTGTAAATATATATATTTTGAAGTTATTTTTTGATTTTTGATATATATTCTCCATCAAAGTCAATGCCAAGAAAAAATGACCTCCTGTTCCTCCTGCTGATAAAAAAATTACCTTTTTCTGCATATGTATTAATTTTTTATGTTATTTATGATAATTTTAAAAACTCTTCTAACGCTATAATTTTACTAAATTTTAAATTGTCCTTAGGCCCATGCCATAATATTTGACCATCTGAAATAAAAACAATCTCTTCTGCAATTTTTTGAGAAATTTTGATATCATGATTAACAGAAATTACAGTGATATCCAGATTATTTTTTAAATCCAATACTAAATTTGCAATCATATTGCTCATTACAGGGTCTAGACCTGTTGTTGGTTCATCTAAAAACAAAATTTTAGGTCTATGAGCTATAGCTCTTGCTAAAGCTACTCTTTTATACATTCCTCCAGATAGCTCTGAAGGGTATAATTGTAAAATGCTTTTTTTTAATCCTAAAAGGTCCAAAATTTCTATTATTTCATTGGTATTTAGCTGATGCTTAGTATCCAAATTATTTTTGATAAAAAAATTAATATTTTCCTCAATTGTAAGAGAATCAAATAAGGCGCCAGACTGAAAAAGAAATCCTGAATTTTTTAAAAATTCTTTTCTTTTTTCAAAATTAATATTGTTCACTTTGATTCCCATATATTTTACTATTCCGTGAGAAGGATTTAAAATTCCTATTATATTTTTAAGTAATAGAGATTTACCAGAACCTGATTGTCCTATAATAGAAATCGATCTATTCTGAAAAATTTCTAAGTCAATATTTTTCAAAATAACTCTAGTTGGAGTCCAGAAACTGAGGTCCTGAATTTGTATTAAAGCTTTTTGCACACTATATAAACAATGTTAAAGTAACTAAATAATTAGCAATAAATATTGCTATAGAAGATATCACAACGGCTCTCATAGTAGCTAAACCTACATCCTGAGCTCCATTTTTAGCAGAAAATCCGCAAAAACAACTCACAAAAGCAATAATTATAGAAAAAACTAAAGATTTTATAAAACTACAAAAAAAATCCTTAAAGGATAAAATATTCCTAATATGTGTTAAAAATTTATAAACATCTATATCATAAATAATTTTATTAACAATTACACCACCTATAATACTAATAATATTACCAATAAAAACTAATATAGGTATTGTAAAAATTAATGCCAATATTTTTGTTGTAATGAGATACTTAATAGGATTAATCGAAAGTACAAATAAAGCATCTATCTGTTCTGTTACTTTCATAGTAGAGATTTCTGCTGATACTGCAGACCCTACTCTACTTATAATAATTAAAGATATCAAAACAGGTCCAAGTTCTCTCCATATAGAAAGAGATAATATTTCTGGAACTATATTACTACTAATAGCAGTATTTTCAATACTAGCAGAAATATGCAATGCCAGAACTCCTCCAGCAAATAACGCTGCAGTAAAGACCAAAAATATAGAGTCAAATCCAAGTTTCTTAACATTTTCTAATATAATATTAAAATAAAAAGGCTTAGTAAAAAAACATCTTAAAACTTGAAAACAAAAAACACCAAAACAACCTATTACACCTAGTATATTAATACTATTCCGAACCAAATCTTTGATTAAATTTGTTGCTTTCCTCATATTTAAATGACCTTAAATTAATTAAGTTATTACCTTTCTAATTCTTTTACTCAACATTAAAACAGTAAGAACTTCATAACTAATTGTATTAGCTATTTTAGAAAGAGAATAAATACTCTGATTTTGTCCTATAATTTCAACTTTTTGACCTATAAACAATAATTCTTGTGGAACATAGCTAACATCTATAATAGATAGATCCATTGACACAGATCCTACAACAGGCAATCTATAACAATCAATATAAACATAAGAATTATTACTAAAAATTCTTATATATCCATCAGCATATCCTAGTGGAACAACAGCAAGAATCATATCTTTTTTAGCTCTAAAAGTACCATTATAACCAATTAATTCTCCCTTTGAGACTTTATTAATTTGAATTATATGAGTATATATTGATACAACTTCTTTTAAATCTTGATCTAGCAAATGATCCTTAGAAAATCTTGTAATACCATATATAGCAGATCCAGATCTTATAAGATCAAAAAAATATTTAGATCCTAATTTAATTGCATTAGAATTAGCTAAGCTCTTCTTTACATTATTTGAAAATTTAGAGCATATATTAATGAATTTTTTTAATTCTTCTTCATTTTTTTGAGACTCACTCTCATCGCTAGAAGATAAATGACCCATAATATATAGGATTTTAAGAGAAGATAGATCATATCTTTTATAGATATCGTCTATCTCAGATACAGATATACCCAATCTATACATTGATAAGTTAAAATTCAAAATACATGGTAATTTTTTGTTTTTTCTTACAGATGCTTGTAATAAAAGCTCTAACTGCTCTAAATTATTAATTACTGTTATAAAATTATTAACTATGACTTCTTCTAAATTAATGCTGTAAACTCCATGTAATATAAAAATATTAGAATCCTTTTCCAAGAAATTTTTTAATTCTAAAGCTTCCTCAAAAGATGAGACAAAAAAATTTCTACAAGCTGCTTTTTCAAGTATGGGAGCTACATATTTAATTCCTAAACCATAAGCATTAGCTTTAACTACAGCTCCAATTTCTACTCCTAAAGCTTTCTTTTGTATTAACAAAAAATTATCTTTTATATTTTGTAAATTTATTTCAGCAAATGCATTTAAAAATTGATTCTTAATCATCGATTACTTATTTGATATCCTTCCAAATATTTTTCATAGAAATATATGACAAAATAGAAAAAATTATTAAAAAAATAGTCACCTTTAATCCCATAGATTTTCTTTGTTCCATCTCAGGTTCAGCTGCCCATTGAAGAAAAACTACTACATCCTTAGACATTTGTTCTATACTAGCTTCAGTTCCATCCATAAATTCTACCTGACCTTCTACTAAAGGAGGAGCCATAGCTATTTTCATACCTTCAAAATAAGGATTATAATATAAATTATTTTCAATTTGAAAATCATTAGGAATATCTTGATATCCAGTTAATAAAGAATATACATAATTTGCTCCATTAGGTCTTGCCTTGATCATAAGAGATAAATCCGGAGGCATTATTCCATTATTCACAAATTTAGCTGCTTCTGCATTAGGGTAAGGAGATACTATATGATCAGAAAGCAAGGCATTTCTTTCAAACATCTCTCCCTCATCATTAGGACCATCTATTACTAAATAAGACTTAGCTAATGTTTTAATCTCTTCTTCAGAAAAGCCTATTTCTACTAAATTTCTATAATATAAATGCTTCATACCATGGCAAGCACCACAAACTTGTAAATATATCTGAGCTCCTCTTTGAGCAGATTGTTTATCTATTTTACCAAAAACACCTTCAAATGGCCAAACAACTTCTTTAGGCTTTAAAGAATTTTGTACAGCAAATAAATTTTGAAAACCACAAACAAATATAATAAACAATATTTTGATAAAAATTTTTGCTCTCTGTATCATTACGTACTTACTATTTTGATTATTTATCTAATTATTTTTTTTACTATTGCTATTCATCATAATTGAAGAATTTTTGATTTCTCTATAAGCTATAAAAGGAATAATTATCAAAAAATGCATAAAATAATATATAGTCGCACATTGGCTTATCAAAATATAAGGCTGCTCTGCAGGTTTTCCTCCTAAATATCCAAGTAATAGACAATCAGAAAAAAATATCCAAAACATCACCCTAAAAAATGGCCTATGTTTAGCAGATTTTATCTGAGATTTATCTATCCAAGGCAAAAAAAACAATATTATAATACTACTTAACATCAAAATAAAACCTCCCAATTTAGAAGGAATAGCCCTTAAAATAGCATAAAAAGGTAAAAAATACCATTCTGGAACAATATGAGAAGGAGTTACCAGAGGATCAGCTGGTATATAATTATCCGGATGCCCTAAATAATTGGGTGTATAAAAGACAAAATACAAAAAAACCAAAAAATAAATACCAAATCCAAAAACATCTTTAATAGTATAATAAGGATGGAAATTTATCATATCCTTTTTTTTAGGCTCAACTCCTTCAGGATTATTAGAACCATGTACTAATAATGCTCCTATATGTAATAAAACAAAAAAAAACAAAATAAATGGCAAAAGATAATGTAATGCAAAAAATCTATTTAAAGTAGGATTATTTACCGAAAACCCTCCCCAAAGTAATGTAGTAATTGACTTACCAATAACAGGGACAGAAGTAAATAAATTCGTAATAACAGTTGCTGCCCAATAACTCATCTGCCCCCAAGGCAAAACATATCCTAAAAAGGCAGTTACTATCATCAATAAAAACATTATCAAACCAATATGCCATAACAATTCTCTAGGCTTTTTATAAGATCCATAGTATAAGCCTCTAAAAATATGAGCATATGTAGCTATAAAAAACATCGATGCTCCAACCGCATGAAGATATCTAATTAACCAACCATAATTTACATTTCTCATAATTTTTTCTACACTATCAAAAGCATGATCTACATGAGGAGTATAATGCATAGCAAGAAAAATACCTGTAATAATTTGAATTAATAAACCAATAAATGCTATGGAACCAAAATTCCACATATAATTCAGATTTCTAGGAGTTTTATGTAGTAAAAAATATTTTATAGCAGAAAAAATTGGAAGCCTATATTCAATCCATTCTATGAATTTAATCAAAATGCTTTTTTTGTACTTAATTTTTTTAGTCTTTTTCATGTTATATATTTATCTCAAAATGTTCATTTTTAACTTGAAATTGAACAAAGCTGCTTTTTATCCTATTTTAATTAAAGTATCAGTTATAAATTGATAAGGAGGAATCTCTAGATTAAGAGGGGCAGGACCCTTTCTAATTCTACCAGAACTATCATAATGCGACCCATGACAAGGGCAAAACCATCCTCCTATAAAATCGCCCTTATTTCCTATAGGAATACATCCAAGATGAGTACATATACCTATAACAATTAACCATTCTTTCTTTTTGACTCTTACAAAATCCTCCTCTGGATCAATCAAATTATTTATATTTACATCTTCTGCATTTTGTACTTCTGAACTAGTTCTATGTTTTATAAAAACTGGTTTCCCTTGCCATTTCACCGTTAGCATATTACCTATTGTTATACTAGATATATCTACCTCTACTGACGATAAAGATAATACATCTTTAGAAGGATTTAAAGAATCTATCAAAGGCCAAAAACTTATTAAAGTACCAATACTAGCCATACCTGTGACTGTAAGAGTAATAAAATCCCTCCTTGTAATTTCTCCTTTTTCTATTTGAGACAAATTTTCAACATTTTTCATAAAAAACATTTATCAAGTATAAACTTTATAAAATACAAAAACATTTTGCAAAAAAATTATAAAGAATAAAAAAAATAAGTAAATTGTAGAAAACAAAAACAATGTTTTAGCATTTTGTATATGATTTTTTTCTTCTAATCTTAATTTGTAAGAATAATAAATTAACCAAATATTTAGAATTGTTATTAAAAACAAATATATATGATCCGCAAAATTGAAAAAATAAGGCAAATAACTTACAATTATTGTTAAAAATACATATAACAAAATTTCTGTTATAGTGCGCTTCAAACCACTCACTAATGGTAATATCGGAAGATTAGATTTTGCATAATCTTTTAATCTAAAAATAATTAATGCCCAAGAATGAAAAGGAGACCAAAAAAATATGATAAAAAATAATATAATAGATTCAAGACCAATCTTACCACTTACAGCACTAAAACCTATAACAGGAGGCATAGCACCAGGCACTCCTCCAAAAACTACATTATAAACAGAATAGCGTTTCAATATCATTGTATAGATAACTGCATAATATATTATTGCGATTATCATGAGAAAACTCGAAAGCACATTAATAAACATATACATCAAGATTATAGATAAACATGATAAAAAAATCCCAAACAATAAAGCATTTAATGGTTTTATAACAGCTTTAACTAATGGTCTGTTTTTAGTACGCAACATTAATTTATCAATATCCTTGTCATACCACATATTTATACAAGCAGAACCCCCAGACCCTAAAGCAATAGCAAAAAACGCAATTAGAGTATTTTTTAAATCCCAAAACATATCTGCTAAGGACATTCCAGTTAAAGATGTAAATAAAACAAGTACTATTATCTTAGGTTTAGTAAGTGCTAGATAAGATTTTAAAATATGAAAAAAATTTTTCATCAAATTATTAATTTATAAGCCTATTTTACTTCAGGGAGAGTTTGAAAACTATGAAAAGGAGGAGGAGAACTTAAACTCCACTCAAGAGTATCAGCACCAACGCCCCAAGGATTATTAGGAGATTTTTTACCATATTTCAAACCATGAAATATTACAAACACAAAAAACAAAGCTGCAAAAAATGATATATAAGCTCCTATAGAAGAAACTAAGTTCCATCCAGCAAAAGCATCTGGGTAATCTGGGATTCTTCTTGGCATTCCAGCTAAACCCAAAAAATGCTGGGGAAAAAATGTCATATTAACTCCAAAAAATGTCATAGCAAAATGTATTTTGCCTAATGTTTCTGAATATTGTTTACCAAACATTTTAGGAAACCAATAATAGAAGCCTGAAAAAGCAGTAAACAAAGCCCCTAAAGACATAGTATAATGAAAATGCGCAACAACATAATATGTATCATGCAATACTCTATCTATCGCAGCATTGGAAAGAACAATCCCAGTAACGCCACCAATAGTAAATAATATAATAAAACCCACAGAAAATAACATAGGAGTTTTAAATTCTATAGATCCTCCCCACATAGTAGCTATCCAACTAAATATCTTTATCCCTGTCGGAACAGCTATAACCATAGTTCCAGCTGTAAAATATATCAAAGCATCATCTGATAAACCAACAGTAAACATATGATGAGCCCATACTATAAAACCTATAAAACCTATAAATAACATCGCAAAAATCATTCCTTTATAACCAAAAACAGGTTTTTTAGAAAAAGTAGAGATTATCTGACTTACAATTCCAAAACCAGGCATAATAACAATATATACTTCAGGATGACCAAAAAACCAAAAAAGATGCTGAAACAACACAGAATCTCCTCCTGCTTCTGCTACAAAAAAGGAAGTGCCAAAATTTCTATCTAAGAGCAACATAGTAATAGCACCAGCAAGCACAGGTAAAGCTAGTATCAATAAAAAAGATGTAACTAAAATTGCCCATGGAAAAAGAGGCATATGAAACATAGACATGCCAGGAGCTCTCATGTTAAATATAGTAACAATCATATTAATAGACCCAAGTATAGATGAAAGACCTACTAAATGTAAACTTAATATAGCAAGATCCACAGCCATACCAGGATGAGAAGCTAATGCACTTAAAGGTGGGTATAATGTCCACCCAGTTCCAGCACCTCCCTCCATAAGAGCTGACATCATTAACAGAATAAAGGCAACTATGACAAGCCAAAAACTAATATTATTTAAACGTGGAAAAGCCATATCAGGTGCACCTATCAATAATGGTACAAACCAATTTCCAAATCCTCCAAACAAAGCTGGCATTATCATAAAAAATACCATAATAATGGCATGGCCAGTTATAAGCACATTATATAATTGATAATCTCCCATTAAAAAATTAGATCCTGGAGTAGCTAATTGAATTCGGAATAATAACGAAAACAAACCACCAACAATTCCAGCAAATATTGAAAAATATAAATATAAAGTTCCAATATCTTTATGATTTGTAGATAAAATCCACCTACGCAAGCCTTTTGGTGTATCACTCATAAGATTTCAATAATTTTATTTGCTTATTCAAAAAACACTCTACTGATAACAACAATGCATAATATTGTCAATATTATAAAGAATCAATAAAAATTTGATTTATCCAAATTATTTGCATCTATAATAGGAAGTTTTTTAAATTTAAACGTCCTTTTAAATCTTATTAACTGAAATTTTACTTTTTCTAAAAAACTATATTCTTTCTTTTTTTCATAAACAAGATTCTCATATTTAGAAATAAGATCTAAAATTACTTCATTATAATAAAAATTATATAAATTACTGATCAAATATTTAGTAGTTAAATGCCCCCATTTAATAACTTGTTGAGGAACCCTAGCTAATGCTTCTGCGCATGCTATTGCCTCCTCTTCTAACTTATCTGATCTTTTATATACATCAGCTTTAGGCATTAAATTTGATAACATATCTTTTAACATAACCCTAAGAGAGGATATGATAAAATCTTCTGATAAAAATTTTTCCATAAAGATCATATTTTCCTTATGTAAATATTTTCTTCTCAATTTAATATTACCAAATAGGAGACATATTTTATAATATATTTTTTTTAGCAAAAATATATTTTTGAATTTTTTAGCATAAATCAAATTCTTTTCATATTTTAACATATAACTAAAATTGTGATCTATATCTTGTAAAAGATTTTTGCATCTTAAAATATCTAAATTTCTATATTGAGCAACTCTAAGGTCAGCTTTTTTAGCTGAAAAATATTGAGTAGAATGCCTTCCTATCCTTTGACCTCTAACATTTCTTTTTATATCAGCAAAATGTCCTATTTCTTGAGCTGCTATTATGTTTAATCGAGCAACAGCAGCCATTCCATCACCAATCAACTTATTCTTAGAATTATTTTTCACAAAAGGATCTCCTCCACAAGAAACATAAATTGCTATTTTATTCATATCTATAGATTGCATGCCACTATTAGATCCAAAATATTTCCAAGACATTACATCCATTACATCTCCTATATTTCTTCCATAACTAATAAATAACTCTACTCTGTCTTTAATTATCCACTTAAAAATTATATTGTGAGCCGATTGGACTATGAGATAAGCAAGATTTTCTATAAGTTGTTTAGGAGGAAAATTAATCAATTTTAATTTTTCTCTTTGTTTAAAGAGAATTTTTTGCACATCTTGTTCTCCTAATTCTAAATTCTTTTTGAAAAAAGCCATTTGAATTTTATTTTGAGTCTTATTTAAGAGCTTATCGTTACAAAGCTCATGTTCTGTAAAAGTCAGTTTAATATCTTGATTATTGTTAACATAATGAACAAAATTACAATAATAATTTGTATCTATTCTTATTAAACCTTCTTGAATAAGAGTTTTAGCAATTTCATACTTCTCTCTTCCTAAAAAATTCAAATTTAATGTTGGAACTTTATGTACTACATGATAAACGCTCTGCATAAAATAGATTTTACACAAAGGATGTTAACAAATATTACTATTACTATAGAATAACTACATATTTTTTACAATCTGTTGTAATAATGCACCGTCAGTAGATAATCTATAAACAATCTTAAGCATCATTCAAATAGAATCTGAGTAGACAAATATCAGTAAATAACTAAATGCTAATCGTTATTAACTCTCTTAGTTAAAAACATTACTTGACAGATAACAACGAGGATAAAGTTAAATATTAATGAGAACTATCAATTAAATTAAACACATAGCTAAATAATTAATAACAATCATACAAATAATCATTGAAGAATTAAAGATAACAACCATGAGCAAAATATCTGAAAACACAAAGAATGTAAAAACAACTTTAGCATCATATATCAAATCAATACTCGACCAGCTACAGCATAAAAAAAGATATTACATTTGTAGAATTTAACAAGCTCCCAAAATGTAATCTTTTATTCTTATTAGTACATAAAAATAAAAAATAAGAAAAATCCTTTGTATAAACTATATAAATTTTGGGTATAGATTAGACACCAAAATAAATAATAAAAAAACAAAGCAACTTATGTTTCATGAACATCAATAAAATATTTATATGCACAAAAAAACATATTATCAGCCAGATTAAAAATGTAATCGATTTGCAAACAAAAAAAACAATTAACTGATACTAAAAATCAAAGAATTTTATAAAAAATCTACATACTAACTAAACAATTTCTTTATTTTTAGCACAAAAACAAAGTAAAAATATTCACTATTCTATTAATTTTTTTACATACAATAGATTTTTACATTTCTTTTTTGCTTATCTGTGAGCTATTTGTTTAAAATCTACTAAAATTGCCTTAATAATCCAAATAAAACAAATAAATTAGATTTTTTGCACTTATTTCTAACCAAAATATATTATTATTTAATAATATTAGATATTTTAAAGACAAATTGGTTCTAGTGAAAATTAAAACGGGATCATCATTTCAACTCTATAAATTTAATATAATAGTTTTGAACTAATATTACAGTTGCTACAAAATTATGCACACTAATCCCACTTATACATTAGTTAAATATAGATCTATTATTTGAGAACAATAAATCTCCTAAAATGAACTATAAAAAATTACAGAAAATTGGAAATTTTTAAATATTTTTTCCAGTTATAAAAAATATAAAATAGCATTAATAAAATTTATGACAAGATCAAAAAACACATTCATAGTGAGCTATACATCTATGATAAAAATAGCAGAGCTTTGCTTCTAAAATCAAAAAAATTAACTATTTTCCATTTTAACCACAAACATTGAATTCTCTTTTTTTATCAATTTATTTATATTGCAAAGACAAGTAAATATATAAAAAGAAGAATTTTTGAGCTAATTTTCTGCATATGACATTTTTATCGATATCTTAAAATCATTTGCCTTTCATGAAAAATTTTTATATCAATTATCATATATCTGGATCAAACACTTGATCTATTAACTATAAAATAGTGAAACTAATTGCATTAAAATCTATAAGCACATTAATATAGTTTAGTGCATTTTTCATGAACTAATGATGACCTAAATATCTATATATTTAATTCAATTATTTTTGAATGAAGCTTTATGAATTATCGTAGCCATTTAGGAATTAAAAATATCAACTAATATTAGATCTATTAGACCTTAATTCATCAGAACAATATGTATTAGGAAAAATTTTATAAGCAGTTGAACATATGTGATGATTATCAATTTGCTTATACACAAATTCATATAAATATTTTTTATTATTCATTATAATTTCTTTTATTTCTACATGCTTTTTAGATGGGATTTCATTCAAAATACTTATCTTATTAGAAGAAAGCTTATCAATATCTTCTAAGGAGTAAATATTTGTAGGATCTTTTTTTAAAAAATAATAATTAGTATATTTTAAACTTGAATTTTTCTCTCTTAAAGAAATTGAAATATCAATATGATTAAGTACAGATTCAAGAATCTTATGTGATTCTGAAAAAAATCTTATACGCTGCTCCAAAAAGGGAATTTGTTTTAATTTATATTCTACGCTTCTCCAGATAGAAAAATTGATTAATAAAATAAGCATTAATATTATAAACGGAGTCAAAGTGGAAAAAAAATATAAACTGTTTTTAGTAGCAGAAAATAAGGCGACAGCTACTAAAGTTAATGTTATATTAAAAAGCGACAATAAAAGTATCATATTAAATGCTTTTTGAGCAAAATGTAATAATTATAAACTAATCAAACAGATATAATGGTAGCATTTTTTAATAATAATTTCCAACAAAAAAAATAATTTTTTATTGATCTTTTTTAACTTTAAATTAATTTTTTCACCAAAATATGAATCCAATAATAAATAATAGAAAATTTGAACATATCAATATATTAACATCTAAAAATGAAATTGATAAATCTTCTCAATATAAATATTTTGATCAAATCAAATTAATAAATAGAGCTTTACCAGAACTGGATTTATCAGAAATAGATACAAGTATAGATTTTTTAGGATATAAGCTAAGCATGCCTCTTATAATTTCTTCTATGACAGGAGGTAAAGGAAAAATATTTACTACAATTAATCAAAATTTAGCAATAGCTGCTGCAAAAACAAATGTAGCTTTCTCTGTAGGATCCCAAAGAATAATGAAATACGAACCATTAGCCAATAAAAGTTTTGATATAAAAAATATTACAAAAAATATACCCGTAATATCGAATTTAGGGGCTGTTCAATTAAATTATGAGTTGAATCTTAAAGATATAGAATATTTTTCAGATTTTATAAATGCAGATGGCATATATTTTCACTGCAATCCTTTACAAGAAGCAATTCAATTAGAAGGAAATACTAATTTTAAAAATATTATAAGCAAAATTAGTGATATATCAAACAATATAAAACTTCCTATCATTTTAAAAGAAGTTGGATGTGGAATTTCTACATATGATATTGAACTTGGTCTAAAAAATGGAATTAAATATTTTGATTTATCTGGTAGTGGAGGCACTTCTTGGAGTTTGGTAGAATATATAAGATCTTCTAGAAATTCAAAATCACAAAACCAATCTTTGGGATATAATTTTCAAGATTGGGGAATTCCAACATTAAAAGCTTTGCAAGATAGTAAAAAATATCGCAATCAAGCTCTTTTCATTGCTAGTGGAGGAATCCGAAATGGAATAGACATTGCTAAATCTATTATTTTGGGAGCATCTTTAGTAGGTATTGCAAAACCTTTTTTACATGCAGCTCAAAAATCTTCTGAAGAAGTTATAGAACTTATTCAATTTTTGCAAAAAGAATTAAAAATATCTATGTTTTTAATGGGAATAAAAAATTTATCAGAATTATTTGGAAATGAATCTTTAATTTTAAAAAATAATTAAAAACTCTTTTTATGAAAAACTACATTGATCTACTTAAAATTTTTGGGATAAAATTCTATTTTCCTAATTTTGTAACTAATGAAACGCAACATATTCAAGAATATGCTACTGCAAACAAACCTAGCAATTCAAAGATATCAATAAATCAAAACAAAAAAATTGCAAAAAATTTTGTAGACAAAGTTCAAAACTATTCATTAAATAAAAAAATAATATCAAAAAATCTAGAGCAATTGGATAGCGAAACTAATGATTTAATAAATCTTATACGAAATCAAATTTTGAATATAAATTCTTTAGAAAAATTAAAACAATATGTATTAGATTTTCAATATTGTAAATTAAAATTTTTTGCAAAAAATACTGTCTTTTCTGATGGTAATGCTCAAAATCCTAAAATAATGGTCATAGGAGAAGCTCCAGGAGAAAAAGAAGACCTACAAGGTAAACCCTTTTGTGGTAGAAGTGGAATATTACTGGATAAAATATTGCTTGCAATAAATCTCTCAAGAGATACAAATAGCTATATCACAAATACTGTATTTTGGCGCCCTCCAGCTAATAGAAGACCAACTCAAACAGAAATAGAAATTTGTAAGCCTATTGTAGAAAAACATATTGCAATTATAAAACCTAATTTTATTTTATTAACAGGTAACACAGCAATTAAAAGTTTATTATCAAGTGATGTTCAAATTAGTAATTTTCAAGGCAAAATAATGTCTTATAATAATATGTATTTAGAAAATTCAATAAATTTAAGCGCAATTTTTCATCCCTCTTATCTTTTAAGACAAGCATCAAAAAAAAAAGAAACCTGGAAGAGTCTTTTACAAATTCAGAAATTTTTATAAAATTCCTAAAAATATTTTTGATATATGTCAGAGGCATCTTTCAATTCATGTTGAGTATTAATTCCAAATGCTAATTCATTAATCTTAGATGGTAAATACGATATTTTTTCTCCTGCTTTATAGCATATCTCAATGATATCGGTCAAAAAAAATTCTTTTTGTGTACTGGTATCTATATCAAAACAATTTGGTAAATATTTTTTTAATATTTGGGAAGAAAAAATAAAAATTCCCGAATTACATAAAGAATTTTTTTTATCTTCCATTCTTAAAAATTGAAATTCTAGAATTTTCTTAACATTTTGTTCTTTATCTAATATAATTCTACCATATTTCATATTTAAATCTTCTATCTCAAAACCAAGAATAGTAATTGCTGACTCAGTAGCTAAGTGATGACAAAACATATCTGAAATCACATCAAAAGAAATCAATGGGTGATCTCCATATATTATACATAAGTTTGAATCGTCCCTAACATAGGGTAAACCTAACAAGGCTGCATGAGCAGTACCTAATGGATATTTTTGTAAAATAGTCTCTTTTACCTTGATTTGGCAGAATTGCTCAACCTGATTTTTTATATGGTCAGAATATACCAAGAAAATATTATCTGTAACTTTGCTGCAATTTTTAATGACATGCAATATCATTTCCATACCATTTAAACAATGAAGCATCTTATTTTTTTTAGAATCCATCCTTCTACCTTTGCCAGCGGCTAATAACAATATCTGCTTTTCTATTGGCATAATTCTGAAATTTCTATTTATTTTTTGAAGATTAATTTTATACTTTAGGAAGCGTTATATCTTTTTGATACATATATTTTCCTTTTTTCTTGAGGTAAGATATAGCGCATTTTTGCTCTCCTTTCAGAAAAATAAGTTGACACACACCTTCATTTGCGTATAGCTTAGCTGGTAATGGAGTAGTATTAGAAAATTCTAAGGTGATATGTCCTTCCCATCCAGGTTCAAGTGGAGTAACATTAACTATTATGCCGCATCTTGCATAAGTAGATTTACCTAAACATATTACTAAAACATCTTCAGGTATTTTAAAATACTCAATACTTTTACCTAACACAAAACTATTAGGAGGGATTATACAACTATCTCCAACTTTACTAAAAAAATTTTTATTCGAAAAATTTTTGGGATCTACAATAGTAGAGTTAAGATTAGTAAAAATTTTAAACTCATTAGCAAGTCTTGTATCATATCCATAAGAAGATAATCCATAGGATAAAACATTTGAAGATGACTCCATGGACTCTCTTTTAAAAAAAGGAGCTATCATATTATTTTGTATGGACTGCTTTTCAATCCAAGAATCCGACATTAACATAAGTTAAAACACTAAAATGCTAAACAAACAACAATTATATGATTAATAATTTTTCAAATCAATATTTTTTTATTCAATTTAACATTCATAACTAAACCTATACCAAGCATTAGGGAAATCATAGAAGTGCCACCATAAGAGACAAATGGCAAAGGAATTCCAGTAACAGGAAGAATACCTATATTCATACTAGCATTTATGAATACATAAGAAAAAATCATTGAACTTACACCTATGACTATAATTTTTCCATAAACAGAATATATATCCTTTATAAAATTCATCATAATCCATATTAACATGCAATATAAAATCATCAAAAATACTATTCCTATAAATCCTAATTCTTCAGAAATGAGAGCAAAAATAAAATCTGTTTTATTTTCGGGCAAGAATTTAAGTTGTGATTGAGTTCCTTTCATAAAACCTTTACCCCAAAAACCTCCAGATCCTATTGCAATTTTTGATTGATAAATATGGTATCCTTTCCCTAATATGTCTTTTTGAGGTTGTAAAAAAACAATTATTCTGTCTTTTTGATGAGAATATAATTTATTCCAAATAAAAGGAAAAGATATAACCATAATTATCAGTAAAAATGCAAAATATTTTATTTTAACTCCTAGAGATAAAAAAATAATAACACCAATCACCAAAATTATAATAGCAGTACCAAGATCTGGTTGTTTTAATATTAATATCACGGGAAATAATATTATTAATATAGGAAAACATAAGTTTCTAACTGTAAAATCAAATTCAGGCTTAGAGTCAAAATATCTAGCAAGTGCTAATATTAAAGATAACTTCATTAATTCAGAAGGCTGTATTTGCATATTATATATATAAATCCATCTTTTAGCCCCCATAAATTTTTTACCCCAAATTTCTGTTAAAATAAGCAATAAAAAAGAAAAAAGATAGATTTTATAAGAAGATCTAAAAATTACCTTAAAATCCATTATAGATATACATATAGCCAAAAAAAAAGATATTGCATAGATAATGACCTGTTTTTGTACTAAAGGTTTATAACATCCAGATGAAGAAGAATATATAGCTAAAAACCCATAAAAAGAAATGATTGTTGGTATTATTATTAATAGAAACGGAGTTTTTAATAATTTTTTCAAGTCAAACATTTCACTCCTATCTATATTAGAAAATTATTTTTAGGAATAAAAAGATGGATAGTAATAAATTCATTTTGATTATAAATTTGGAATTTAATATTATGTGCATCTAGAATAATGTTTATAACATTTAATGATATATTAGCATCATTGTGCCATTTATTCATCACAAGGGGTTTTTGGGAAAAAGAATCTAGACTTGAAGCCTGTTCAATTTTTAAAATTAAGTCTTTCTTTATTTCAAAACTTATTTTAAGAATATAACCTTCCATATTCCCTTCTAGTATAATATCTAATAAATCCTCTATAGCTTTTGAGAAAAGCTGTATATCACAAATTAATAATATTTTTATCTCGCTTTTAGATAAAACTAATTGCACATTTTTTTTTCCTAATTTATTTCTTTTATTATTTGTTACATCTTGCATTACGGTTGAAATATTATTAACAGAATAAGATATTTTAAAATCTCCCCTAATTAATTGATATTCTTTTAAAGTTTTATTGCTTATACTAAGTATATTTTGAGCATTTGAATGAATTGCTTGCGCATATCTTCTATAAACCTCTGGGACTCCTCCTACCAATTCATCTTTGATAATTTCAGATCCAGTTAAAATAAAATTTAAATAATTTTTAATTTCTTCAACTAAAAAATGTAAAAATTTAGACTGAATTGCGTTTAAATTCTGAAGTTTAGATATTGTTTGTTCAAAATTTTTTTTACTAAATCTATTCGTAAAATATTGATTAATTGGAGTGTAATAATATATGAGTATTAAAATGGTTATTTCTAATATATTAAATAAGAGATCTTGAAAAATTCTTTCTTTTAAAGAACAGTTAAAAAATCCTATCTCATAATATAAAGGAGAATTACTAAAGGATATTACATTTTGCTTTACATAATATTTACTCTTAATCAAACTCAATAAAGTCAAACTTTTTTTAGAAGTAGAAAGATCAAACAAATCGTTATTTTTATCATGAATTGCTATATTATCTTTATAAAAATTATTTGCTAATTGACTAGAGTCAATATCTTTGGGATTAATTAAATTAATATAACCAACCAAATTTTTTATACCTAGTCTACTCAAAATATCTTCTAATTGAACTATTGAAACTAAATATCCTAAATGAGTAGACTTCTGATTTTCTAAAGAGGAAAAAAGATATAATATATTTTTAAAATTGAAAACAAAAATTTTTCCTTTATGATTGTGACTGATGGTATCAAAAAATTTTTTCACAATCTGTAATTGGTCAGTGGAGTCTTTGTATAAAATTTCAATTTGATTATTAGGCTTAATAAAAAACTTATTATAATGGGTTTTTTCATAAAATTTTCTTACAAATGCTAAAATCTCTTCTTGTTGTTTAGAGGAATTTTTTGTGTCATTTTCATAAAAAATATTAACATAATTTTCTATTAAAAATTTATTGCTTAATATACTGCTTTTTATATCTTGAATAATAAAATTTCTAAAAAATTTTTCTGTGTTATTTATTTCAAGTTTAAATTCTTTAATTCTACTAAAAGTAGAGCTAAGAGTGGTAATAACAATAGAAATAAACGCAAACACTATTACGAATAATAGTCCTTTAAAAGAACTATGCCCGTATTCATTGTAATCGCTTTTTAACATTCTTTCATATAAATAAGAATTATCTAAATATTATATAATTTGTAACTGTTATTACAACATAGTTATAAGAGTAGTTACAAAAATTCTTTTACAAAACATATATAGCAATCATTTTTATGCTATAACTGAACATATAATATATTTAAATTTTTTATGTTTCAGTTAAAATAGTAAGGGTTTTGACTATAATAATGGTAATTAATACATGGAATTTTTCCTATTTGATATTTTAAATAAAAAAAAAGAAAAATTTATACCTAATAATAAAGAATTAGTAAAATTTTATGGATGTGGACCCACAGTGTACGGACCTATTCATATTGGAAATGCTAGATCTATGGTAATTTATGATATATTTTACCGTATCTTAAGACATATTTATGGTAAAACATCTGTTACATTTATAAGAAACATAACAGATATAGATGATAAAATCATCAACAAAGCTCTTGAAGAAAATATCTCCCCTAAAAAACTCGCTCTTAAAAATATTGATCTTTTTAGGCAAGACATGAGATCACTAAATTGTTTAGAACCTACTCATCAGCCTTTGGTATCAGAAAATATTGAATTAATTATAGATTTAATCAATAAATTAATTATATCAGATAATGCTTATCTAAAAAATGGAAATGTATATTTCAAAATATCTACATATCAAGATTATTTTGCATTATCTGGTAGAAATAAAAAAGAATCACAACCCTATGTAAGAATTGAACAAGACATAAACAAACAAAATGCTGAAGATTTTATTCTTTGGAAAGCAGTAAAATCAGAAAAAGAGATGTCTTTTGCTAGTCCATTTGGTATTGGAAGACCAGGATGGCATATTGAATGTTCGGCAATGATTTATAAATTTTTAGGCACAGACATAGATTTACACGCAGGAGGCAAAGACCTTATTTTTCCTCATCATAGCAATGAAATTGCTCAATCAAAATCACTATTTCCAGAATCTAATTTTGTAAAATATTGGGTACATAATGGATTATTGACAATTAATGGACAGAAAATGAGTAAATCATTAAATAATATAATCACAGTAGAAAAAGCTCAAAAAATGTCTATTGCTCCTGCAATATTAAGATTGTTTTTTCTTAATACGCATTATAGTAAAAATCTAGATTATAATGAAAAATCTGTAATGGATATTAAGAATATGTTTAATTATTGGCAAAACTCTTTGAGAAATCTACAACAAGCTCAAAATAATTTAGATATTGTACCTAAAGATTTTTTAACAGAAATTTTGTCTAACTTAAATACACATAATGGAATTACTATTCTTAATGATAAAATTAAACATCTCAATAAAATCTTCTCTCTTCATAAAAAAAATATATTGGCACAAGAAATTTTTGCAGCATTAAATTTTTTAGGAATTCAAAATATTTGTCATACAAATTCAACAAAAAATTCTGATACAAAAACAATCAATAGCTTAATCAAACTAAGAGAAAAAATGAGAAAAGAGAAAAATTGGTCTAAAGCTGACGAAATAAAAAATTCTTTACTTAAAAAATACAAAATTCAAATTTTAGACAAAGAGAATTTTTTAACTGAATGGTATTTTTTAAATTAATAAAAATACTATAGGTAGCAATGTTTTTCACTATTTTTTAACATTTAAAAATAAATATTTATATTTATGATAAATTTATCATATTAATAGCGAATTTAATTTATCAATATTTCTTGATATAATTGTTAATGGATGATATCATTCGTCATTAGTTTTTGCTTAAATAACACAAGGGATATTTTTTATTATGCAAGAAGAACATTTAATTTCAGACAAAAAAAATGAAACAGTGCCTGACGTTTTTTCTGATGTAAGATATATTTGTAACTCAACATCTTTGATTTTGGATTCTCTAAAAAAGGGGATGGACGTAGCACAGTTACCAAGCGGAGATGTAATAGTAACTGAAGTTAAAGTAGTAAACACACAATATAGCTGGAATAAAGAGAAAAGAAAAATGATAAGAATAAGTCAAATATAGTTTTCTTTGCTATCGTCTTAATTATAATAAATTATTATGACGATGAATTAGTTTCTGGATATGATTTCTTTAAAACAATTTAATTTACCAACTACAAGGTAATATCCTGCAGATACTTGAAGCTTATATTAAAGAGGGGACTGAGAAAATACTCTAATGAATATGAAACGAGGTCCTAATTGGATGTGTGAAGAAGTCAAAAAATTCAGGATTGAGAGGTAGAGGAGGAGCTATTTTTTTTTTTTTTTTTTTTTTTTTTTTTTTGTTGTTTTCCTACTGGTTTAAATGGTTTTATGCAAAAAAAGATCCGTTTCTCAAATTTTTTACATGCAGTATTGAATGCAGATGACACTGAACCTGAGCATGGTAAGATAGGAATCATACAGATATAAATCGATAAAATTAATTCTGACGTAAATTAGTTTTCTGGATATGTTTCTAAAAGCATTTAATTTTTAACAATCTAAATGGTAATCATCCTGCAAATATTGAAGCTTCAAGATAAGAGGAGACTGGGAAAACTATAGATATATTGAAAGCGAGGTCCTAAATGTGTTGAAGAAGTCAAAAAATCGTTGAGAGGTAGAGGAGGCTGGTTTTCCTACTGGTTTAAAATGTCTTTCATGCATAAAAAAAGATCCTTCTCAATTTCTTGTAATGAATAGTGAATGCAGATGAATCTGAACCTGGAGCATGTAAAGATAGAGAAATCATCAGATATGAAACTCATAAATTATTAGAAGGATGCGTTATTGCATCTGTCGCGATTCTTGCTAGATATTGTTATATATACATCAGAGGAGAATTTTATCAAGAATATCTATTATTACAAAAAGCAATAAATGAAGCATATTGTAAAGGGTTTCTAGGAAAAAATATCTTTGGATCCGGTATTGATTTAGATATTTATATTCATAGAGGAGCTGGAGCTTATATTTGTGGAGAAGAAACAGCTTTACTTGAAAGTATTGAAGGAAATAGAGGTCAACCAAGACTCAAACCACCATTTCCAGCTAATTTTGGTTTATATAATTCTCCAACTAATGTTAATAATGTTGAGTCAATTGCTGTAATTCCTGATATATTAAGAAAAGGAGGAGAATGGTTTGCATCTATGGGTACTTCTCAGAGTAAAGGGAGCAAAATTTTTTCTATTTTAGGACATGTTAATAAACCAACACATGTTGAAGAAGAATTAGGAATCTCGATGAAAGAGCTAATAAATCATCATGCTGGGGGAGTCATAGGCGGTTGGGAAAATTTAAAAGCAGTAATACCAGGGGGAGCTTCTTTAAAAATGATAAAAGCTGAAATATGCAATGAAATAACTATGGATTTTGAATCTTTAAAATCTGTAGATTCTGGACTAGGTGTAGGCTGCATAATTGTGATGAATAAATCTACAGATATTGTATCTATAATAAATAGAATTAGTAAATTTTTTATGCATGAATCCTGTGGAAAATGCACTCCTTGCAGAGAAGGAACTGCTTGGGCATATAAAATATTAGACAAGATCAATTCTGGTAACTCAAATAACATAGAAGATATTGATAAATTATTAGATCTTTCTTATAAAATAGGCGCTAATGCAATTTGTGGATTAGCAGATGCAGCATCTTGGTCAATCCAAGGATTAATAGAAAATTTCAGAGAAGATATAGAAGCAAAAATAAAACATACATAATATTATTTAACTATAAAACATAAATAATATTTTAACTGTAACTTAAATCTAAGTATCATTATCATAAGAAAAATCATTAAAAAACTACCATTAATATATGGATCCTGAATTATCTATTTTAGATTTAAATTTTCTACTTTATGGTCCTATCAAAAATTTCCAGAACAAAATTCTGGATTTTTTTACATATTTAGGTATAAATTCCTTAGATAGAGAAGATATAGCATTATTTAAAAAAAAGAGAAATATTTTGATAACAAAAATATTTGAAAACAACATGAACAGTAATGATGTACTTGCAAATATAAAATTTCTGCTTGAAGGAAATATACAAAATCTTTTTGTTGAAGAAGTACAAAAAATAAATGCTGATGTTTTAGTAGAATCTTTAAAAAATAATCAATTTGATCAATTCATGCCTGAGGTTCTAGAAAAAATTCATAATATATCTGACAATTTTAAAATAAAGGCTGAAAATAATGAAACCGCTTCAATTTATAGTTTGATGTATGAAAAAATACCTTCCTTAATGAAAAAAACTTTTATTTCAGAGATGAAAAAAGAAAGTGTAATATCAAATATTGTAATTAATCGAATATTTAATTTTAGTACAAAAAATACAAAGATTCTAAATAATTTAGTCAAAAATACTGATTTTGATTCAAAAGGATTTGATAAATTAGATAATGCTATTGATATCTATCTTAAAAATCCTGAAGTAATAAAAAAAACACTATTTAGTGTAGTAAATCAAAATTTTTCTAGTAGTAATATACTAGAAAATTTTACTAGCCTAAAAATTCAAGAACAATCAGTATTAACTGATTTTTTCATAGAAATTTTAACTCAAAAAAACTTAAATGAGCAAAAATTTACTAAGATCTTAAAAAATTTTGTATCTAATAGAGATTTTGTTGATGCATCCTGTAAATTTTTATTAAATTTTGTAAAATTGGCAGTAAATTCTGATAATGACAAAAACGTAGAAAATTTTATCAAAAATATATATAAAGATTATATTGATCCAGAGAAAGCAAAAAATTTTGATTGGACACAAGATATAATAAACATATTAAGTAATTCAAATAGTAAAAATGAAAATACTAGACTATTTGTAAATAATTTATCTAAATTATTTACTCAAAATAACAAGATATCTCATACTGAAAGTGAAACATTACTTCAATCTCTTGAAACATTTAAAATGTTCAGCAATTTAAAACAAAAAGAAATCATTAAAAAACAAGAAATTTTCATGTTAAAACCTGACTATATACCAAATACTATTCAACAAAAATACTATAAAACTATATTTAAAAATAATAATAAAAGTGATTTTTTTAAAAAACTAATATCTATTATAATAAAATTATGTAAAACACTTCTTGTTTCTTACATGAAACATGTTAAACTAAATAAGTTAAATACATTAACCTCTACCACATCTAGAGTCCCTACGGTAAGTAACAAAAATAACCCCAACCTTCATTCTAGTTGATTATTTGCACTTATAATGTTATTTTTTAGATAGTGGATGTGCAGAATAATATGCAGATTCTAAAAATTTTGAATTTATTTTAGTATAGATTTCTGTAGTTTGAAGAGTAGAATGACCAAGTAAATCTTGTATAGATCTTAAATCTGCTCCATTTTCTAAAAGATGAGTAGCAAAACTATGTCTAAAACTGTGGGATGTTACATGTTCAGATAATCCTAACATTCTTCGTAATACTACAAGATCTTTTTGGAAATTGTTTCTAAGTAAATTTTTTCCTTTTTTACTCTTAAATATAGGCTCTGATGACTTAAGCTTGTATGGCAAAATTTCAATATATCGAGTAATAGTTATTTCCACAATTTTCATCAAAGGAATGATTCTCTCTTTTTTTCCTTTACCTGAAATTTTTAAAAATTCAAAATTTTCTAGATCAGATAAGCTAATGCTCAAAGCTTCAGAAATTCTAATGCCAGTAGAATATATCAAAACCAAAATAGCAATATTTCTGTTTTTAATCCATCTTTCTTTACTGATAAATTGTATATTTGAAATAAGCTTTATTACGTCTGAAACATCTAAAGATTTAGGCAGAGATTTTTCAATTTTAGGAATATTTATAGAAAAAATCGCTTGATTTCTAATATCATATTTCACTTGTAGATATTTATAAAAATTTCTTACAGCAGATACTGCCCTTGCATTTGACCTATGAGTAAATTTTTCTTTAATTCTAGAAGCTAACCAGTTTCTTAAAACTCTTATATCAATTCTATTTAATAAATCTAAACTGATTTCTTCAGAAAAATATTCTTTAATAAAATTAAGATATTTTTCAAGATCTCTCTTATAAGCGTTCACACTATGTTGGGACAAATTCAAATGGAATTGAATATGTTCAATCCATTGAAAAAATATCTGGTAAAAATTATTATGAGTCATTTTTGAGTTGTTTAATAGATTCTAAAACAGATTCTAAAATTGCTCTTGCTGCAAGCATATCTTCTCTTCCAGGAGGAGAATTTTTATTAGATAATTTATAAAAAAAATCTAACTTGTGAACTAATCTAGAAGTACTTCTTTCATCTTGAAAAAATATAGGTAACTCCGTTATTTTAGCTAACTGCTTTGAAAAAGCTAAAATTGATTTTGTACTATTTGTAAATTCATTTTGAAAATTAAACGCAATTCCTATGACAAGAGCACAAGGATTTAATCTTAAAATTAATTTTTGTATTTGTAGAATTTTTTCTTTGGAAGAATTAGAACTTATAAATGATTTAGGAAAAGCTATTTTGTGATTAACATCAGATATAGCAATTCCTGTTTTATAAGAACCATAGTCAATAGATAAAATCGGCCTACCAATTTCTAAAAACTGCAAAAATTCTTCTATATTTTTAACTATCACCTTCCTATAATGTTCACTAATTGAAAAACAATTAAATTTTTTAAAATTTTGCTAAACCAATTTTTACTTACAGAATATCCAAATTTCAGACTTTGGTATTTTTGCTCATTCTTTGCTGGAATTACATTTTTTCTTTATATAGATCTAACCTTTTTAATAATATATTTTATATCAATTATATCCTTACTTTTCATTATAAAGTTTTTCTTACTAGATCACCATATATTTTGGCATTTTATCATTTCGATAGTGATATGCTTTCTTTTAGCGTTTTTTACTGTATCTTTTAATGATAGAAATAAAAATAATTATTTCAATACTAAAATTTCATATCAAAAAGTTAATATAATAGCAGAAATCTCAGATATAGTAGAATTTGAAAAGCATTTTTTGCTAAAACTAGAAAATTGTTTTATCTCTGGTAAAAAATCAAATTTTCTTTTTTCAAACATAAAGTTAAATTTAAATAAAGATTTTAAGCCTAATTTTGGTTTAAAAATAGGTCAAAGAATAGAAGTTCCTGTAAAATTTTTTCCTAAAAATAAAATAAATTATAATTTAAACAACAAACTAAATCTTTACACACATAATATTAAAGGATTTGCAATTGCTCAAAATTACCCTATTTTAATTAAAAACAAATTAAATAATAATTTTTTCAGATCTTTTACATTTAATATTAGAAACAAAATTGATCAGGTTTTTTTTACTAATTTAAAAAAAGAAAATGCAACTATTGCTTCTGCTTTAGTAACCGGAAGATCAGAAAGGATTCCTGCAGATATTATAAAAAATATTAGAGATGCAGGTTTAGCACATATTCTTGCTATATCTGGATTACATATTTCAATAGTAGGATTGGGATTTTTTTCTATTTTTAGAATCATATTAAATTTAACTAATTTCTCATACAAGATAGACGTAAAGCTTTGGGCTTCTATTTTATCATTATTATGCTGCTTTATTTTTCTTTTAATCTCTGGAATCAAAATTTCAGCAATCAGAGCCTCTATTATGTTTTCGATAATAACATTATCTAATATATTAGGCAGAGAATCCTTGGCTATAAGGTCTATATTTTGTTCTGCTACTATTATGTTAATTTCAGAACCTCATTTTCTAGCTAGCCCTAGTTTTCAGCTATCTTTTATATCTGTTATATTTTTAGTTCAAAATTGGAATTTTCTTAATTTTTCTTCTACATCCAAACATAGCTTTTCAAAAAAGATTATTAAATATTTTATAGGGAATTTATCATCTAGTTTTATAGGGAGCTGTGCTAGCTTAGTGTTTTCTGTATATCATTTTTTTCAATTTCCTATTTACGCTGTTTTAGCTAATTTTTTACTTTTACCAATTTTTACAATTTTCATTATGCCATTAATAATAACAGGACTATTTTTGAAAATTTTTGCTTTAGAAAAATTTATATTTAATATACTAGATCACTTGCTAGATTTTTTTCTTTTTTGTACAAATTTTATATCTAAATTACCTTATTCAACAATCAAAACCGGATATATTTCTGAATCTTTGTTAGCAATTTTTTTATTCGCTGTTGCTTGGATGGTTATCTGGCAAAGCAAAATTCGACATCTATCTTTCTTATTATTTGGTATAAGCTTATACGGCATCTTCTATTTTCCTAAGATCAATTATCTTCTCCTACCTAATTTTAATTTAATAGAAAACCAACAAAAATATATTAATATTTATTATTTAAAAAAAATTCCTACCAATAAAGAGATTTTATTTTGGAAAAATGTATTTGCTAAAGAAGAAGCATATGCAATTTCATTAAATCAAAAACTCAATCTCATCACTGATTCTGAAAAAAAGATAAACATATTCTTGATAGAAAATTCTGAAAAATTATATGGTAATTACAATACAGAGCTAGATAATTTATCAATTTATATTCCTAAAAACATAAAACTCTCTAACAATGTAAAAATTATTAACAATAATGGTATTTTATCTTTCAGTAAAAATTGAAGTCTGATATCCTTAATTAATAATAAAGAAGCTACTTATTAAGAAAAAAGAAACATTTTTCAGACAAAAAATATAGAAAATCAATTTTTAATTACAATGTCACCTTTAGGAGATATAAAGATCGCCCTTAGCTGTTCCTCCACTCCTAGAATTTTTCTTAATTCTCCTATAGATTTAACCATCCAACCAGTTTTTTTGAAGGAACTAATGTTACTATAGGAGAAATTTTAGCTTATAACACAGGGGTTTAAAACTCAATAGAAGCATTGACGAATTAAAGGAGGTTCAAAACTATATCTTGGCGTTAGATTTTGGACTTAAGTCTTTAGAAAAAATTCCTCTTTCTTTGAGGTTAATAAAGTCTATGCATTTAGAATTAATGTCTGGTGTAAGGGGTGAACATTGCATGCTAGGAGAGTGTAGAACTTTCAAAAAGCCTTACAGAGTAAAGACTTTTAAACGTTTTTACATCTTCTACTAAATATAAAACATATCTTTTTGCTCCTTTTTGAAGATAGGGCAGAATATTTTCTGTTAATTTCACATAAAGCTCTCCCTTTTTGTGTTTATAGTGAGTCTCTTCACCATAAGTGAATATTTCTACAATCTCTGAATCTATACATTCTACCCGTATATTAGACTTTATGAAAATATCCGCTGCAGCCCTTAAAATTGCATAACATGTATTCGAATGGATCCCCAATCTAGAACTAAAATCCTGAGCAGAAAGAACATATTTTCTTGGAAATTTTTCTAAAGTGAATGTGGTTTTATTGAGCTTATCTCCAATCCCTAGTTGACCCCTGTTGTTACTTCCGATGCTATATATTGTAGTAGTTGCGAGTAATACAGTGCCAAAACATCTATAGTTT
>JADHZC010000007.1:44667-52617 GCA_015657545.1 Rickettsia sp.
GCTATAGTATTGATGTGTTGGTTAATCCACTAGAGATTGTATCCTCCATGTGTGTCGCACAGACACAATTAGCCTATCTTTACAGAGCTTAGTGGGGACATCCCTATCAGTTGTTTCGGGAGCCCCAATGCCCCACATTATTTGCCACCCAAACCACCATTTCAATGATCGTATTTTTTTAGTAGTCTATTTTTTGGCCTTCATTAGCTTTGAAGTGTGCACCTGCAATTTCAAAGGGGAAACATCACATATATCCAGCACACATCAGTAAATGGAATTGGGAATTGCACTAACATTTTGTTGTTGCAAAATTGGACTTGTGAATGAAAACTATAATGAGTAAAATTTCTTCCATTACGCAAATCCTCAATTTTTAGGACAAATGCTTCTATTTGACATCCTCCCCCACTAAAGTACGGGGATTCCTTGTGCAAGGAGGTTTTTCACAAAACCCTCTAGTTTTCTGCCTGCCGATCAATTACTTTGATTCGCTTCAACAGACCAGCCCGGCTTATTAGTCCAGCCGTTAGAATATTCTAGCTGCGTTATATTCCGCATCTTCTATATATCCACATTTTTACATAGAAATTTTTCTTCTTTTCTATTTATCCTTTATTATAGTCTATAGAGAACTTTGTTACATCTTGGGAGTGTGGTTTAGGATTTCTATATAGTTCTCCTCCTTCTCCATTTGTCTATACTCTAACTGTCTTCTAAACTCAACCATCTTGTCTAAAATTGATCTGTTTCAGACCAGATTGCTTGCACATTAGTCTACAGGATCTTCTTATTGTTCCTTTTGCTGACTGTTAGTCATATTTGCTATCTGTTCAAATCTTCAACGAATATTTCTGCGTGTTCTTCGCTTAATTTCGTTCACTGATTTTATGTTGATAGTCTTTCTCCATATTGCTATCTTGGCGTGTTTTTTTATCTACTACCATTTGTTTCTCCAAATTACTTGAAAATCTCTCTTTCTTGCTAAGCGTCTTTTTGCAACGCTAACAATTTTTTGATGCCTCTTAAACATATTCTTAGTTTAATTGTTTTATGTTTTTAATTTGCGCTGTTACAATATTTGTATTCCCATATCAAACCTACAGCATTTCCTCTTTCTCTATCCTTTTGCTCTATATCTCTTCTGCTCTACTTTGGACACGACTATATACAATGTTCCCGTTTACTCGACACTGTACAAATTTTTCATTTTTCCTATTGTATCTTGAATTTATAAAATCCATCCAAACTATCTTGGGTAGGTATGATTCTTTTATCATCAATTTTAAAGTCTCCAGGATATCTAAAACTATCAGACACTCCTTTCTTCTTAAAATCGAGGCATCCTTATTTCAGGTTGTTTCTTATTAAAACATTCTCTCGTACGCTTTATATAGACCTTTATCTTCTGGTTAGTTCAGAATGCGCTTCGCTAAAAATGCCAGTATTTCTTCAGATTTTTTAATTAATTTCTAAGCAATGATCCATTCAAAAAAGAAAGTATCTTTATGTTATTCTTAAATTTCTTGGTTGTATCTCAAAATATCCATCAAATCTACCATGCCCAGCAAAGATGACAGTTTTTGCTTGGTCTTCTTATTTTTGGTTTTAACCTAAATTATAGGCTTTGCGTTTTGTTGTAGGCTTTTTATTGTATATATAACATTTTTTGATTACACAATTATATATTAATTCAGTTAAATTAGAAAGTATTATAATTATTATTCATTTAGTTTTTGTACAAATATAGAAAAATTATTTTTTCATCAGCATTATTATATGACAATATTTTCTTATTTATGCAAAAATTATAAATATGGATTTGTAGAGTTTAATGGAGAGCAAGATCATGTTATCTATTTAATTAAATATCTCCTATCTTTCGTTTCATCTATATACACAGTAAAAGGAGCTTCTAGCATATTAAGACAATTTCACCAATCTAAAAGACAATCTTGTCTTTGGATGTCCTAGCTATTTTGTTTCCAGTTGCGGAGGGGCTCCTATCATATTCTAAACTTATATTCAAAATCAAAAAGTACCCTTAAGCGCAGCTTCCTCCCCGCTTACAATAACGAGGCTTCCGCTGCTAACCAGGGTGATTCGATTGGTTTCCTTTGGCAAGCCATATCCTTGAGCGCTTTTTAGAAGACGGACTGTTGCAAATCATGTTGTACCGTCCTGGGGTGCGCCATAGTGCAAAGTTTTTGGAAACTGCTTTAAAAAATCTTGTGTGCTTCTAGGATTTTTCATCTTTCCTTCTGAATGCTCGAAAATGGATTAATTGATACGGGACGTTTCGGACTCAAATTCTACTTAAATATTTTTTTTTGATAATTTACTGAAGGTTAACCCCAATCTTTTGAAGTTTACTTAAGATTCTCGCTTTTCCCATTTTTCTTAACATTTCATTAAATCTATGTTGCCTGGAATTTTCTCCTTCATTTATTGTTCAGCAAAACGGATCCAATTAGTTGTTTCAATTTTTCGGAAGTAATTTTGCTCCAATAATATGCCTGACTTTTTTCCTTTAAAGCGGTAAATTTAATAAAAATCTGCATCTCCTTTATCAGATTTTTTGATCTATAAGAAACAAGTACTCAAAATATTTTAAAAAAGGGAATTTTTTAAAAATACAAAACAGATCGTTTATCAGTAAATAGATACTATTAGCACACTATTAAAAATTAATACTTATAAACTAACGGATTTTAAATGAGGAGGAGTAATCAAGTCTTGGTTTTCTTCTTTTGCACTTTCAACAAAATATTCTTCAATTACTTTATTTTGTAAATTGATGAAGAAGCACAAGAACAAAAAAATAAAAAGTTAAAAATATCAAATATATATTTCAAAAAAACATTTAACTTAACCAATATCACCATTTTAAACCTTAGATCGTATAATCTTGAGGTAATTTTTCTTTGGTCAAATCTTTTACTAAAGCAATCTAATTATAGGATCTGTAGAAATTGCACCTGTGTTAAACCTTTTCAATAATTTATCAAAATCATACTGAATCTATTTTCGTTTTCTCTTAGGCAAAAGGGCATAAAAACTATTTTTTCTATAAAAGAACCTCTCTAGGAGACCTAGAGTTCAGAAACAACATTGATATTGAGTGTTTTTCTTCCTACCTACCCTTGGCTACCTAATTTTTACAGACATTTATTTATTTAATTATATTAATATTAACAATATTTTATTATTTTATTATTTAATTTTTCTCCTTAAACAAAACCATGCTTTCTAATTTTAGGAATCATATTTGTAAAAGATAACGTTTTGTAAGAGCTTTTGAGGATCCTTTTTTTACAAAAAATAACCTGTTTTAGCAGTACTAGCTATTATTTACTAAAAATTTCTTTTCTTTTTAGAGCCATAAAAAAAAATATCATACTATAGAAATGCGATTTAATTATATTACAAAAAAGAATTTTTTGCAAACGAGAAATAAAAAATTTTGATCTAAAATAAAAATATCAGACAAAGATAGTGAAGAGTTTGTCTATCACTAGAGGATAATCAGCTCCGCAGGTTTCCTACGGCTACTTGTCGACTTCACCCAGTCGTAATTTCCACTATAAATAGCTGCCTCTTTGCGTTACCCACTAGTTTCAAGCAAAACCAACTCCCATGGCGTGACGGGCAGTGTTGACAAGGCCCGATAACGTATTCACCGCGATTCTGATCCGCGATTAACTAGCGATTCCAACTTCATGTTCTCGAGTTGCCAGAGAACAATCCGAACTGACGATTATTTTGAGATCCCTTTATGTCAACCATATTGCTTCCCATTGTAATTACCATTGTACACGCGTGTAGGCCCAACCTATAAGGGCCATGGCTCGACTTGACCGTCATCCCACTGCCCTCCGGTTTTCACCGGCCAGTTTTTTATAGTTTCCGGCATTTACCCGCTGGCAAATAAAAATGAGGTTGCGTCGTCGGGACTACCCAACATGTCACGCCGGCTGACGACAGCCATGCAACACCTGTGTGTGGTCCAGCCAGACTAAGATCTCATTCTGTGATCGTAAAAACCACCATGTCAAAGGGGTCTGTAAGGTTTTTGCGTAGTATCGAATGTAACCGGCAATGCTCCATCCGCTTGTGGAGCCCCCGTCAATGCCTTTTGAGTTTTATCTTGCGACCGTACTCCCCAGCGGAGTGCTTAAACATGTTACTTTCAAAACTGAAGAAATAAATCCCCAAACTTTTAGCACTCATCGTTTACAGCGTCGACCTACTAGTATTCTAATCCCGTTTGCTCCCACGCTTTTCGCGCCTCAGTGTCAAGTAATAGGCCCAGATAATCGCTTTCGCCACTGGGTTCCTCCTAAATCTAAGAATTTTACCTCCACTAGTAATTCCAATTTCCTGTATATACTCTAGGCATAGAGTTTTGAACAGTTCAAGAGTGTTAAGCTGCTTGGCTTTCGCTTTCAACTTGTCCAATCCACCTACGCGCTTTTACGCCAGTAATTCCGAACAACGCTACCCTCGTCTTCGCGGCTGTGGACGGAGTTAGCCGGGATTTTTTCTGAGTACCGTCATTATCTTCCTACTAAAAGAACTTACACCCTTCAAGCCGTCATCATTCACGCGGTATTCGGATCAGGCTTTCGCCATTGGCCAATTTCCTACCTTGCTGCCTTCCGTAGAAGTTTGAGCTGTGTCTTCATCCAATGGCTGATCGCTCTCAGACCAGCACGATCATAAGCTAGGTAGCCATTTACCTTACCAAGCTACTAATCTGACGCAGGCTATCTATTAGCGATAAATCTCTTTCTCTCGAAAATATACGGGTATTACGCTCTGTTTCCAAGATATTCCGTGACTAATAGGTAGATTCCACGTCGTTACTCACCAATTCGCTACCTAACGTTCGTAGAACGTATATTGCGTATAAAACAATAAAATCTATAAACAAATATTATCATAATTCTCTATTATGTACAATGGTAGAAAATAGGTTTGGTTGGCTACGGGGATTTTCTACTTTTACGTTCGCGCAACCAGTGAACAATTTGTTGTTCTGTGAATTTACTTTCCGAAATACCAACCATAAGCAAAAAACTGTCTTGCCTAGTAGCCACTATCTCTATACTGTTTCTTCTCAAAAACAAAAATGTAGTAACTAAAGCTGTCCTTTTATTTCCATCGAAGAAAGGGTGGTTCTTTGTAAGACTATAGCAATATGCAGCTCCAAGATCTAAAAGGGAAATTCTTTTATTTGCTCTATAAAACCATTTGTCTTGAGGTCGATGTATTGCAGATTCTAGGAGACTCAAAGATCTAATGCCCCTTACACCTCCATGCTCTAATATTTGTTCGTAGTGAATGGACAAGACCGCCGCTTTCAAAACCCATTTTGGATTCACAGTTTTAAGATTTTGCAAGTTGTCTTAATACATCTTTATTTTCTTGCATAATTTTTTTAGCAATCTCTAATTGAGTTGCAAGTTCATCATCATAAGGTGTAATTTTTATACCGTTTTCTTCAGCTTGTAAAAAAACTTCTTCTCCACAAGAAATATTGTATTTGTTTAAAATCTCCTTAGGAATAATTATTCCTTGAGAATGTCCTATGTTTCTAATTTTCTGTTTCATGACATTTTCCTGATTGTTATAACACATATTATAACACGATTGTTCTTTTGTGCAACAAATATCTCCAATCTTCTCATTTCTAATGGTGAACTACTCGACCCTAAAGAAGCGGGTTTGCGCAAGCTTTTGATCAACATTTTTGTATTCCATTGTATAAATATTGTTTAGATATTGTTAAAGTATTGTCCTTATTGTAGGAGGGCGACAAAGGTTATTTTTATTAGGCGTGGGAGAGAGGAAGTATAACAAATCCTTAGTCTAAGTATAACAAATCCTTAGTCTAAGAGACTAGTTATCCACATGTTTTTGTTGTATAAATGAAATCCTTCGTTGGATCGACAGAAAACAAAAACAAGAATAGAAAAAACATGAAATATTATCCACTTCCAGTTATATACCTGCTTCTTGGTGCTTTTTTTGCATTTTCTCCGCACCCTTTTTCTTTCTAATATGGGATTCCCTATGTTGGCATGGGGGTAGTGTTAAACAGCGCTTAAATGCACCAAAAAACATAAGAGGTATTCTTGGAAGAAGAAAAAAGAAAAAAAAGAAAAAATCTTTTTGTTGTTGAGGAAGAAAAGTTGTTTTAAACTTGAAAAGTTTTGAACACTTTTCCGACTTTTTCGTTGACGCGGAGAAAGTTATGCACATAAAACAGTTCCTTTTTACAAATATTGTTAATATATATTGTTAATAGATATTGTTAAAGATATTGTTAGGGGCAAAAAACATATGCAACTAACCCTTTAAACAAGGGGAAAATAGCCTATAAAAAAATATTAAAGGTCACAAATTTACAGTCCAAAGGTCACAAATTTACAGTCCAAAGGTCACAAATTTACAGTCTAAAGGTCACAAATTTACAGTCCAAAGGTCACAAATTTACAGTCTATTTTTTTTATATGTTGATAACTTTTTTTTTTTTAAAAATTATTCAAATTATGATATATTTGCTAAATGTAATTGTATTAATATTTTAATACTATTTTATCTATATAAATTCAAATTATGAATGAAATAAAAAATATATCTCTTCAAAACGCTTCTCCATCTATAGTTTATAAAAACAACAGATTAAATGAAGCGCATTTTGAAGATTTTGGTTATAATGATTATAGGGTTTTGTTACACTTATTGTCTAAGGTAGGTAGAATAAACAAAGAAGGAAAATATACACAATCAAACGCAATACAGAGAGAACATCTTTTAACAGCTCAAGAATTTAGTTGTGTTTTTAAGGCGGATTTAAACAATTCTTATAGATTTTTACAGGATTCTTGTAATAAATTAATGAAAAGTAGAATTACGTTAAAAAGTTTAGATAAAAAAACAATAATAGCAATTAATGTTTGCTCAAAAGCTGAGTATGAAGAATCAAAGGGTAGAATTTTTATAAGATTTACAGAAGAGATTATGTCTTATTTAGTCTATATAAAGAAAGATTTTGTTATTTTCAATTTAAAAGAGATTCAAAATTTTCGAAGCGCTTATACTATACGTTTGTATGAGTTATTGAAACAGTTTTCTACTGGGTGGGTTAAAAAAAGCGTTGAAGATTTAAGAAGTTTTTTAGGGGTGCAAGTTGGACAGTATCTGCTATATAAGCATTTCAAGTCTCGTGTTATATTACCAGCGTGTAATGAAATTAACATGAATTATGATATGAACGTGAGGTTTGAGGAGAAAAAGGTAAGAAAAAAGGTTTCTATTGTTACATTTTTTTTTAGCAAGAAAAAGCAAAAAACTATTGAAGGGGTATTTTGATAGGGGTTACCGAAATCAATCAAAATTTTCACCAGGCAAACATTCAGATCCTTGAAGAAAAAAAAGGAAAGAAAATTAATATAATAAAGATTTTATTTAATAAAAATTTTAACAGACCTTTGATAAAAGCGTGATACTGTGAACTACTCGCCCCTAAAGGAGCGAGTAGTTCACAGGGAAAGTATTTTGAACCTTGGTTTTAGCAGCGGAAGCCCCGTTATTTATAGCGGGGAGGAAGCTGCGCTATAAGGGTACTTTTTGATTTTGAATATAAGTTTTAAGAATATTGATAGGAGCCCCTCCGCAACTGGAAACAAAATAGCTAGGACTCCAAAGACAAGATTGTCTTTTTAGATTGGTGAAATTTTGTCTTAATATTTTGCTAGAAGCTCCTTTTAATCTGTGTGATATAGATGAAACAGAAAGATTAGGAGGATATTTAATTAATAGATGAACATGATCTTGCTCTCCATTAAACTCTACTAAATCCATATTTAAATTTTTGCATAAATAAGAAAATATTTTGTTCATGTATAATAAATGCTGATGAAAAAATAATTTTTTTCTATATTTGGT
>JADHZC010000007.1:52642-115481 GCA_015657545.1 Rickettsia sp.
ACAAAAACTAAATGAATATTAATTTATTAATACTTCCACTTTAACTGAATTAATATATAATTGTGTAATCAAAAATATGTTAATATATACAATAAAATGAGCCTTACAACATACGCAAAGCCTATAAATTTAGGTTAAAACCAAAAAAAGAAGACAAGCAAAAACTTGTCATCTTTGCTGGGCATTGTAGATTTGTATGGAATTATTTTTGGAGATACAACCAAGACAAATTAAGAAATAGACATAAGATACTTTCTTTTTTTGAAATGGATCATTGGCTTAGAAATTTATTAAAAAAATCTGAAGATATGGATTTTTAGGCGAAGCGCATTCTGAAACTTTAACCCAGAAGATAAAAGATCTATATAAAGCGTACAGAGATGGTTTTAATAAGAAACAACCTGGAAAAAGGATCCTCGTTTTAAGAAGAAAGGAGTGTCTGATAGTTTTAGATATCCTGGAGACTTTAAAATTGATGATAAAAGAATATACCTACCCAAGATAGGTTGGATGAGATTTTATAAATCTCAAGATACAATAGGAAAAATGAAAAATTGTACAGTGTCGAGTAAAGCGGGACATTGGTATATATCTGTCCAAGTAGAGCAAGAAGTAGATATAGAGCAAAAGGATAGAGAAAGGGAGAATGCTGTAGGTTTGGATATGGGAATAACAAAATTTGTAACAGCTGCAACATTAAATAAACATAAAACATATAAACCTAAGAATAGTTTTAAGAGGCATCAAAAATTGTTAGCGTTGCAACAAAGACGCTTAGCAAGAAAGAAGAGATTTTCAAGTAATTGGAGGAAACAAAATGGAGTAATACAAAAAACACACGCCAAGATAGCAAATATGAGAAAAGACTATCAACATAAAATCAGTGACGAATTAAGCAAGAACCACGCAGAAATATTCGTTGAAGATTTGAAGATAGCAAATATGACTAAGTCAGCAAAAGGAACAATAGAAGATCCTGGTAGAAATGTGAAAGCTAAATCTGGTCTGAACAGATCAATTTTAGATCAAGGATGGTATGAGTTTAGAAGACAGTTAGAGTATAAGACAAAATGAGAGGAGGAGAAACTATATTAGTAAATCCTAAACACACATCCCAAAGATGTAACAAATGTTCCTATATTAGATAAAGAAAATAGAAAAGAAGAAAAATTTCTATGTAAAAAATGTGGATATATAGAAGATGCGGATATAAACGCAGCTAGAAATATTCTAACGGCTGGACTAATAAGCCGGGCTGGTCTGTGAAGCGAATCAAGTAATTGATCGGCAGCAGAAACCTAGAGGGTTTTGTGAAAAACCCTCCCTTGCTACAAGGAATCCCCGTACTTTAGTGCGGGGAGGATGTCAATTCTATGTCGCTCAAAAAAAAGCTTTATTGGGGGGTCCATCTGAGGACCTGACAGGTCCGAGCTCAAATATGGCTATATATCACTTCTATCTGGGCCGCTGAATCTATTGCCTTTTCTACTTGTTTTATGAGCTCCAAAGATACATTGTCTACTCTTAGTTGGATTTCGGGTACAGGATTATTATTTACAGGAGGCATAGAAAGTTCGAAACTTAAAGACTTGAATGTTACTTTTTCGCCTGCATTTTTAGTGTCTTTCACGTTTAACCTTGGTTCTGGAGCGCTACAAAGCTCGACGCTAAGGCAAAAACTAAACAGGGGGAGTATTTGGAAGCACCTTCAGAATTTCTTCGTTGGGTTTATTGCGGTGGCGTTAAGCTAAAAGGCTTAGTGCGTCGTAGAACTGCTGAGGCATGGTTGTTTCTACTGTAGCTTGCTTTTATTTTTCTATTTCCGCTTCTGACAGATCTGTGGCTTTGGATATTGTTTTGGTATCCATGCCTAGAGACAAGAGCTTTTTAGCTGTTATCATTTTACCTTTCTCTATACCTTTCTCCATTCCTCTTTCTTGCATGGTTGATTCTATAGGCTTCTACAGCCTGATTGTCCCACACGCGTTTTTGCTCTCTCTCATATTTTAAGACGTCTTGTTCGTTCCAATTGAAACAGGCCACACATCATAAGCTTTTTTTATTTACCGGCGCGTATCGGGAAATCAACTCTAAAGAATCTTTTTTTGTATCTTCCGCATATTTAAAAAAATAGCACCATTTTTCTAGGATATTTTGTAATTCTTCACTTTTGTTTTTTGAAATTTGGGTAACTCTATGAAAGTAAAAGAAAAATCCTTTAAATCGTGCTCAAGATCATTTTTTTCCAATATTACGTGATCTGATTTGTAATTTTTTCGTTTAGGAAACAACACATAATTTGCAATGGCTATAAAATAACTTCTTTCAAATTTTTGTAGGGATTTTCATCTCCTTTGTATAATTGCCTGGAATAAGCTTTCGCAGCGTAATATTGCGCTCTTTTCTCGAAACCCTCCTGGGGAGAAACCTGCATCTCCACAATAATTTGTACTCCTTCTTTTGTAGTACAGAACACATCCACAATGCTCTGCTTGCGTAAGCAACTTCTGGATCCTTATTGGAGAAAGAAACTCTACAGATTCTATCTTTTTTTTCCCTTTAAATTCTAGGACATCATTTATGAAATGGATAAGTATGTCTTTGTGCTCTTCGGAACCGAAATCCTCTTGAAGGCCACGTCGTTCTTAGGGTCAAAAATTGTGTGATGTACATGGTCAACTCTTCTTCTTCTTAGCAGGGGACTTTAAAGCGAGACTTGCGGTTCTATTATTCATTGTCTCTATTTTTATAAACAAATCTTGGATAGCTTGAGTCATTGTCACTCTGTTTAAAACACTCCAAGTCTTTAAATCATAAATAAATACTCTTTGGCACGTTAAAGATAATTGTCCATACTCTTTCTTTACTAATTCTTTTGGTTGAAATTTTATCATTTTCCCCTTTATTGTTATTTAATTTATTAAATCTGAGGTAATTTCAAAATTTTTCTTTTCTTTGTTGTTCATAAGTTTTACCTTCTGTTATTTTTAAATTGTTAATTATAAAATTCCACGTGTGTGTTATTTCTAAAGACGCATTTTATTCAAGAGTACAAGCGCTTACACCTGAAAACATAGCATTCACATAAGAAATTCTATTTGGTAATAGTTTTGGGAGCTATTGCACCATACTTAGACAATGCTGACGCAGCCTGAAATGTAATATTTGCTTTAGAAATAGCTTGAGTTAAAACAAACACAAATTGTTTTTTATATTTTTAAAATAAAATTTACAGTATTGGGAATAGAAACTAATGATTGGAGCTGTAGGTTTGCATGGAACAATAATTAAATCAGAAATTTTTATCGATTCCTCTACAACTGAAGAAAAGACCCTGGGGTATCTATAAAACAATTTTAAAATTCTCCGCTTTGATCAAATTAATTTTTTTCTGATAAATTTTTTCTGTAGAAATGTTAGCCATCTCTGGGTTAGTTTCTTCTCTTTTTTCCCACCAATTTTCTAAAGTCTTTTGTGGGTCCAAATCAATAAGGATCACTTTTGCTTTTCTTACGGCTTCCAATGAAAGATGTGCTGTTAAAGTGCTTTACCAGCCCCACCCTTTTTATTAATAATGCTTATTATATATGTCATCTTAAAATAATAAATGATGTTACAATTTATTAAAATTAAATTATAACACAATAGTATATCAATAATATTTCTTTAGTAAAGTAGGAAATATATCTATAAATAAAAACTTTATTAGCATGTATTATAACTTAATCAGAAACATAATACATTATAATATTATATTTTTGCTAGTTATATAAAACATATAGAACATGTATTATATTTTTTATATAATACATGGGTAGTTTTTATATTTGTATTTATAAGAAATACATGGTATATATAATATATAGTTTATATTATATATATAATAATATAGGTTTATATATTACTATTATATTGTCTTTATATATCTATATATTAAAAATCTTTTTTATTATATTTATAGAAAATTATGATTTCTTGTAAAACTATAACATTGAAAAATGAACAATAAATGATTTTGTGTAAAAAACGATCGTATTTTTCACAATATCAAAAATTTGACATTTTATATATGAAAATGACGTGAAAAACTCGTGTAAAAAACAATGTGTAAAAAGCTATAGCTTTTTGTGTTTTTTCTCAGTAATCAACAAAATTTTTCATTAAATAAAAAAACAATATGCTTTGGGGATATGCCCGCGTTTCGAAAAACGACGAATCGCAAAATCTAAATCTACAAATGGACGCTTTGGAGGCGCGCAGGAGTAGAGAAAAATAGGATATATTCTGAGTTTGTATCGGGGCAAAACGTGGAAAGACAGGAATTAAAAAATTGTTTGAAAGCTTTAGAAGAGAATGAGTTTTGTTTGTTTGGCAAGCTGGACAGGTTGGGGCGAAATTGAGCGATCTGATCGGATTGTTGCGGAATTAAACAGTCGAAACGTGGGATTAAAAATCCTTAGCGGACAAGAGCATTTCTTGACAACTTTCTCCTCATGGGAAAATGCTCTTTAATATCTTCGGAGCACTGGCAGAATACGAAAGGGCATTAATTGCCGAGAGAACTAGAGCTGGATTAGCCGCGGCAAGAGCTAGAGGAAGATTAGGAGGGAGGCCAAAAAAACTTAGTGATAAGAAAATACAGCTCTTAAAGGATTGAGAGGGTAATCCAGAAAATTCGATTTCTGCTATTGCATCGTTTTAAACGTTTCTGAAAACTATTTTACAATTATTTGCAGCAGAAAAAGTGATACTCTCAATCCCCTTTAGCCTAAAGCGCCGTAAACCTCGCCCTTCAGGGCGGGGATATAAGGCGCTTTAGGCTAATTTTCTGGCGCTATTGTCCCCCCAAAACCAAACTTCTTTTTTGATTGTTGATCACGGCGCACGAAACCGTCACTCGATCCATTTGCGATAACATCAATAAAAACCTCAGTAGTTTCTAATTTTTGTAAAGCTATCGAAATTTATCGCCCGAAGGGGGACAATTCTCCTCCAGCGCCCATCCCGGTTCCATACAAACTCCCCGTCACCGGTTAGGGCTAATTGAGACGCCACTATCTCTCTCGTAGTGCCCAAGAAACTTGGACTTCATCATCTCCATCTATCACTATCCAATTTTCTTTCCAAGGAAAACTTTCTAGAGGATTTACGCTGGTTCCAGCCTTCTCGAGAAGCAAATTTGCAATATCCGTGATTTCTGATTTGTTTCCTTTGGCAAGCCATACATCCTTGAGCGCTTTTTAGAGAACCGACTGTTGCAAATCATTTGTACCGTCCTGGGGTGAAGCCATAGTTGCTAAAGTTTTAGGAAAATTGCTTAAAAAATCTTGTTGTGCTTCTAAGGATTTTTCATCTTTTCCTTCTGGAATGCTCGAAAATGGATTAATTCTTTTCCTTCTGGAATGCTCGAAAATGGATTAATTGATACGGGACGTTTCGGATCAAATTCTACTTAAATATTTTTTTGTGATAATTTACTTGAAGGATTAAACCCCAATCTTTTGGAAGTTTACTTAAAAGATTCTGCTTTTCCCATTTTTTAAAATTTTCATTAATATCTATTTGCCTGGAATTTTCTCCTTCATTTTGTTCAGCAAACGGATCCAATAGTTGTTTCAATTTTTCGAGTAATTTTGCTCCAAATAATATGCCTGACTTTTTCCTAAAGCGGTAAATTGTAATAAAAATCTGCATCTCTTATCAGAATTTTTTGATCTATAAGAACAAGTACTCAAAGATATATTTTAAAAAAGGGAAATTTTTTAAAAATACAAAACAGATCGTTTATCAGTAAATAAATACTATTAGCAACAATTATTAAAAATAATACTTTAAACTAACTGGATTTAAAATGAGGAGGAGTAATCAAGTCTTGGTTTTCTTCTTTTTGCATTTCAATCAAATATTCTTCAATTACTTTATTTTGTAAATTTGATTGAGAAGCACAAGAAACAAAAAAATAAAAAGATAAAAATATCAAAAATATATATTTCAAAAAAAACATTTAACTTAACAAATCACATTTTAAACCTAGATCGTATAATTTGAGGTAATTTTTCTTTGTTCAAATCTTTACTAAGCAATCTAATTATAGGATCTGTAGGAATTGCACCTGTGTTAAACCATTTCAATAATTTATCAAAATCATACTGAAATCTATTTTCGTTTTCTTTAGGCAATAAAGGAGCATAAAAACCTATTTTTTCTATAAAAGAACCATCTCTAGGAGACCTAGAGTCAGAAACAACAATTTGATATTGAGGTTTTTTCTTCCTACCTACCCTTGCTAACCTAATTTTTACAGACATTTATTTAATTTAATTAATAATTAATATTAACAATATTTTATTTTATTTATCTATTTTAATTTTTCCTCCTTAAACAAAACATGCTTTCTAATTTTAGGATCATATTTTGTAAAAGATAACTTTTCTGTAAGAGTTTTAGGATTCCTTTTTTTTACAAAAAAATAACCTGTTTTAGCAGTACTAGCTAATTTTACTAAAAAATTCTTATTCTTTTTAGAAGCCATAAAAAAAAATAATATACTATAGAAATGCGATTTAATTTATATTACAAAAAAGAATTTTTGCAAAAACGAGAAATAAAAAAATTTTGAATCTAAAATAAAAAATAATCAGACAAAGATAGTGAAAGAGTTTGTCTATCACTCAGAGGTAATCCAGCCGCAGGTTCTCCTACGGCTACCTTGTTACGACTTCACCCCAGTCGCTAATTTCACTATAAATAGCTGCCTCTTGCGTTAGCCCACTAGTTTCAAGCAAAACCAACTCCCATGGCGTGACGGGCAGTGTGTACAAGGCCCGATAACGTATTCACCGCGGCATTCTGATCCGCGATTACTAGCGATTCCAACTTCATGTTCTCGAGTTGCAGAGAACAATCCGAACTGAGATAATTTTTGAGGATCCGCTTTATGTCACCATATTGCTTCCCATTGTAATTACCATTGTAGCACGCGTGTAGCCCAACCTATAAGGGCCATGCTGACTTGACGTCATCCCCACCTTCCTCCGGTTTATCACCGGCAGTTTTTTTATAGTTCCCGGCATTACCCGCTGGCAAATAAAAATGAGGGTTGCGCTCGTTGCGGGACTTAACCCAACATCTCACGACACGAGCTGACGACAGCCATGCAACACCTGTGTGTGGTCCAGCCAAACTGAAAGATCTCATCTCTGTGATCTAAAACCACCATGTCAAAGGTTGGTAAGGTTTTTCGCGTAGTATCGAATTAAACCGCATGCTCCACCGCTTGTGCGAGCCCCCGTCAATTCCTTTGAGTTTTAATCTTGCGACCGTACTCCCCAGGCGGAGTGCTTAACATGTTAACTTCAAAACTGAAGAATAAATCCCCAACTTTTAGCACTCATCGTTTACAGCGTGGACTACCAGGGTATCTAATCCTGTTTGCTCCCCACGCTTTCGCGCCTCAGTGTCAGTAATAGCCCAGATAATCGCTTTCGCCACTGGTGTTCCTCCTAATATCTAAGAATTTTACCTCTCCACTAGGAATTCCATTATCCTCTACTATACTCTAGACTAGAAGTTTTGAAAACAGTTCAAGAGTTAAGCTCTTGGCTTTCGCTTTCAACTTTCCAATCCACCTACGCGCCCTTTACGCCCAGTAATTCCGAACAACGCTAACCCCCTCCGTCTTACCGCGGCTGCTGGCACGGAGTTAGCCGGGATTTTTTCTGTAGGTACCGTCATTATCTTCCCTACTAAAAGAACTTTACAACCCTAAGGCCTTCATCATTCACGCGGTATTGCTGGATCAGGCTTTCGCCCATTGTCCAATATTCCCTACTGCTGCCTTCCGTAGAAGTTTGGGCTGTGTCTCAGTCCCAATGTGGCTGATCGTCCTCTCAGACCAGCTACAGATCATAAGCTTGGTAAGCCATTACCTTACCAACTACTTAATCTGACGCAGGCTCATCTATTAGCGATAAATCTTTCTTCTCTCGAAAATATACGGTATTAGGCTCTGTTTCCAAAGATTATTCCGTACTAATAGGTAGATTCCCACGCGTTACTCACCAATTCGCTACTAAAATTTAAAAGCAAGCTTTTAAATTTCCGTTCAACTTGCATGTATAAAGCATACCGCCAGCGTTCGTTCTGAGCTAGGATCAAACTCTCAAATTAAATTGAGTATATCAAGAATCATAAAGATTCTGATATATATTTTGTGTTTTTTTAGTAATCATACGAACTACAATCACTACCTTTACCTAACTACTTATTTTAGATTCAAATTTTTAAAACAACTTTACAAATTTTTACAATAATCTTGTAAAATCACAGATGCATTATTATACATGTGAGCAATATTGTCAACAAAATTCATAATCTTTATTTTAAAAAACAATTTTAAATTTTTAACTATCTTACTTTATAAAAACTATAGGATAAAGTAATTTCGCTTAAAGAGTCCATATTTTTGTCTTTTTCTATATCAGGATCTATGTAAAAAGAAACTGGAAATAATATTTTAGAGTTAGCTTTTAAAAATTGTTCTTCAAAACAAAAACAATGTATCTTAGTAAAATACTTACCAGCTTTTAAAGGGGTTATATTATATATTGCAGTACCTATCAGATCTACGTCAGATAAATTTTTAGCTTCATAAAAAATTATGGTATTCTCTCCTGTTATCACAGTAATATCCCTATGTTTAGGAAAAAATTCCCACATTAAATCTTTACTAATATTTGCATCTAGCAATATCTTTATTTTTTTACTACCTTTACTGATAATTCTATCATAATCAGCATGTTGTATAGTGCCAGCAAAACCAGTTGCTTTACAAAAAAGATTATAAATAGGAACAGAAGCAAAACTTAAAAGAAGCATACTTCCCAATAAAGACAAGAGAGAAATTAGTAATTTAGAATTCCTTTTCATCAAAGCATATCTTCCAATAAAAAAATTATTTATTTACTTTGTTCAAATATATTATGAGAAAAAATATCACAATCATTCCACCCAAGCAAATCAAGATCAGACCTAATAGGCACAAATTCAAATATCTTTTTAGCCATTATATCTCTTTTTTCTAAAACCAATCTTTCTTGTAATATGTCTTTTATCTGATGTAGATATCTTACATCATTAGCAGCATAATCTTTTTGTTCGTTTGTAAGAACATTAGATCCCCAATAAGATGTTTGTTGAGCTTTAGAAATATTCACATTGAATAATTCCTTACATAATTCCTTTAAACTATGTTTAGAACTATAAGTTCTAACTAAAATAGAAGCTATTTTAGTACAAAAGATATTTTCAAGATTAATTCCTAAATATTTTTTTATTATAGCTAAATCGAATCTAGCAAAGTGAAATATTTTTTCCTTACCCTTATCAGAAAGAATTTTACATAAATTGGGAGCATCATAAGGTAAATTTTTAGCAAATTTAACCAAAGCAATAGTAGATCCATCACTTATTTGCAAAAGAGCTAACCTATCCCTTATAAGATTTAGTCCCATTGTTTCTGTATCTATAGCTAATGCATTACCTTTTAAAAAATCTTGAGGTAGATCTTGTTCAAAGACTCTAATTTTATCCTTATTCACAAAAATTTATTATATATTTTAATTAAATTAACAATCAATTGGGTGTTTTAATAAAATGTAGCATTAAAATATTAATTTGAATGCTCAAATTGTTGAACATTAAAAAACAACTCCCCTTTGGATACATAACCCATAATTTTTCTTGAATATTCATCTAATAAATCTAATTCATAAGAATCTGATTGAAGTAACTCAAGATCATTTAATAAAACCAATCTTTGTACTCTTAATTTATTCAAATGATCATAAGTATTTTTAAAATATTCTTTAGATTTAATATAAGAAAAATATCCCCTATCTCCATAAAAAGAGTAAAAAACAAAATACGATGATATAACAAAAAATACTAAATTCAATATTTTTAGCCTGAACATTTTTAACCCTTATTTTGAAATTTTATCACATATCAAAATATTGCCTTCTATCTTCACTATTGAGAGCAACTCACCACATATTGCAACTTGATCTTTTTTTAACATTTTAGCATTAAAATTTGTTCCAGACCATGTTACCAATCCTAGATTATGAAATCCTATATTTTGATCTAAAACTTTGACATATTTTCCTACCATATCTGAATATTCTTCTTTTGTTCCTCTTTTTGATTTATTAATAAAAAAGAGAATAGAAATCCAAATGAAAGATAAGATACTCAAGATAGCAAATTGATAATAATAATTTATATGGAAATATTTAACTAAAACACTTATACATAAACCAGAGAGAGCAAAAAAATAAAAACTAATAAAAGGAAAAATTAAAGATAATATTATAAGTATAATAGAAGCGACTATCCAAAATTCAAATAATCCCCAAAAAAAATTTAATTGATTAGAAGATAAAAAATGTAAAATAGATAAAAACATTTTCATAATTAATTTTAATAATAGACTAAATAAAATTCTAAATCTTAAGATATTGAGCTTCGTTGCATTTATCAAACTATTACAATATTATTATATATATACTTTAAACGTAAAATGATATCTAGTTCTCATAAAAAAGCAATCAAATATCTTTTGTACAAATCAATGTTAAAATTTTTTGTTATAATATTATGTATCCTTTGTTCAAGCTGTACAACTCTTATTATAGGCTCAAGCACATCTGGAGTATTTTTAACAAATTTTTTTCTCTCAAAAGATACTAATAAATTTCAAATTTTATCCGACTCCACATTATCAAATAATATAAATCTAAAATTATTATCAAAAGATAGAGAAATTTTTCATAAAATAAGTATTCATGTTTTTGAAAATAAAGTCCTATGTATAGGAGAATTAAATTCTAAGAAAAAAAAAACACAAACTTTGGATATTATTAAATCTATAAAAGGAGTTGAATCGATTTTTGATGAAATAAAAATAGTCAAAAATTATCAATATTCTTTTGCACAAATAGTAAAAGATTCAAATATAACATTTTTTATAAAAATCAGATCTATGCTTCATAAAGATTCAATTGCTTTTTCAAATTATAATGTAATAACATTCAAAGGAATTGTATATCTATTAGGTATAGCTAAATCACAATCTGAAATGTCTAAAATTACTCATTTAGCATCTAATACAAAATATGTAAAAGAAGTAAGAAATTATGTAAAAATAAAAACTAAAAACTCTTAAGCTTAATTTTTTAATACTAATAATGTTCAAATTATATAAAATAATTCTTAATTTTTCATTACTACTTTTTTTAGTATCTTGTTTTGACCATACAAATTCAAACATAAAACATATTGATAAAGAAAATTTTTTTTCTAAATATGACCCTCATAACAAAAAATATAAAGGACATTATAAAGTAGGGAAAAAATATAAGATTAGAAATATAACATATACACCAAAACCAATAAAAAACTTAAACCAAACAGGAGAAGCATCTTGGTATGGAAAAAATGATCACAAAAAATTAACAGCTAATGGAGAAATATTTAATAAATACGCTCTAACAGCAGCTCATCCAACACTTCCCCTCCCCTCGATTATAGAAGTTCAAAATTTAGAAAATAAAAAAAAACTTATATTAATGGTAAATGATAGGGGGCCTTTTGCAAATAGAAGGATTTTGGATGTTTCAGAATATGCTGCTAAAATTCTAGATTTTCATCATAAAGGTAAAGCAAAAATTAGACTAAAATATCTTCAAAATGAAACAGAAAAATTTTTATCTAATATAGGAATTAAAAGAATAGAGGGATATAAAGTTAAACATCAAATTCATCAAACTAGTAAATATACTATAAATGCACAAATTATCTTAATAAATCTAAAGTTATTAAATAATATGAGAGACTTGAACAAATATTACTTTTATGCTAAATAATAGCTATTTATTCATTAATTTCATAACATAAAATGAGTCTTATATCAGAACTTAGAGAGCTAGGTTTTATACATCAATGTTCTAATCCAGAAGAATTAGATGATCTTTTACAAGAAGGCAAAGTTGTATTTTACTTAGGTTTTGATTGCACAGCTAGATCTTTACATATAGGTAATTTGATGTCTGTGATGTTATTAAGAAAATTACAAAAATACGGTAACAAGCCAATTATCATAATCGGAGGAGGTACAACCAAAATAGGAGATCCTAGCGGGAAAGATTCTGAAAGAAAAGAAATTTCTTCAGAAGAAATAGAAAAAAATATCCAAGGCATAAAAAAATCTTTGTCAAAATTCTTAATAACAGATCAAACAAAATCTCAAGCAGCTATTATTGTAAATAATCAGACTTGGCTGGAAGAATTAAAATATATAGAATTTTTAAAAAAATATGGAAGATATTTTTCCGTCAACAAAATGCTAACAATGGAATCTGTCAAATCCAGACTACAGCGCCAATCCCATCTTTCATTTTTAGAGTTTAATTATATGCTTTTGCAAGCATATGATTTTTACCAATTAAATAAAAGATTTGATTGTAATCTACAAATAGGAGGAAGTGACCAATGGGGAAATATCATTTTTGGAGCAGATTTAATACAAAACATCTCTAAAACAAAAGCATATGCATTAACTACTCCATTGATTACAACCGCAGACGGTAAAAAAATGGGAAAAACAGCTCAAGGAGCAACATGGCTAAATGAGGATATGTACTCTTCATATCAGTATTATCAATATTGGCAGAATACAAATGATAAAGACGTAGTAAAATTTGCAAAAATTTTTTGTGATTTCAACAAACATGAATTGGAAAATTTTATAGCTGAAGCAAAAAAAAATATAGTTAAAGCAAAAACAACTCTAGCTTACAGATTAACAGAATTATGCCATACAAAAAAAAATGCAGAACAATCTTATATTGCTTCTAAAGAAATATTTGAAAAACATGGAATATCTAAAAATGTACTTCCTAAATTTTATGTTAAAAAATCAGAAATTTTAGCAAAAAAGATATTCTTATATCAAATATTAAAAATATCTGGACTAACTAGCTCTTATACAGAGAGTAAAAAGGCTATTTTAAATAATGCAATCAAAATTAACAATAACCTGATTCAAGAAAGAGATCATATAATATCAATCCAAAATTTTAATAATCTTGATTATTTGAAACTTTCTTTTGGCAAAAAAAAACATATATTATTAGAAATAAAATAAAATTATTTGAACCACTATAAGTGATAATATTTATTTATACTAAAAATTAGCACAACAAAGAAAAAAGAAAAATTGTTTTGAGATATTTTTAGTATAAATAAATAAAATATCTATATATAATAATTTGCACAATCTATTGTTAATTCAATAACATTTTTTATTTAACAATTGACAAAAAAAATTATTATATATATTGTAACCTGTATCAGTTTAAAAAGAGCTTTGCAAAACAACCAAAAAAACTGATTAATTAGTAAAACTAAATTACCAAGCAAGTAAAATATAATTTTATTATGAATCATGGCTATGAATAAAATGATGACAAAAATGAGAAAAAAATCCTTAAAAGCTTTTTTTATAAATTGCATATTATCTATATGCTGCTTCTCCTTACTATTAATTCAAAATAATGTAAAAGGAGTTACAAAGAAAGATGATGTTTCGAATAAAGACATTCAAATGGATTTTGCAAGAGAGAGTTATATAAATAGCATAATTTCTCGAAATTCTCCTATGGAAATAACTTTTAATACAAAATTAAGAAATCTAACAAATTTCAGTTTATTTGGAGGATTAAGTAGTTCACTCTATTCGAGTGATGAATTGGATAAATTAAATCACCCTATAAATATTTTGAAAATAATGAGTAATTCTACTGAAGATAAAAATACTAATCCCTCTTCTTGGGATTTGACCCTTATGATAGGATGGTTAACTCATCGTCCTAAATGGAATAGTGGTTTTTACATTGAAGTTAGCAATTATCTTAACTCAATTCAACATACAAACGTTAGTAATGAGAAAAACAATAATAATGCGAAGAAAAAAACATCAATGCAGAGTATGATTTTGAAATTAAATTATGTTATCTCGACAAATAATACTACTGAGAATGGTGTAATCTTGGATTTAGGAACGGGATTTGGAGTGTTTTTTAGCGAAGCGGAATTACAAAACCAATTTTTGTTATTTAATAAAAAATTCAATAATGGATTTTTTAATGAGTACTATGTATCTTCTGGTTATAGAATGTTTTTCTTTCAAAACATGTTGTCTCTTGATTTAGCAATTGATCTAAAAGCAATTTGGGAATCGCATATGCAGCTCTTCAAAGATAAAAAAAAAGAAAAAAATAGTATAGAAATAAAACCTGATACTTTTGAAATAAAACCTAATGTATCTTTTAATTGGGAAATGATGAATAAAAATGATTTTATAATCTCTTTGTCTGGAAAATTTGCAATGAGTTTACAAAAATTTATATCAGTGCATATTGAAAGCAAAAACAATAAAATAAAAGATGTTACGAATGCCTGGGGTATAAGGTCGATTCAAGAAACTTTATCAGTCTCTTTAAATTATAATAGTCTCATAGATCTAGATGCAGGAATTTCCTTAGATCACATGTTTGACTATAAAAGAAATTCATTTAAACCACATTTAGCATTACGAATTCTTTTTTAAAAATCTAAGAATGTTCTTATGTTCTTTCTTATATAAAATACTGCTCAATATCCCAAAGTAATTCTAAGGGATGTTGTAGCAACATTTTTATGTTTCTATAAAAAAAAACCGTCTTTTTTCCTTAAGCTATATAGTAAATAGAAAAGAAAACATATATGTAAGGTAATTTGATACATTATAACATTATAAATGTAATGCTTAGAAAATCATTATGAAGACGTCTAAGACATAAAACTTTAACCAAATTACTTAAATATCAGGAAAATATATTCCACTCCTATATAGATAATTACATTGATTTTGGCTCTAAACCTGATCCAATTCTTTCTCATTTCTAATATATGACTCACTATATATTTATCCAAATATTTTTATGCATACATTATTACATCAATCTCGTATTGATGAATGTGATGTTTCTTATCAATGGCTGATTAGAAAATGTTATCAATAGACTATTTGAGAAAAATCTTATTTACATTAATTACTTATCAAAAAAGAATAACTTTTGCCTCAAATAACTAATCAAAACATTGCAAAAAATCAAAAAAACTTATTATCTAACATATTCTGTTTAAAAATTGTAATTCTAATTTTTTTTCAAAATTTTTTGATTACATTGAATCTACAAAAATTACTAATAATATTGCTTGCTTGATCTAACTAAAGAAGAAGATTTGTGCAGATTGTTTGTTCTAACTTAGTATAGAAAGGAAATAAACACTGAAACTGAGAAATAAAAATCTGATCTAACTCTGGATAATCTATAGATATTCCTAACTTTTTTATTGAAGTAATCGATAAATCTTTTATTCCACAAGGCATAATTTTACTAAAATTCTCTATTTTATCCTCAACATTAAGAGAAATTCCATGATAAATAGTCCATTTTTTGACTCTAAACCCCAAAGAAGCAATTTTTGCGTCTTTATACTGATATTTTGTCCAAATACCGACATAATTTTCAAGCTTATAAGCTTGCACTAAAATTTGTGCTAAGCTATTAATAATCCATTGTTCCATAGAAAAAATAAATTTATGTAAATCTTTGTTATAAAACTTGTTATCTAAACTTATAATAGGATATATGATCCTTTGTCCTGGACCATGATATGTAATTTTACCTCCTCTATTTGTTTTTATTATTCTGATATTAGGATCTAATATTTCTGACTTATCAAAGGATCTACCAGCTGTATAGACTGATTCATGCTCAAGCAAATAAATGGAATCGCATATTTTTTCTTCTATACGTAAATTAACTTGGGTCTCTAAAAATTTTATAATCTCAGAATAATTTACTGCTTTAGAAATTAGAAAAAATTTTATTTTCATTAATTTGAAATTTTGGATTAATTTTTAATGAATTAAACTATAATTTCCTTGATCATTTAAAATATCCAAAAAATTTCTATGTTCTTGTATAGAAAAAACCTTAATAGGTAATCGATTTTCTTTGGCCATAGATATTGCAGTCATATCCATTACTTTAAGATTTTTATTAATCAACTCATCATAAGAGATTTTTGAATAAAATTCAGCTTTAGAGTTTTTTTTAGGATCCTCAGAAAATACTCCCTGAACATTAGTAGCCTTTAATAAAATTTCACAATTCATTTCTAACGCTCTTAACACAGCTGCTGTATCAGTAGAAAAAAATGGATGACCTGTACCTGAAGCAAAAATCACTATTTTATTTTCAGATAAATGTTTTAAAGCTCTTTTATATACAAAAGGTTCACAAATATAATTTACTTGAATTGCCGATTGAATTTTAGAATCAACATTTAATCTATCTAAGGAATTTTTAAGAGTGAGTGCATTAATTAATGTACCTAACATACCTATTTGATCAGTAGTAACTCTATTCATAAATCCCTTGCCTTCTATACCTCTACAAACATTTCCACCACCCACTATTAGAATAATGTTGATTTTAGCATCATATATTTTTTTTATGCCTAATGATATTTGATCTATGAACTCAATATCTTGTAAAGAATGAGTAAGAGAAGAAAAAGATTCTCCTGAAATTTTTAATGCAATCCTCCTATTTTTTAACATATTGGAATTATGGTAATATTCATTAAAACTAATAACTTATTAAGATAAAATTAAACTAAATTATATATTTTTTATATTCAAAAGAAAGGACCATTTAAAATGTAAATAGATTTTTTATAATAATTAATAATAATAATTAAACTCAAATTATTATTAACAATTCTGAGATAAAAATTAAATTAAATAAAATTTTTAATTTAATTTATACCAAAATTTATTGATTAAATCTGCTTGAGTGTTCATAATAAAAAAAATCATATTTTACATAAATAAAATATTTGAGCTAACTAGAGTTTCTATTGTTGTGATTAATTTTTTCTTAAACGCTGAACCAGTCTCTGTTGAAAAGGGCTTTACAATAATGCAAGCTTGTGAACTGCTTGGCATTGAAATTCCTCATTTTTGCTACCACCCTAAATTAGATATATCTGGAAACTGCAGAATGTGTCTTGTAGAAATAGAAGGAGCTAACAAACTAGTGGCATCTTGTGCTATGACCCTTACAGAAAATATGAGGATCCATACTAACACTGCAAAAGTAAGAAAAGCAAGAGAATCTGTTATGGAATTTTTATTAATTAATCACCCTTTGGATTGCCCTATTTGTGATCAAGGAGGAGAGTGTGATTTACAAGATCAAGCTTTCAAATACGGAAAAGGCATTAGTCGATATAGTGAAATAAAAAGATCTGTACCTAATAAAGATTTAGGACCATTTGTAAAAACAAATATGAACAGATGCATACATTGCAGCAGATGTGTGAGATTTTTAGAAGATGTAGCAGGTTCTCCTGAACTTGGTATGATTTTTAGAGGAGAAAATTCTGAAATCACTAATTATCAAGGAAAAGCATTAAATTCAGAATTATCAGGTAATATAATAGATTTATGTCCAGTAGGAGCTCTTACTTCAAAACCGTATCAATTTACCTATAGAAGTTGGGAATTAAAAAAAACAGAATCCATAGATGTATTAGATGCGATGGGATGCAATATTCGTATAGACTCCAAAGGATTAGAAATTGTAAGAATTTTGCCAAAAACCAATGATGAAATAAATGAAGAATGGATTTCTGATAAAGCTAGATTTTCCTATGATGCATTAAAAATTCAAAGACTAGATAAACCATATATAAGAGAAAATTCTAAATTGATTCCAGTAAATTGGGAACATGTGCTGAAGATTATTGTTTCAAAAATGTCTAAGCTTAAAAAATCTGAAATCGCCTCTTTAGCAGGATTTTTTACATCTAGCGAATCCATGTTCTTAATGAAAAAATTAATGAATTGCTTACATAGCAATTTATATGACGCAAATCAAAAAGGGTTTTATTTTGATGTTTCTTCTAGAGGAAATTATCTTTTTAATACTGGTATAGAAAATATTGAAAAAGCTGATTTATGCTTATTAATAGGCACAGATATAAAAAAAACAGCTCCAGTATTAAATACTAGAATAAGAAAGGGAATAAGAGAAAATAATTTAAAAATTGCTAATTTAGGAGAACAAAATAATCAGGATTATCCTGTTATAGAGTTAGGTAATAATCCTGAAACTCTAAGAGATATATTAAATGAAAAAAATGATTTTCATAAAATAATGCAAGCATCACAAAAAGTGATGATAATAGTAGGAGATGCTGTATTTTCAAGAAAAGATTGTTCTTCTATTATGATCTTATTGCATAAAATGATAAAAAAATTTGATATCATAAATTCCCAATGGAATGGCTTTAATATTTTACATAAATACGCCTCTTCTGTAGCAGCTCTTGATCTTGGGTTTTATTGCAAAGGCACTGAACATATATTAAAACTAGCTTCCAGCAATAAATTAAAAATGCTGTATCTACTAGGTGCAGATGATTTTGATATTTCAAAAATTTCTAAAGATGTTTGTGTAATTTATCAAGGAAGTCATTTAGATCGTGGAGCATCAATTGCAGATATTATATTACCTTCAGCTGCTTATACTGAAGAAGATGCAATTTTCGTTAATACAGAGGGTAGACCGCAATTTGCTTATAGAGCCGTTCATCCTCCAAAACAAGCATTACCTAATTGGCAAATATTGTCAAAAATAATATCTTGTTTTAATAAAAAATATCAATTCAAAAATTTAGATGATATAAGAAAGTCTTTATATGTTGAATTTGAAATTTTCTCAAAAATAGGAAAAAAATCAGATTCTGAATTCAAATTTTTAGAAACATCTGAAGAAAGATTAGATCCAACCGGATTAAAAACAACTAATGATCTTTATTATATGTCAGATCATTTAACCAGGGCTTCAGCTAATATGGCTCGAGCTGTTCAATATCTTAAAAATTTTTAAAAAATGTATAATTTTCAAGAAATATTTTTCTATACATTATCTATAATATTTAAATCTTTAGTTTTGATTATACCATTGCTAATATCCGTAGCTTATCTTACATATTTGGAAAGGAGAATTATAGGTTTTTTCCAAATAAGAAAAGGTCCTAGTGTAGTAGGATTTTTAGGACTACTACAGCCTATAGCAGATGCTATTAAATTATTGAATAAGGAATTAATTCTGCCTGAAAACGCTAATAAATTTTTATTTATTTTAGCTCCTATCCTCACTTTTGTTTTGAGTATAGTAATATGGGCTGTTATACCAATTAGTAAAAATTTTGTCTTAGCTAATATAAATGTAGGTATTTTATATATATTGGGAATTTCTGCTCTAAATATTTATGGTATATTAATAGCTGGATGGGCTAGCAATTCTCAATATGCCTTTCTTGGAGCTATACGTTCATCTGCTCAGATGATATCTTATGAATTGTCTATCTCTCTTTCTATATCTACCATATTATTAACCACAGGTAGTTTAAATCTTTCTGAAATAATTATAATAAGAAATGAATCTCCTTGGTGGTTAGAATTACTTTTGATGCCTGTTGCGATCATTTTCTTTATTTCTATGTTAGCTGAAACAAATAGATTGCCTTTTGATCTTCCAGAGGCTGAATCTGAGTTAGTTGCTGGTTATAATGTAGAATATTCTTCAATGTCTTTTGCATTATTTTTTTTAGCAGAATATGCTAACATGATTTTTGCTAGCGCTATTGTAGTTGTTTTATTTATGGGAGGATATCTACCTCCTTTTGGAATAGAAGCTTTAAAAATAATTCCTGCTTTTATTTGGTTTATATTAAAGATATCTGCAATGTTATTCATATTTTTATGGATTAGAGCTTCTTTTCCAAGATATCGATATGATCAATTAATGCGTATTGGATGGAAATTTTTTCTTCCTTTTTCTTTATTCTGGTTTATTTTTATATCTATAATTTTAAAATTTACTTTATACTCCAATAGTTAATATTCTATGAGATTCATAAAAAATTCAAGTCAATTTTTAAAATATCTGTTTTTATTGGATTTTCTATCTGGTATGTTTTGCAGTTTAAAATATTTTTTTTCTTCTAAGGTTACATTAGCTTATCCACATGAAAAATCTAGTATCGGTTCTAGATTTAAAGGAGAACACGCACTTAGAAGATATGAAAATGGTGAAGAAAGATGCATAGCATGTAAATTATGTGAAGCGATATGCCCAGCACAAGCAATCTATATAGAATCTGAATCAAGAGATGACGGAGTAAGAAGAGCTAGTAGATATGATATAGACATGACAAAATGTATCTATTGTGGCCTGTGTCAAGAAGCTTGTCCTGTAGATGCAATTGTTGAAGGACCCAATTTCGAATTTGCAACCCACACCCATCAAGAATTATTATATAATAAAGAAAAGTTACTGAACAATGGAGATATCTGGGAACAGGCTCTCCAAATAAAATTAAAATCTGACTATAAATATAAATGATCTATTTAAATAATTAAATGACGTTATAAATAATGCTATTCTTTTTTTACATTTTTGCTATTTTTACTATCATATGCAGTTTTATGGTAATATTTAGTAAAAATCCGATCCATTCAGTTTTTTGGCTTGTAGGTAGTTTCATTAATGCTTCATCTTTAATGATATTAATAGGAGCAGAATTTATAGCAATGCTTATTATAATAGTTTACGTAGGAGCAATAGCTATATTATTTTTATTTGTTATTATGATGATAAATATAAAAACTTCCCATTTAAAGCTTCAAAATTTAGGTTTTAGTATTTTTAGTATTTTTTTATCAGTTGCAATTTTGTTATGCTTTTTCTTTACAATCATATTCACAAATATGCAAAATGCTAAACAAATTGTAAAAAATCTAGATTCATATTTTGCAATTGGTAAAGATAAGGACAATATATACTATATTGCTAAATTTTTATATAGTGATTATATATTAGTTTTTCAAATTTCTGGTATGATACTTTTAGCATCTATTATAGCTTCTATAGCGATTACATATGTTCCAGAACAATATAAAAAACAAAATTTATTCAAACAATTATTTAGAAATAAAAAAGATTCTATAGAGCTGATTAATGTAAAAAATAATAGTGCTGTAAGTGATATAAAATATGATAGCAAATAAATACGTAACTTTAGAACATTATCTAATATTATCTTCTATAATTTTTGTTATAGCGGTATCTGGATTATTTATTTTTCCTAAAAATTTACTTAAGATGATAATGTCTATAGAATTAATGCTTGTTTCAATAAATATAAACTTTGTATCATTTTCTTGTTATCTAGAAAATATTTTGGGTCAAATTTTCAGTATAGTTTTATTATCAGTTGCAGCAGCAGAAATAGCTTTGGGATTTGCAATAATTATTCTTTTTTACAAAAAAAGAAAATCTATAGAGTTAGAAAATATAAAAGATTTGAAAGAATAATAATCTACTTAATGAATTTGAATATTAAATAAACATAAAAATGCTGTTCAAAATTTTTTTATTTTCTGTATTTTTTGCTCCTTTACTATCTTTTGTAGTGAATGCCTGTTTAGGAAAAATAATCAATAGAAGATATTTAATGGTATTTACAATATTCATCCTGTTTTTTTATGTTATAGGAGAATTCATAATTTTTTATCTCTCTGTAGTAAGAAAACTTCCAATCCATTTAGTAATAATAGATTGGTTCAGCATCAATAATTCTGTAATATATTTTTCATTGCTCATAGATCAATTGGTTGCATCTATGTTACTGGTTATTTCTTTAGTATCTTTTGTAGTACATATATATTCCTTTGGTTACACATCTTCAGATCAATCTTTCAATAAATTCATTGCTCTTTTATCATTATTTACATTTTTAATGATGTTATTGATATGTGCTGACAATTTCTTACAATTATTTTTAGGTTGGGAAGGAGTTGGAATGTGTTCTTATCTTTTAATAGGCTATTATCATAATAAAGCTTCAGCAGCATCTGCTGCTATGAAAGCTTTTATTGTCAATAGAGTAAGCGATTTTGCATTTGTGATTGCTATCATAATTTTCTACGTAATATATGAAAGTTTAAATTTCAACATAATATTTGGAAATATTGCTGCATTATCAGAAAAAAAAATCAATTTAGGAGAGTCTAGAATATCTTTATTAGAAATCACGTGCTTTTTATTATTATTAGCTGCAATGGGTAAATCTGCTCAAATAGGATTCCATGTTTGGTTACCTGATGCTATGGAAGGTCCTACGCCTGTTTCTGCTCTTATACATTCAGCTACTATGGTGACAGCAGGAGTTTTTTTATTAGTAAAAACCTCTTTTTTATTTGAGTATACTAATTATGCAATAAAAGCAATTTTACTAGTAGGTATTATTACTAGTATGCTAGGTGGAATAATTGCTATTGCTCAAAGTGACATCAAAAAAATCATTGCATATTCTACCTGTAGTCAACTTGGATATATGTTTTGTGCATGTGGATTGTCTGGATATAATATTGCTATATTTCATCTTATGACACATGGATTTTTCAAATCTATGCTTTTTTTATGCGCAGGTAATGTAATATACGCAACACACCAACAAAATATTTTTAATTTAGGAGGTTTAAGATCAGTTTTGAATAAAACTCACAGTAATTTCTTATTTGCTACTTTAGCATTATCAGGCATATTTCCTCTATCTGGTTTTTACTCAAAAGACCTGATTTTAGAACTTGCTTACTCATCAACAAAAGAATTTTCTAACTTATGTTTTTATTTATGCCTATTTTCAGCATTTCTAACATCAATATATTCTTTCAAAATAATTAGTTTAGTTTTTTACGGTCAAAGAAAAGAAAAATTACATGTAAAAGAACCTGGATCCTTGATGCAAATTCCTTTATATTTGGTTTTAATTGGTAGTTTATTCTCTGGATCCATATTATTTTATATATTAGAAATAGATAACGCAAATTTATATTTTAATCAATCAATATTTACTACCATTGGAAATATACATCATGATATACCAAAATATATCAAAACAGCTCCAATGTTAGTTTCGTTATTGGGAATCATCACAAGTTTGATTATATATCTCAAACATTTACATCTAATTATTGCAAATTATTTTAATAAATCTTTTTATATTATGAAAGAGAACTTTTTTTTCGACAAGATTTATGAAAAAATTTTTATTAGGGGAGTTCAAAAAATATCATTTTTTCTGCATCAAATAGACGTGCATATCATAGATAAATTAGGTCCTAAAAATTTTACTAGCTTAACTAATGTACTTAGCAAAAATTTTACTAAAATTCAAACAGGATATCTTACTCATTATCTAATGTTTATTATCATTTCTATTATAATAATATCTGTATTATTTGTACTTAGATATAAATTTCTTATTAACTCCTAATTATGAAATATTTTCTTTCGGTCTCATTTGCTGTTTATCTTCCTATTATATCTGGACTTATAGCATTGTTAATTTCTACTTTCAGAACAAGCTGGAAATTATATTTAGTAAAATTTATTTCTATATTTACCAGTATTATCCTAATAATATGGTCTTTGTTGTTATTGTCTTATTTTGATAGGACTACTCAAGAACTTCAATTTGTAGAAAAATACTTATCTATTCCTAAAATAGGTTTTGAGATTTTTTGGGGAATAGACGGATTATCCATATATTTCATTATATTGACAGTGATAATCAGCTGTATTGCAAAAATATACAGTATTTTTGTAATAAAAAAAGATCTAGTAAAATTTTTACTTTGCTTTTTGTTATTAGAATCCTTTTGCATAGGTGCTTTTTCTACATTAAATCTACTAGTTTTTTACTGCTTTTTTGAATTAGTCTTATTACCTATGTATTTAATAATAGGTATATGGGGAGGAAAAAATAAAATTTATGCATCTATTAAATTTTTCTTATACACGTTTTTAGGATCCTTATTATTTCTAATTTCTTTAATTTTTATTTATGTACATCTAGAAACTTTAAATATAATAGAATTATATTCTGCTAGTGATAATTTTTCTTTACCTATACAAAAAATCTTATGGTTTTTTATCTTTATATCTTTTGCTATAAAGTTACCTTTAGTACCTTTCCATACATGGTTAGCAGATGCACATGTACAAGCACCCACTTCTGGTTCAATTATGTTAGCTGGAGTCTTGCTTAAAATAGGAGGATATGCATTGATAAGAATTTTATTTCCAATGTTTCCAGAAATAAATTGCCTTTATTCTAAATATATCACTTACTTAAGTAGTTTTGCAGTAATTTACGGAGCATTAGTTGCTTTTAATAACAAGGATATAAAAAAAATTATAGCATATTCTTCAGTATCTCATATGGGATATGTTTCTGGAGGTATATTTTCTATCACTATCAATGGAGTAAAAGGAGCTATTTTTCAAATGATAAGCCATGGCCTTGTATCTTCAGCTTTATTTTTGATAATAGGAATTTTGTACGAAAGAAATAAAGACAGGGACATAAATAATTTTGGAGGTTTTACAACTACTATGCCTAATTTATCATTTTATTTTACATTGGTATTATTTGCTTCTGTAGCTTTGCCAGGCTCTAGCGGATTCGTAGGAGAATTTTTATCTATATTAGGAATATATCAAGAAAATATATTTGCTGGAATATTAGCAGGTTCAGGTATTATTTTAGGTCCTATTTATATGCTAAATTTGTATAGACATGTTATGTTAGGACCTTTTAAAAAAAATTTTCATATTCCAGATCTATTTAAATATGAAAAATTTTTACTAATGTCACTAGTATTAATAATATATATATTGGGAATAGTACCTAACATAATATTTAATGTTATTACCTGCTATGTAAATAATTTGATGAGTTTTTTTGAGGTACTATAAGGTTTATGGAATATCTGATAGCTTTATTTCCTGAAATATTTTTACTTACTTGCTCTATTTTAGGGCAAAGTCTTTTATTATTTTATCGCTCTTGCACAAAATATATTTTGCTCGTATTTAGTGTTTTAATACTAATTACTTCTCTAATATCTTTCAACATAGATTATAGCTTACAAAAAAACATATTATTTAATAATAGCTTTTATATAAATGATATTATTTTCAAAATAAAAATATTTATCATGTTCATTGTTGGGATAATTCTTTTTATCTTTTATTATACTAAATTGGATCTTAAGAATGAATATTTTCTAATTATTATTTTTGCTGCTATAGGAGCCTTGATTGCTATCTCATCTAAAGATTTGTTGCTTCTTTTTTGTGCTTTAGAATTACAATCTTTGTCTAGCTACGCTATGGTTAGTCTTAACAAAAATATCTCTAACTCTAGTGAAGCTGCTATTAAATATTTCATCATGGGATCATTTTTCACATGTTTTATGCTTCTTGGTACATCCTTCATATACGGTTTTTCTGGGCATTTAAATTTTTTTGAAATATCAAATTTCTTACAAAATAATGAAATGATCAACTTAGGTTTCATGTTGGGTCTGTTTTTCCTATTGTTTAGCATTTTTTTTAAGTTATCTGCAGCTCCATTTCATTTTTGGTCTCCAGATGTTTATTTGACAAGCGATATATCGAGTTTTCTATATTTTGGTACAGTTACAAAAATTTCATTATCTATAGCTTTAGCTAATATTGTACAATATTTAATCTTTAATCTTGATAACGCAATTTATTCTCAAATTACAAAAATTTTTGCTATCTTTTCTATGATTTTAGGTGCTTTTATTTCTATTAATCAAATTTTTATAAAAAGATTAATGGCTTATTTAGGAATTCTAAATATAGGTTATTATCTTATTACTGTTTCCATTTTTACATATGAAGCACAAAATATTGCTCTATTTTTTATATTAAATTACTCAATCTCATTTTTAGGTTTATTCCTTTGTATGATTTTTATATTTGGCAAAAATATTGAATATCTATCATTTCACGATTTAATACAAATAGGGTATTCACATAGATTCACTTCTATTTTGATATTAATCAACATCTTCTCTATGTTAGGAATACCTCCATTTTTAGGATTTTTTATGAAATATAATATACTATATTCTGCTTTAAAAAATGGAGAAATATCAATAGCATGCATAGCTATTTTAATGACAGTAATTTCAGGATATATTTATCTAAAAATAATTTCATACATGTATTTTATAAAAAATAAGCAATCAAAAAACATTCTTACTCAAAATTCTGACGATAGCATTATAATAAAATATATATTTTATACATTCATTCTCTTAAGTACTTTATCTTTGATATTGTTACCAATTGCATCTTATTTTGTGAATTTTAATATATTTTCCAAATTTCTATTTTAGATAAATTAAAAAAATTTTCATCTTCTTTAGGAGTGGATTAATTCTACGAATTGTATAAATATTGCTTTTCCATTTTTTCATTTTTTTCAAAATTACTTTTAGCTTTTAGAAAATACATAAAGCCTAAAAATAGGTATAGATATTTGTACAAATAATTTGCAAAAGTTACTTTTACATATTACAATAAATGTTTTGTATTTATTATAATATGTATGATTTATTTGGGGTTCAATAAAAAAACTGAACAAAAAGAAAGTTTAATAAGCCAAGTTAAAAATATTATGAAAAATTTATGCAAATAATAACATAATCATTTAGATAAAAAAGAATAAAAAGAACATTATTCAATAAGCTATCAGCATTTACAAAAAACTGTCTTTTGCACAATTAATTCTATACAATAAATTTTTTATATTAGCTAAGGTAAGTTAATGCCTTAATTTCTATTTTGTAAAAATCTACACAGTTCATTAATAACTTAATATTTATTAAACTTTAATGCCACAAAAAAAAATTCTAAGCACTTAATAGAAGAAATAATTCAACTCTATAACATATCTTCTAACACTAAAAATGTTATTGCAACTAAAGATAAAACTAAAATTGAAAATACAATTCTAAAAGATATAGAAGCAAACAAAAATTTGGAGAAAATGAATCAAATTTCTCATAATATTAAATTTTTATTGACTCATAAATTAAACTTAATAAAAGACAGGAGCGATTTAGAAAAACAAAAAATATCAATATTTTCATATATACAACACATAAGTACACAAAGTAATCAGTTTAATCAAAGCGATTCTTTTCAAGACCTCCTATTGGTTTTGATTCGGGAAACAATAGACATATTTTCTTTAGTTTTTAGATGCAGAATAAAAAACAATATGCACATTGTTCACAAAATATCTAGTATAAAAAATTTTTGTTTAGAAGTAATTTCTCAATCATTTAAAGTTTTCACAAAACATTTAAAATATTGGTATCAAGAAAATTACTCAATAAATGTAAAAAAAATAATTCTTTACAATCAGAAGATAAATTCCAAATTCTATCAAATAAAAATAAAATTCTTCTTGAAATATATTATAAGTCTTTAGAGATCAAATCTCATATTAACTCTGTAATTCAAAAGCCACCTGATTATACAACTGAACAAAATATATTTGAAACTATAAAAGATGCATCAAAAAATTTAGTAAATCTAGAAAACTTCGTCTCTTTAATGTTAATCTCTATTGTCAAAAAAGAAACAAGCATTAGTTTTATTGAATATCTTTTTCATAAAAAAATTCATAAAACAATCTCTCAAGATGAAGAAAACACAGACCTAACTATTTTAAAAGATATATTAAAGGATAAAATTACAAACATTCTCTCACAAAAAGTTACCACAAAATCTTTTTTACTGAAACAACCTGTTCTAAACATTCTCTCACAAAAAGTTACCACAAAATCTTTTTTACTGAAACAATCTGATCTAGAATTAAGAGATATAATTAGAAACAGATCTTAAGAGTTTTGATCTTAACAAAACACAGCAAGAAACGGTAGAGGATATTGCTGAATACATAGCAGAATTTCATGATACATACTTACTAAATAACAAATCACAAACGTTATCAAACTTAGATAAAATATTAGATATTCTAAAGGAATATTGTCCAAACACAGAAGAAATAAAAGAATTTAAAATTCCTCACTATGATAATAAAGAAGTCTTGAATTTACTAGAAAAAGAATATTGTGATTACTTAATGTTATACCCTATGTACAATAGAAATATTGTTACAGGCATAAAATCAATGATATCTTACAAACAAAACATACTGAGCTATATAGTTGATTATTTAAAAATTTACAATTTCTTAAAAAATCTTTCAGAAGAGGATCATTCCACTTCAAAAGAATCTCTAGACATTTTATTAAAAAATTCTCTAACAGGACGTAAAACAGAAGTAACAGATATTTTGTTACAATTATTGAACACAGATATTGTGTTCCAATTATCGAACAAAAACACTCCTAATATAGAAGATGAACAAAAAGAATTTAAGAAAAAATACGTAAAAGATTGGAAATATCAATTCAAAATGTACAAATTTTCAAGCAAAATATCTAATGGGGGAATATTTCTTCCTAATATAGGTAATCAACAAAATAAGAAAGAGTTTTGGCAGTTTTTTTTTCAGTTTCCTACTCTTAATCAATCCACAAAAAATAATCAAACAATAAATCAAAAAACAATCCAAAACTATATATCAGAAATTGAAGACTCTTTATTCAGAAATGAAGAAAATTATCAAGAAAAAAAAAATAAAGATAAAGAAGATTTGATAAGAAATATAGAAAAAAACAAACAATATACTAAAATCCTGAAAGAAGAAGGAATCACAGTAAAATTAAAAACTGAAATTAATAAGATAGATCAAATTCTAGAATCATTTAAGCAAAAAGATACAGAAGAACAAAAAAAGCTAAAGGATAAAATTCAGGAGATTAAAAATCAAATAAAACAAACTGAAAACGAAAAACTAAAAATACAACTTAGGACTCTTGAATTGTATAAAATTATTTTGAAATTTGCCCTTAAAGATAACAAAAATGTCTTACAAGATTTAGACATAGTTAATGAATTATTTTCTGAAAATCAAAATAAATATGAAACAATTCTCAATATTTTTAGATCTCAAAATATTGCTCTTACTGAAATTAGTGCTCAAAAGAACTCAAAAGACAAATCTAGAAAATCTCCTCCTCCAGAAAAAGCTATGGCGTCTTTAACAAATATTTTTTATCAAAAAATATTACAAGAGAAAATTAAAGAGCCTGAACAAGATGAGGAACTGCAAAAATACGATTTACACAAATATGATGACTTGATTGAACAGAAAAAACAATTAGAGAAGTCAAAGATTTTTTTAGACAACAACATTTCATATCTTGATAATAATTTTTATCTATATAAATATATTTATAACTTAAACAAATCAGAATACTCCAAAATATTTCACTCATTATTAACAAGAAAACATTTAGACTCACAAAAAGTTCTTTTTAAGGCTTATCATGAGAATAAATATTTCAAACAAATACAAGAAAAAAATTATTTAAAAAAGACACATCTTATCTCAGAAAAAGATTTTTTAGAAATAGAAGATTCTAATTCTAATTTAGCAAATATTATAAATCAGCTAAATGTAAAAAATGATCAAAAAAAAATAAATAAACAAAAAGGCCAAGAAAAAAGCTTAAAACTAACATTACTAAAAATTGATGAAAATGTAGAAAAATATCAATTCTATATGGAAGAGATAATTAAAGAAAAAAAGGCAATGGCTGATCTCTTAGATCAGCTAGAAAAAGAAAAACATGAAAAAGAAAGAAAAGTCAATATTTTGTTACGTTTTGAAGGTTTTATAGAATATTTTAAGAATATGTACGAAATCAAATTAGATGTGCAAGACCCAATAAATAATGATCCACACTCAAAGATTGACGTTCTTGGACCAAATACTCCAATCACAAATACTAAATTCGCTCCTACAATTATAACCGATACAGCAGGTACTGTTAACACATCCCCTACCTCTAAAGTACAAGAAACAAATATAAAAAAAGAACAAAATTTAATAATAAAAAATGCTACATTAGTAAATAACACAATAGATAACATACAAAACACAACAACTAATCCTAATTTGATCTTAATATTTGATAACAATTGTAATACAGAAAAAATATGTTCAAGAAAATTTTTTATTACTAAAAAGCTTATACCTCAATTTTACAGTATATTATTAAAAACAAACATACAAAGTAGCTATGAAAATATTATACAAAATAATGTAAAATTATCTTTAAATGTGCACGAAATCATACCAAAGAACAACACAAATGTTATTGCTAAAATCTTTAATATTGCTAATATAATTCAACCATTATTTTTTTGTACAGAAAGCTTATCTAAATTAATAAACAAAAAACATGTAAAATGTTTCAATTTTATATCAGATAATCAATTAGATTTTATACTAGACGATGATATGATAATTAAAGTTCTTATAAGCTCTATAGAAGAACATTCAAATGAAAATGTTGATTCTAGTATGTTTTTCTGTATACATAACGAGAATGAATTTTTACAGGTAAATATAGAAAATGTAAAAAATATAGAATTCGATAATATTATCTTTTGATTGTTAAATGCTCAAATTTTCATCAAAAAATAAACAATATTTTACTTTATTTAATAATTTGTTATAGGTTATAATATATAACTGAAAACAAGTAAAAAAAGCTAATATCACAAAAGAAAAACAACATACAGCAGTTCATTTTGGCTTTTATAGTTATTTTTAACAATTTTTTAACCAAGTATTTATCTTATGTTTTTCTTAAGAAATTTAAAAAATCATCTATCATCAAAAGATCTTAGAAAGATTCTTTCTTTTGGTGCTCTTTCCTTCATCATTCTTATAAATTATTCTATACTAAGGGTCCTCAAAGATGGATTTGTTGTTAAAAATATGGGAGCTGAAGCTATAGGTTTGCTTAAATTTTATTTTCTTTCCCCTGTCATGGTTATTTTACTTTTAATCTATACAAATCTATCAAATCATTTTTCCCAGCGAAAGATATTTTTTGGATTTTGTGTTGGCTTTCTGACTTTATTTTTAATTTTGTTTGTAATTTTTTTTAAGGGGCAAATCCTATTATTATCTAATACCGAAATAGAAATATACGCAAAAAAAATTCCAAGATTCAAATGGTTTGTTAAGATTATCCTCAATTGGCATTACTCTTTATTCTATATACTATCTGAACTTTGGGGGAGCATTATATATACTCTTTTTTTTTTTCAATTATCAAACTCTGTATTTACCTCAAACGAAGCTAAAATACAATATCCATTCATTATAATAATAGGAAATTTTTCTCTACCAGCGGCTGGTGGTATAATATCTTTTTTTTCTGGAAGTATAAAAGAGATATTTTTTGTTATAATTGCTATCAACGTTTTAACCATCTTTTGTTATCATTTTATCTCAACAGGGTTTGGTTCTGAGCCCTTAGTTCAAAAAGAGATCAATAAAAATAGACAATCTTTAACAGAAAGTTTGCGCATAATATTCTCTTCTAAAAAACTCTGGCTATTGTTCATAATGCTTATATCTTTAGGGATCTCTTTGAATGTTACAGAAGTGTTTTGGAAATCAAAACTTGAAAAATTATCAGATAGCACAACAAATTATATCAAGAACATGGGGCAAATCCAAACTTATCAGGGATGGATCTCTATGTTATTTACGTTATTTGGCGCTATATTTTTGAAATATTTTTCTTGGAAAACTTCTTCTCTGATAGTTCCAATATTTATTTTCATTACAGGTAGTACATTTTTTTCTCTTTTGATTTTTGGAATCAGCATGAAAACTGCTATATTTTTTGGTATCGTACAAACTATTATTGGAAAATGTATTAAATACTCTTTGTTTGACCCTGCAAAAGAGATTATATACATAAATCTAGATCCAGACCTCAAAACTAAAGGAAAGGCTACCGTAGATCTTTTAGGCGGTAGATTAGGAAAATCTACATTAGGAGTATTAGAAAGTATATTATTCTTTATTATTCCTACTGCTAGTTTTGAAAATACAATTGTATTTTTTGGAGCTATATTTGTAATAATTATTCTTGCCTGGATAAAAGCTGTAATAACTTTAGCAAAAGAAATAAAATAAAAAATGGATATGAAACTACCAAATAGATCAAAGTTAATATGATAGAAAAAAATCTAGACAAATAATAGCTACACATAAGAGATTATATATTTTTGCAAAATGTTAATTATCAATCTTTGATCAAATATTTTACTATCTTAATGAAATTATACTTTAATAGATAAAGTAATTCTTCTGTTTTATTTTATTATTCTGACTATACTGACTATAATATAAAAAAATTATTTAAACTCAAAATGAACTAAATAAATAATGATAAATTGATCATTATTTATTTTTTAACTAAAATATCTGGAATATTTCATTTTTATTCTAAATTTTTAATTGTAAAAATCTTTCTATCTTTTTAAAATTCACAATAGTTGTTTAATAACAATGTAATTTTTTTCTAGAGTTTTAAAATAAATGAATTTTTAATCAGAAATTTCTTCTATTTTTGCTCCACAATTAGCTAATTTTTTTTCTAGATCTTGATATCCTCTCCTCAAATGATAAATTCTATGAATTTTAGAACTGTTCTTAGCAGCTAAAGCAGCAAGCACTAAAGAAGCAGAAGCTCTTAAATCACTGGCAATAACCTCAGCTCCATCTAAAGAAGTAACTCCTTTAACTGTAGCAAAATTAGAATTTAATGATATTTGTGCTCCCATTCGATTAAGTTCAGCTACATGCATAAATCTATTTTCGAATATATTCTCTTTAACAACAGAAATGCCAGAACTTAAAGTCATTAAGCTAAGAAATTGGGCCTGTAAATCAGTTACAAATCCAGGATAAGGAGCAGTACTAATATCAATAGGAAGTATCTTCCTCTCTAAATTTTCTACCCTTATAGAATTTTGTTCTAAATACACATTGGTTCCAGTTTTTCTAAGGGTTTCCACAAAATTCTCTAAAAAGATGGGATTAATGTTGCGTAAAATTATTTCTCCTGCAGTGATTGCAGCGGCTATCATATATGTACCAGCCTCTATTCTATCAGAAATTACTTCATGTGTTACAGGAGATAGAGCTTTGACTCCAGATATTTGAAGATTAGAACTTCCTATATTAGAAATTTTTGCTCCCATTTTGTTTAGACAAAAACATAAATCCTGTATTTCTGGTTCTATTGCAGAATTAAAAAAATTACTAATCCCATCAGCACAAACAGCTGCTAATACAGCAGTAATCGTGGCTCCTACAGACACTTTAGGAAAAGTAAAATCACAAGCAGATAATCTTTTTTGAACATTAGCTACAACTAAACCCTGACGAATATTTATAGAAACTCCCATAGCTTTTAAAACTTTTATATGTAAATCAATAGGTCTTACTCCTATAGAACAACCACCTGGGAGTGAAATTTTTGCTTTACCAAATCTAACTAACAAAGGAGCTAACACCAAAACAGAAGCCCTAAATTTTTTAACGATCTCATGTTCTGCTGTGTAATCAGAAATTTGTGATGTGTTAATATGAAATATTAGATTAGAATCACCACCATAAGTATCTAGATTACAACCTAAAGATAGCAATAAACCCTTCATAGATAAAACATCTTCTAAAAGAGGCATATTTTTCAGAACCAATTTACCTTCCTTTAAAAGAATAGAAGCTGCCATTAGAGGCAAAGCAGAATTTTTTGCACCAGCAATAAAAATTGTTCCTTTTAAACTTCTCTCACCTGTAATAAGAAAACTTTTCATCTTACTAATTGAAAACTTAGATTAAAAAACTAAAAAAGCCTAATTATAAATCTTCTTCGCTTAAAGAGCTAAATTTTTTTAAGATCCAATAATAATAATTGAAATTACCAATCTATTATTTTATGAACTGATATAAACATCCTCTTTATATTAAAATTTTATGTATAAACCAATAATCTATAATTTAGCTCTACCAATATACTAAACATAAGTACTGATATTTAAAAAAAATAAATATGTCAGAGTAAAATTTTTGCTATTTTTGTAATGTTTTTCTTAAAAAATTCCTAATTTGCTTATACAAACCGACTTTTTTATAGAGCAACAAATAATAAAAATATTGTTATTTTTATTGCTGACTAGCCCTAAAGAAGCGGATTTATACAAATTTTTTATCAACAGATATCAAGAAAATAAAAATATTTTTATAACAAAATTTTTATCTAAAGTTTATTTACTTTTTTTCTTTACCAATATCTAATTCCTCAATTTTACTAGAATCTTTTTCAACAATATTTTTTTCCTCATTTATTTCCTCAACTTTCGTTTTTTGTATTTTACCTGTTTTGGAAGAAATATCTTCTGATTTTGCAGAATTGATACTTATAGATGAATCTGATAAATTTTCTTTAAATGCTGCACCTATGATTTTTTCTAAAGAAGCTCCACTACTAGTAGAACCATACTCTTTGATCACTTTAGCTCTTGTTTCTTGTTCTAACAGCTTTACAGATAAAGCTACTTTATTTCCTTTTAAAGCTATAATTTTTGCATCAAATCTATCCCCTTCTCTAAAATTTTTGATATTCTGATCATATTTACTAAAAGCTAAATCAGACTCTTTAATAAAACCAAAAATTTTAAATCCTTGATCTTCAACAATAACATCTAAAGAATCATTTCTAATAGCAGAAACTACACATGTCACAACCATATTTTTTTTGAAATGATTGGCTGCTTTTTTAGGTGGTTCTACCATTTGCTTAACTCCTAAAGTAACTCTAGAATTAGTAACATCTATAGTTAATACTTTGCACTCTAATAGATCACCTTTTTTATAATTTTTAATTAATTCTTGACCATTATTATCCCAAGAAAGATCAGACTCATGAATCATAGCATCTTGAGTATCATTGATAGCAACAAAAATTCCAAAATCTGTAACATTTCTAATAGGAGCTTTAATCACACTACCTATAGGATTTTCGTCAGCAAATTTTATCAAAGGATTTTCAATACAGTGCTTCATACTTAAAGAAATTCTATGTTTCTGTTCATCAATTGATATGATAACAAATTCAACTATTTGGCCTATTTTCAAAGATTTTTTATGATTATAATTATTTTTATTCCAAGAGAGTTCCGATAAATGCACTAACCCTTCTATCCCTTTCTTTAACTCTATGAAGATACCATAATCAGCTATATTAGTTATCTTCCCTTTCATCTTCTTATTCAATTCAAATTCTTTTTGTATATTTTTCCAAGGATTATCTTCTAACTGTTTCATACCCAAAGAAACTTTTTTAGTATTTTTATCATATTGAATAACAATAACATTTACCTCCTGCCCTATTTTTAAAATCTCAGAGGGATGATTTATTCTTGTCCAAGAGATATCAGTAACATGCAATAAACCATCTATACTGCCAAGATCTATAAAAGCTCCGTAATCAGTAATATTCTTTACTACACCTTTCAATTCTGTACCTTCATGAATGGTAGAAAGTAATTTTTCTTTCTCTTCAGATCTAGCATCTTCCATAACAGCTTTTCTAGACACTATTATGTTAGAAAACTTCTTATCCATCTTTAAAATCTGAAATTGCTGATTAATATGCATGATCGTATCAGGGTTCATAACAGGTCTTACATCAACCTGGCTCCCAGGTAAAAAAGCAACAACCCCATCAATATTAACAGTAAAACCTCCTTTGATCTTTCCAAAAATCACTCCTTCTACATATTCACCATTTTCATATTTTTGCTCTAAAAGACTCCAAGATCTTGAAATAAGAATTTTTTTCCTGCTGAGAATTACACCTTTTTTACTTTCTGTTCTCTCTACGATAAAATCCATTTCAGATCCAACAGATAAATTCATTTCTTCTAACTCTTTAGTGTCAATACCAGACTCCTCAGAAGAAGAACTTTTACTATTTAAACTTAATTCAGAAATAGGAAGCTGTACTTCATTTTTTAAACCTTCAACATATACAATTATAAAATCTTTTTCATTGTTGATTTCTATGATTTTTCCCTTCACCATATCGCCATTAGAAATATTGTTAATTTCATTTTGATGACTCATCATTGTTTCCAATTCTTTCTGTAAATTTATATCAGCTTCAAAATCGATTAAGCTGGCTACAAATTTTTCATTTTTTTGTAAATTTTGCATAAAATTTATTTTTTAAAATAATCAATTAACTATCTACTTTGTATGAATAACAAAATTTTTTCAAGCAAAGCTTCTAAGGTAAGAAATGTAGAATCTAAGACTAAGGAAGAATCAACTTTAGAAAGAGGATCAGTTTCTCTATACGTATCAACATTATCTCTAAATCTTAATTTACTTAAAATATCAGAAAAATCAAGATTTTTTCCTTCAGATAAAAATTGTTTGCTACGCCTTGAAGCTCTTTCTTTTATATCCGCAGTTAAAAAAATCTTTAGATCTGCATTAGGAAGAACAATTTTAGCAATATCTCTACCTTCCATTACTACCCTATTATAACTAATCACTAATTTTTTTAAATGATTATTAATTTTACTCCTAAGCTCAGGAATAATAGCTATTTGAGAAGCATATATAGAAATTTCTTCATCTCTTAGGTCAATAAAATCGATTTTTTCTTCAAACAAATCAACATCATCCAAGATATTAGATTTTAAAACCGAATCCTTTGTAGGTAAAATATTTTTATTTAAACAAATTTTAGCAAAAAATCTATAAAAAATACCAGATTCTACATATTTTAACTTCAATTTTTTAGCAAGAATCTGAGATAAGTGACTTTTGCCTGAAGCGGAAGGTCCATCTATAGCTATAGAAAACCTATAATCAAATTGAAAAGCTTTTTCAGATAAAAGCATAATAAACAAATTTCAGTAAATTCTAAAATTTTGAAAGAAAAACAAAACCCTATTAGTCAAACTTACTCAAAAATCAAAGTAAGAATCTTGTAAACTGGTATGATATATTAAGAAAAATATTTTTTTTCTGTATTAAATTCTGAAGGAGATTTCACTCTGTTTCTTTTAAATTTATTATTATTGCTACCATTATTACTATTACCACTATCAGAAAAATTTGAACCAGAAGAAGAGTATCTTTTTCTAGTATTAAAATTTCCATTTACATTTCTAGAAAAATCATTCCCATTTCTTCTAGGAATAGAAGAAGACCTTGACGAGGAAGATCTTGACGAGAAAGATCTTCTATTAGCGTTCCTATTTTCTGTATATCCCTCTGTATTAAGATTTTTAATAGTTAATCTTATTTTTCTTTTACTATCAATATCAATGATTTTAGCTTTTACAACTTCTCCTTCTTTTAATTTGTCTCTAACATCAGATATTCTATCTTCTGAAATTTCACTAATATGCACAAACCCGTCATTATCAGACTGTAAACTAATAAATGCACCAGATTCTATTATCTTTACAACTTTACCTTCAATAATTTGTCCTATTTTAAATTCTTTTATAAGATCATTTATTTTATCAAAAGCCTTTGCAACATCTTCAAATTTTCCTGAAATTAACACTTTCAAATCTTTATCTATGACTTCTATATTGGTATTAGTGGTTGAAGAAAGTTCTTTAATAGTACGGCCTCCGGTTCCTATAATTTTTCCTATTTGGTCTTGAGTAATTTCCAAATGTTTGATAATTGGAACATTTTCTTTTAAATTCCCAACTTGCCCTATTGCTAGTGACATTTTATCTAAAATATTAGCCCTTGCTTTACTTGCATTTTCTAATATTTGAGCAATGAGATCAAAATCTATTCCTTTCATCTTAAGATCCATTTGTATTGCTGTAATACAATCTTCGGTTCCCGCTATTTTACAATCCATATCTCCTATATGATCTTCATCTGCATTAATGTCTGTTAAAATCATGTTTTGATCTTTATCAGACAAAAGCCCCATAGCGATACCTGCTATAGGAGTCTTCATTTTAACACCTCCATTCATTAAGGCCATAGAAGCTGCGCAAACAGTAGCCATAGAAGAAGAACCATTAGATTCGGTTATTTCCGAAACAAGCCTGATAGTATAAGGAAAATCCTCTTGAGAAGGTAAAGATCTCTTCAAAGCCTTCCAAGCTAATTTACCATGCCCTATTTCCCTCCTAGAAGGAGCCCTTAAGCTAGAAACATCTGAAGTAGCATAAGGAGGAAAAATATATTCTAATAAGAAAGTCTCTTTATATTCCTCATCCAAATTAAAAACAGACTGAGAATCAACAGCAGTACCCAAAGTAATACTAGTTAATGATTGAGTTTCTCCTCTCGTAAATAAAGAAGAACCATGAGTTCCAGGTAAAATACCTACTTCAGAAGCAATATTTCTAATTTCATCTGGATTTCTTTTATCTATTCTTATAGATTTCTTTAAAATTTCTTTTCTTAAAATTTCGGCTCTAATTTTTAGAATGATCTCAGATATCTCCTCTTCTATATATTCAACTTTATTTTGTTCTAAAAGATTTTTCACCTCAATTTTTATATCATCTAAAACAAGATACTTGTCTTGCTTATTTTCTATAAAAAATCTATTTTTAACAATTTTTTCTATAACTGGCTCTACTAAGGAAATAAGTTTAGATTTTTCATTAGACGATTTTTGTTCAACAGCAACATATAATTTTGAGGCTGAAGATTTTTTTTGAGCAAAAAAATCTTTAGCTAAATCTTCAATAGACTCAATAATATTCCTAGAAGTTTCTTGAGCAAATTTTATAGCTTTTAAAATCTGTTCATTAGAAAAAAAATTTGCATCCGCTTCAAGCATTAGAATATTATCTCTTGTTAAAGACACTATCATATCAAGCTCACTAGTCGCTATATTAGATATAGAAGGGTTAAGTGTAAAATCTAAATTTTGATATCCTATTCTAGCAGCAGCAAAAATTTCTACATTCAAACCAGAGATAGATAATGCAGCTGATGTAGCTATCATAGACAAAATATCAGGATTATATCTAATATCGTAAGAATGAACAGTACATATTACTTGTACTTCATGCCTAATTCCAGATAAAAGAGGCCTTATAGTCCTATCAATTAATCTAGAAACCAAAACTTCTCTTTCTGAACTTTTGCCTTCCTTTTTAAAAAATCCTCCTGGAATTTTACCAGCAGCATAAGCTTTTTCTTGATAATTTACTATCAGAGGAACAAAATCAATTTTTTCTAACGGATTTTTAGAAACAACAACGGTACATAATATAAAACTATCACCCATTTCCACTACAACAGAACTTGTAGCATTTCTTGCTATTTTACCTGTACTAATTTTTAAATTTTCTTTCCCTATAGGAATATTTTTTTCTATTTCAATAAACATTAAACTATTCAAATGAATTACATATTGTTACTTAATAAAAGTTCTTAACTAAAACTTTTATTTTTTAATCCCTAGTCTACTAACGAGATCCAAATATCTTTGCTGACTCAGAGATTTAATATAATTCAGCAATTTTCTTCTTTTCGCTATCAACATAATAAGACCTCTTCTTGAAGAAAAATCTTTCTTATGCTCATTTAGATGTTTGGTTAAAATTTTTACCCTTTCTGTTATTAAAGCACATTGTACCTCAACAGAACCAGTATCTTCTTCTTTTGTAGCAAATTTGCTAATCAACTCTTTTTTTAAAAAAGTATCTAACATATATTAATTAAAAATCTATTATTAAACCAAAACTCTAGAAGGAATAAATATCTTGTTCACAAGACTCCCAAAAGCAATAATATCCTCTTGAAATCTAATAAACACTAAATTATAATCCATGTCAGCATAAATAAAACTACAAGGCATTCCTTGAGCTATAAGTTTTAACTGACTATCATCTGCTAAGAAGAACTTAGCATTATCCAACGCATATTCAGGACTTAGAAGACAGTATACTAGATTTTCTTTAAAAAGAAATCTTTTTTTTTTATCTTGTAATAAATGTGAGTCTAATGATTGTTCTAAACAAAAATTTCCTACAGAAATTCTTTGTATTGCTTTAACAAAACATAAACTTGAAAGATATTCTGCTAAATCTTGAGCTAAACTTCTAACATATGTACCACTTCCACATTCTAAAAAAAATGTTGCAACGCCTTCTTTTTCATTAAAATTTAAACAAAAAAATCTATGAATTTTAACTAATTTGGGGATAATTTCAAAATTTATGTTTTGTCGTGCCAATTTATAAGATCTAACACCTTTAATTTTAATAGCAGAATATCTCGGAGGAGTTTGAACAATGTTTCCTACAAAATTCTTACAAGCATTTTGTACATGCTTGAAACTTGGAATAAATTTCTTAAACTCTACAAACTTACCACTAAAATCTCCAGTATCAGTTTTTGCACCAAATTGCACTTTAAAAATGTAAGATTTTTTACATTGTAATAAAAATTTGATTAACTTAGTAGCCTTACCAATTGCTATAGGTAAAATTCCTTCTGCTTCTTTATCTAAAGTACCAGCATGCCCTATTTTGGTACCTTTTTCTACACAAGATTTACAAAGTGATACTAAATACGCAGAACTTATTCCAGCTTTTTTATAAAAATTTAACCAACCGTTGATCATTCACATATTTAGAAAAAAAGACCTAAAGATAAATTAGCTCCTATACAGCCAAAATACAATCCTTCAGATAAAGCCAATTTATTAATATTTTTATTTAAACCTTTATTTTCTGAAGAATTATCGATATTAAAAAAATTTCTACCTAATGATTGAATAAAAAAAGTTAAATCAATTTCAGCTCCTGGAAATGGCTTAACAGTAGCTCCAATATCTAATCCACAAGAAAAATTCAACTCTCTTTTAAATCGATGCATAAAAGACATATTCTGATTAAGAAATGAAACTCTTCTATTCAATTTATTATTTGTATCATCTTCTACCACTCCATCATTCCCTTTATCAGATTTGTTTAAATTCTTTACAAAAAGATCAAAAAATTCTTTTTGAAATACAGACATATTTTTACTATTTTGCTTTAAATATGCAGGCAAACTCTCATAGATAGAAATATTAGAATCCCCCTCTATCCATTTGAACATTTTTTCTTGATTTTTAGAAAACAGATCACCAAAATCGTATTCTACAGCAGAAACAGAATTCATAATAGTTAATCCTAAATTGCCTCCTAAAAAAAATTTAACATAATCTAAATTAACAATATCATATCTCAATCCAGCAGAGAAAGATAATATTTCATTGTTAAGGCGAGATGTTGCAACATTAGTATATAAAAAAGAATTTTGTAAACCTAAATCATCTACTATATTTAATAAATCTATACGGTATTCTTCAGTTTGCGGATATAACAAAGAATTACCAAAAATATCATGCAAAGAAACAGCATTGCCAGGTAAATCTAGATTTGTACCACTCATTGAGAAATATCCACTAACATTTTTATGAAAATAGTGACCAATAGAAAAATTCCAAACAAAGTAAAATAAATTTTTTTTTAAAAACTGAATTTCAGATTTTTTTTTGGGATAATATTCTATAATTTTACTTGTTTCTTGAAGATATTTATTAACATCCCAATTGAAATATCTATAACCTACACCAGCTTTAAAATAAGAATCTCGATTGGTAGAAACGGCAAAAAGATTTGTAATAAAAAAGCTACTCAAAACTAGGGAAAAAAACAACCTAAACATTTATTATTTATTAATACATGGAAAAAATATCTTAAGTAATAACCTCTGCCGAAAATTAACAGATATATAAATAAAAGTCAAAAATTATCTAATCCTCTTGTGATAATTTAGAAGCAATATTTTCTTGTATTAAAGCATCTATCATTTCATCCAACTCTCCCTCTTTAAAAATCTCATTAATTTTATATAAAGTGAGATTAATTCTATGATCAGTAATTCTCCCTTGAGGAAAATTATAAGTTCTAATGCGTTCAGATCTATCTCCTGAACCTATCTGAGTTTTCCTCACATTTGCTCTTTCTTGATCACTTTTAGCTTTTTTAGCATCATAAACTCTTGCTTTTAGTATTTTTAGAGCTTTTGCTTTATTTTGATGCTGAGATTTTTCATCCTGTTGAGCAACAACTATGGATGTTGGAATATGTGTAATCCTAACAGCAGAATCGGTAGTATTAACATGCTGTCCACCAGCACCAGACGCCCTATAAGTTTCTATTTTCAAATCAGAATCTAGTATTTGAACATCTATATCCTCTACCTCAGGTAAAACAGCAACAGTTGCTGCAGAGGTATGTAATCTACCACTAGATTCAGTATCTGGAACTCTCTGAACTCTATGTACTCCAGATTCAAATTTCAATCTAGAAAATACAGAAATTCCACTAATCAAAACAGTAGCCTCTTTATAACCCTGTCCTTCAGCATAAGTAATAGATAAAATCTCACATTTCCATTTTTTTAGCGCAGAATATTTTATATACATCGCAAACAATTCAGATGCAAATATTGAAGCTTCAACTCCTCCAGTACCAGCTCTCACTTCTATAATAGCGTTTTTTTTATCCATTAAATCTTCAGGAAGCAAAGATACTCTAATTCTATTTTCTAATAAAGATATTTGGTTTGATAAATTCTTTATATCTTCTTTAAGATTTATTTCCATAATTTCATCATGTTTTTCATTAGATAAAAAATCCAATAATTCAGATTTTTCTTCTAGCATAGAGTTATATTGTTTAATATTTTCTGCTATTTTTTTCATATCCGAATATTCTTTAGACAATTTAATTGTCTCATCTGAAAATTCTGTATTTCCAGATAAGAATTCAGACAAAAATTCATATCTCTCTAATATTTTTTGAAATTTTTTTATTAACATTATTTTTTTATTTATAAATTTTGACAAATATCAACTTGAGATGCTGCAATTTGTGCATAATGCAATCTATAAGGAGAGCAAGAAATATAATCTACACCTAAATTAGCAAAAAATTTTATAGACAATGGATCAGACGCATGTTCTCCACAAACCCCTATCTTTACATCTTTATTGACTGATCGAATCTTCTTTACTGATATTTGCATAATTTGACCCACAGCCTCAATATCAAGAGTAGTAAAATAATCTTTTGAAAAAATTTCTTGTTTTTTATAAGAATCAAAAAATTTACCAACATCATCTCTAGAAAGACCCCAAATGGTCTGAGTAAGATCATTTGTACCAAAGCTTATAAAATCAACATAAGGAGCAATTTGCTCAGAAGTTAAAGCCGCTCTAGGTAATTCTATCATACACCCAAGTTTAAGACTTAAATGATAAGTTGTTTTTAAAGAATTTATATAATTTTTAACTAAATTTGTAAAAAACAATATTTCTTTATAATCAGAAATAAATGGAACCATAATCTCTAAATGAATTTTTTTTTTTTGCTCTACATATAAAAATTCTACGGCTGAGAAGATGGCTTTTATCTGCATTAAATATATCTCAGGATAAGTAATGGCAAGTCTGATACCTCTATGACCTAACATTGGGTTCACTTCTGATAAAGACAATATCTTTCTATTTAATTCTTCAACAGACAAACTCATCTTTTCCGCAAGATTTTCTATATAACTCACATTGTTAGGTAAAAATTCATGCAAAGGCATATCTAATAATCTAATATTAATCACATTATTCTCTAATAAAGAAAATATTTCTAAAAAATCCTGTTGATGTAATATCACAAGCTTTTCTAATACCATTTTCCTCATATTTGAAGAATCTGCTAATATCATTTGAGAAAGAGCAAAAATTTTTTCTTCAGAAAAAAACATATGTTCAGTTCTACAAAGACCTATAGATTTAACACCATATTTGATAGCTTGCTTGAGATCTTTTTTACTATCAGCATTCACTCTTAAAGAGATTTTGCAATATTTTTTAGCCCAAGACAATATTTTAAAAAACTCTTCTGGTACAGAAGATTGTATTAACTCTAATTTGCCAAGAAAAATTTTTCCTTCATAACCATCAAGAGTTAAATATTCTCCAGATTTTATTACTAAATTATTTTTCCCTATTAAACAATTTCTTTCTTTATTGAAACTAAGATCATTCACTCCACAAAGAAAAATTTTACCCATAGCTCTAGTAATAACAGCAGCATGCGAAGTAGCACCGCCATTCAAAGATAACACAGCATCTGACATACTAATAACCTTATGATCTTCAGCTCCAATATCTTGTTTCACTAAAATTACATTACCAAATTTAGAATATTTTTCTATTTCTTGTAAAGAAAATACTAAAATTCCGGTTATTGCACCAAAAGAACCCCCTATAGCATGGGATATGAGTTTTTCACTATCATTATCTTTTATGACATTAAAAAATAATTTGCTGATCTGAGATATATCAAATCTTTTAATCGCTTCCTTTTTAGATATCTTTTGTTCCAAAGCAAAATCATGCAAGATTTTAACATCTGAAAAACTGTTGCGTTTCGCTCTTCTTGTTTGCAAAATATATAATTTCCCATTTTCTATGGTAAATTCAACATCTTGCATATCATTAAAATAATTTTCTAAAATATCAGAAATTTTAACTAAATCACTGAAAATAAAAGGCATATTTTGCTGTAAAGAATCTTTATTATCCGAAATTTTAATAGGAGTAAATTTTCCAGATACAATATCTTCTCCTTGAGATTGTAACAAAAATTCTCCATAAATCTTTTTCTCTCCATTCAAAGGAGATCTAGTAAAAAATACTCCAGATCCAGAATTATTTGAAATATTACCATAAACCATCATTTGTACATTAACAGCTGTGCCTAGTAAATTGCTGATATTATGAATATCTCTGTATTGCTGAGCTGCAGGACTATTCCAAGATTTTATAACTGCAATGATAGAATTTCTCAGTTGGATATAAGGATTTTGTTCAATTTTATATCCTTGAGATTCAATAACTAGTTTGTTTTCTTTTAGTAAAAATAATAAATCTTTCTTTTTTTGAATAGATAGCTTTTGAAAATTTTCTTTTGGAAAATTCTCTAATGCTATAGAAAAAACATTGTGGCCATAATAAAGCAAAAATCTTCTATAAATATCATAAGCAAATTCATATCCAAATTTTTTAATCAAAAATTCTAAAATTTCATCATTAACCCCAATATTTAAAATACTACTCATCATACCTGGCATAGAAACTGAAGCCCCAGATCTTACAGATACTAGTAAGATATCTTGTGATATCTTACCAAAAGACTTATTGGTTATTTCTTCAAGCCAATTAATATGTTTTGCTAAATTTTTATCTAATTCTAAATTAAAGAAATTTAGATCCTTTTTATACAAATTACAAAGATCAGCACTTATTATAAATCCTGGTGGAACAGGTATTTTCATTAAAGACATTTCTGATAAATTAGCTCCCTTATTTCCTAGTAAATTAACCATCCTAGAATTACCCTCCACTAGATTGGAAGAAAATTTATAAAAAAATTTCTTTCTATTTTCCATATTATACACTTAAAAAATACTGATTATAGGAATAATAACCTTTAAAAATCTTTAAGAAAATATGTTGCAGATCAAAATATTGATTAAAATGAATTATTTTAGAATTTTTTATATTTAAAAATAAAATAATAACAGAAATAAGTTAATTATTTTGCTTTTTTTTTATCAAAATCAAAATAATCATAGCGACAAATAGAGAAATAGGAATTATCAACAGACTATATTGTATAGCTAAATTAGTATAATTATGATTATCTTGTGAATAAAAATCTAAGGTAAAACCTATAATTTTATGAAAAAAATTCCCAAAAAACATAATAATCATATTGGTAATAGAAGAAGCCAAAGCAGCATTATCGCTTTTAACAAAACTAGATAACATAGGAATAATCACTACCTGATAGGCAGAAAAAAATCCTATACAAAATAATAAAATGCTTATAAATTCAGAAAAAACCTTTCCACTCATTAAAATCAAGAATAAAGATAACATGAAAAATGCAGAGAATATATTGATATTATATTCTATTTTGAATTTTTTAGATATATAAGGTAAGCATAAACTTCCTATAGCCATTCCCATCAATACGCTCAATATAACTTTATCTGCAACTATTTTGCTTAAATCATAAATTTTTATCAAAAAAAGAGAGGCCCAAGCATCAGAGAAACCTTCTAAAGGCCCTACCATTAAACCAGCACATAAACTAATAATGATAAATCTTTTATTTTTTAACATTTTTTTTACTTCATACCAAAGATTAGAATCATTTGAAGATTTAAAATTTGGTATTGCTAAATAAGAAACCAACGCTAAAACAGCTCCTAAAATCATTAATCCTAAAATTCCATCTGAAATTCCAGTATGATTGATCATCCTAGACAAATATTCTCCTCCTAAAATTATAATGATTAAACCAAAAAATACATTAGCACCTATAGCTTGTGAATAATGATTAGGAAATATATGTCTAAATACTTGAAAAGCAGCAATAATCGAAGTTGAAGATCCAATACCTGTAATAAATCTACCAAAAAGCACTAAATACCAATTATCGCTTATCATTATAGGCAGAATTCCTAATGCACATAATATAATTGATAAAGTAATGATTAATTTACAGCCAAATTTATTAATTATAATACCTATAGGTATATGAAAAATTACATAACCAAGATAATAAGAAGCAGCATATGATCCAAATTCATTTGAACCTATAGAGTATTTTTCATAGATAAAAGGCATAATAACATTAGGCAATAACCTAAAAATATATTGGTACCCATAAAAACTGACTATACATATAAAAACTATTGAATAAACAATATAATTCGTAAAAGTTTTTTTAGAAGATAAAATTGACATGATAAAAATCTCTTAGTAGAAAAAAGATGTAAAAATAAAATATAGAGATTAGGTAAATATAAAACCTAAAGAGAGAGAAGTGGGAGATGGAGGAACAAATTTAAAAAAACTATGTAATTTAATACTATCTGCATAATCCGCAATCAGTTAAATCAAAATTCTATTATCGAATACAAAACATTTGCCAATCCAAGACTTTTTAAGAAAATTAGAATTATTCATTAAATATCCTAAAATTCCACCCTTCAATTGAAAAACTTCATTATAACCCAGCTTTTTCAAATATACAAGAAATTTTTCACATCTAATTCCTCCAGTACAATATGTAGCTATTTTTTCTTTTCTATTATCTAATAACTTTTTATTTTGATTAATCCAGGCAGGAAATTCTCTGAATGAATTTAAATCCGGTTTTATCGCATTTTTAAAATAACCATATTTGGATTCATAATTATTTCTAACATCCAAAAGCATAACATCATTTCGCGCAATAAATTGATCCCAATCTTGATGATCAACATAATTCACATTACATCCACCAAAACATCCATTTTTTAAAGAAACAATCTCAGGCTTAATTTTTACTTTAAATCTTTCAAATGGCAATTCATTGCTATAAGAAAAATGAATCGTAAAATCTTTTCCATTAATAATTGACGAGAAAAAAGATATAATCTCATCTACTGAATCTTTTCTACCAGCTAGTGCTGCATTGATACCCTCATCTGCAATAATAATAGTTCCCTTTATATTTTTCTTTTTACCTAAATATAAAAATTTATAAAGCAACAAATCTTTATCTTCTACTTTAAAAAAATGATAAAAATTAACAATAGTATATTTCAACATTTTAAAATTTATCTAAAATAGAGTTACTCATAAAAATTTAAATTATTTCTGAAAATTGAAGTGTTTCAAAAAATCAGAATGATATGGTAAGAAAAAATAACTATTTTCTTTAAAAGACTTTTGATAAGTGATCAGACTTTGATAAAATTCAAAAAATTCTTTATCTTTGCCATAATTTGCATTATAAATAGTCGAAGCCTTTTTATCTGCTGAAGCTTTAATAATTTGAGATTCCATATAAGCATTAGATAATATTATAGAAACCTCTTTATCAGCTTTAGCTCTTATAATTTTAGCTTCTTCAGAACCTTCAGCCCTTATTTGTTTCGCTTCCTTTTCTCTTTCTGCTTGCATTCTATTATAAATAGCAGCACTATTTTCTGAAGGAAGATCTGATTTTAATATTCTAGCATCTATTATTTTTATACCAAAATTCCCCACCTCTTCTCCTACAAGATCTCCAATTTTTATCATAAGATCAGATCTTTGACTAGAAAGAAGTGCATTTAAAGGTATTTTACCTATAACTTTTCTCATCGAAGATTCCAAAACTTTATTTATTCTTAATTCTGCTCCTAAACTGTTAAAAACAGTCTGAAAAAACTTAATAGGATCTATAATCTTATATTTCAAAAAAGCATCTACAATAATTCTTTTTCCATCAGAGGCAGTAAGTTCTTTAGCCTCAACATTTACATTTAAAATACGATCTTCAAACAAGATTTTTTTTTGTATGAAAGGAATTTTCATATTTAAACCAGGAGTTTCTATAGTTCTAATAGCATGACCAAATTGAAAAATAACTGCCTTATTAGTTTCATTTACAATAAAAAATATGTCTTGCAAAATAAAAAATGTAAATATTAATAATATAGGCAATAGATATGTTTTGAATAAAGTCTTCATAAAAAATAATAATAAATATTTATTTATTTTCAGGATGTTGTTTGTTTAAAAATTGATTGTTTCTGAGTACGTCAATATGCGGCAATATCTGGTTAGATTCTAATATAAACATATTACCCTTACTAAAAACATCTGATAATGAATCAAAATACAATCTTTTTTTTGTAACTTGTCTATTTTCTGTATAAGAATACAACAAAGCATTAAATCTTTCTACATCTCCATTGGCTTTCGCTAGCATTTCAGCTTCATAAGCCAAAGACTCTTGTTTTATTCTTTCAGCATCACCCCTTGCTTTAGGCAAAATATCATTACTATATGCATGAGCGTAATTAATATCTCTTTCTTTATCAGCTTTTGATGTTTGAACATCTCTATAAGATTTAATCACCTCTTTAGGAGGTTCCGCTTTCAAAAGCTGGACCTGTTCTACAGTAACTCCCATCTTGTACAAATCCAAAGTTTCTTGAATTAAAGCCTCTACTTTATTCGTAATGATTTGTTTTTGATCTGATAATATAGCAGAAATATTGCTATTTCCTATTACATCTCTTAAAGCACTTTCAGAAACAGATTTAAGAGTAATTTCTGGATTTAGAACATTAAATAAAAAAGATGGTAAATCATGAATATGCCACATCACATCCGCATTTAATTCCACTATATTTTCATCTCCGGTCAGCATAATACTTTCATTTAAAACATCCTTTGAAGCACCACTACTTCCTCCATAATTAACAGCTCTTCTAACATCTAAGTTACCATAGGATCTGTAACCAATTTCAATTCTTCTTGAATGATCTACTTTTGTAATAAATTTCTTTTCTATAGGAAAAGGAAGATGATAATTTAAACCTGGATGAGCAAGCCTTACAAATTTACCAAATCTAGTCACTACTGATCTAGAACCTTCTCCAACCGAATATATTCCAGACGCAAGCCATAAAATGACTAATACTAACAATACTAAAAAAATTTTAAATTTATTAAAATTAAAAAAATTACTGAAATTGAAATTAAAATTATCAGGAAAAATAATTTTTTTCTTACTAAAAAAATTATCATCTCTGTCATCCCAAGGGGATTTAAATAAAAATTTCATAATTGCTCTCATATTCAACAGAACAAACCAATTTTAATTAGTAACAAAATTATTGCAGTACAAAAATCCTAATATACAGATTATAATCATAATACGATATCTTTATTAGATAAAACACAACAATATTAAAGTAAATAACCCAAGTTCAAAAAAATTGCAAGCATGAATGAAATTCTAAAGAAAGAAATAGCAAAATTTTTACAAAAAACCCCGCTACAACAAAATAAAAAAATTATAACATCTAAGATCATAATAAAACAAAAAATGTTATATGTTATCCTAGAAAATGTAGAAAAATTTTTCCATCAAAGAATACAATCTGAACTCAGTATATTTTTAAAACCAAATATATCTAATTTAGAATTACGAATTCTATTTTCAAATTCAAGGCAAACTCAAGAAAAAATAAGATTAGCAAAAAAAACTATATTAATTACCTCATGTAAAGGAGGAGTAGGAAAATCTACCATATCATCTTTGATTGCACAAAAATTAGCACATATATATCCCAATAAAAAAACAGCACTTTTAGATGCCGATATTTACGGACCATCGATTCAACAAATCTTTGGTATTAACCAAAAGCCTGAAATTATTGACAATATGATGAAACCAATAGTAAAATATGGTGTATTTATCAATACTATAGGAGCTATTATAGGAGATGATCAAGCCTTAACAATAAGAGCTCCTATTGCAAATAAAACTCTATTTAAAATCTTTTCACTTACAGATTGGGCAAATCCAGACTATATGATAATAGACACACCTCCAGGAACAGGAGACATACATTTAAGTATATTACAAAATTATTGCATAGATCAAATTATGTTAATTACTACAGCTCAAAAACTTTCTGCTATAGATGCAACAAGAAGTATAAAATTATTCCAAAAATTTAACCTTCCTATAACAACAATCATAGAAAATATGAGTTATTTAGAATTAGAACATGAAAAAATACATATTTTTCAAGGTAATGCAGCCAAGTTATTAAAAGAAAAATACAATATAGCAAATTGGAAGCAAATTCCTATGATACCCAGTTTATCTAATTTTTGTGATTCAGGGAAAAAATTAGATAAATTTTTTTCTCTCATAAATCTTACAAATATTGATATTGAGTCCTAGTTTAATTAGACCTTACTCATTAAGATATAGTGAACTACTCGCACCTAAAGGAACGAACTTCTAAAAGATACTAAGCAGTGTTTTATAACTACGTTTTTCCTGTCTTTTTTGACTCTTCTTCGCAAGGGTAGCAATAACTATTTTTTGTCTTGTTTTTATTTGCTCTAAGTCCTATATTAGAAAGCTTTCTTATTCCAGATTTGCTTCCTAGCAACTCCGTTCCAGAGTGCTTCATTAATTCTATTGCTTTTTGTGTTATGACTAATGATGCATTCCTGTCCGCATTGTCTGTATTATCACATGTAATACATTTGAATATTGATTGGTTTTTCCTATTTTTAATGTTTATAACTAAATATAGACGTAATGTCTTAACTAAAGAAATAAAGAAATGCTTGTAAGATTAAAAGATGTTTTTACAAAAATAGCAAAACAAATGCAATGTAATTTATTAGAATTTGGAGGGGAAAATGTGACCATGTACATATTTTTTGTTGGATTTACATCCTAAGCATGTTTTATCTAACATTGTAAGCAAATTAAAGGAGAAATCTTCTTATATTTTAAAAAAAGAATTTTACAATTTGATGAAAGCAAAACTTTGGGGAAAACATTTTTGGTCTCCTAGCTATTGTGTTGCATCTACCGGAAATATATCTATAGATATAGTAAAAAAATATATAGAAAACCCAAAAATCCCTCCTTCTGCAAAACAAATAAATCAAGCAACAAAAATGACTTAAATTGCTTGCTTGACCTACCACTAAAGAAGTGAGTTTACCCAAGCTTTTGTTCAATATCTTAATATCTTTAGTGAATCCTATATTATCCTGATTTTCTAATGTACAAATCACTATATATTATTAAAACAACATATTTTGTTATATCTTATAAACCAAATTTAGCTATCCGTTCTTTAAGAAAATTCAAAATTTTTAACAAATATCACCTCATGGCTTTATCCTTGCATTTAGAATTTTTTTTGCAATTTTTATATCCTATCTCAAACTTCTTCAAAACAGAAAATTTTGCTTCCTTAACAAAAATTACTATTATTGGATAATTGAAAATTTTTGAGATTTTCACAATGAGTTTCAGAAAAATAGTTACTTTATTCTATATTTATACCAATTCCTCTTACCATATTAGCAATATTTTGTTGCATATTTTATATTAGTAGAAGCGGAAACTACTAATCTTATTGCTGTATATCTTACTGTTTTTCCAACGCTATTGATTGCTCTATATTCATTAGCAATTTTATTTGTAAAATATTTTACAAATAATAAAGTAAAAAATTCTTCTAGAAATTTTATTCTTTTTTCTGGATGGTTATTATAATTTGCTATTAATCCAGTAATATCACTTATTATAATCTTATCTTGTTTTTTATTTTCTAATATTTTTCATTTATATTTGGTGATCACAAATTAATTATCAGAAATTAATAACTTTTACTATGTAGAGCATTAGTACTATATTTGCATATATTTATCTATTCTCTGACTTATTTTTTTTTCTTTTCTTGAAGGTTTTCATATCAAAAGAAAAGTTCATAAAAAACATTTCATATTGATAATTACTATTTTAGTCATTTTTTATTCTATAATGCATATGCAAAGATACAAGAATATCACAACAAAATGCTATCACTTTTGAATATTATATTAATGTCCTACTGAAGATACCTCACTCTAGAGTAGAATCTAAATTTTGGACTAATTCTCATCCAGATCTAAAATCAATATCTGAAAAAAATAGTTCAGTTTCTTAAATAAAGAAATTTTAAACTAAATAAAAGATCCTGAACTAAATGCAGAGAGTAATTTGAAATATAATTATCTAACTAAAAGTAAAATTCCTTACATTAAAATTTTTAAATTCAGAATCTTCGTTAGAAAAATCTATTCAAGATAAAAATTCTATTTTAGATTATTTTTTGTAGTAATTATTACCAATACAAAGTCTGCAAATTAATATTTACTAATTTTCAAAATTAATCTTTAATTAAAAAAAATATTAGAAGATTCATCTAAATTTATAAGAAAAACAGGTGATTTTATTTCTAAAGAAGAAACCAAAGTGATAAAAATAGCTTATAAATTATTTCATCTTAACTTTTCTATATTTCTTATTATTCAGAGAAAGTAAAATATTTACAATAATAAAATTCCTGATCAAAAATTATCCATTAAAAACTCAAATGTAGGAATTATCTTAGTATATTGTGCATTTTTTAAATAAAATTCTATCAAATTTTCTAATTTTTTACTTCTTTTTGAAGCTTAGATATTTTTTTATTATCTACTACGTCTAGTGTTAAAGAAAATAAAATGTACGAGTTTTTTGGGCATTTTCTATTGCTGACATCTCTTATTGTTTATTTGCTATTAAACTTTTTATGATTTTCAGCTTCTGATAGTTTGTTTATTTACTGTTCTACATCTGTTCATTGATTTAGTATTTCTTTCAAAATATCGCTTAAGGTTAAATAAGATATAATTTTATATAATTTGTATTTACTATCTAAAAGCATTATCATCAAAAGTATTTTTTTAATCACAGCTTCTTTTAAAAATAAGTACAACAATGTATATGTTATTGAAAAAATTTTTTAGAAAGCACATCTAAACAAAATAGTTATAAAAATTTTCAGCAACATTTTTCTAAAAAAACTAGATAAGAAAAAATATCATAGAATTTACTTTAAATTACTAAGCAACTAAGGACAGATCTCCTAAAATAACATTTTAATTTCTAAAAAAACTATATTCGCGCTCCAAAAGCGTATCATATTTTTTTGCTTTATCAATTTTTACAGATAGCAAAAACTTTTTTATTTTTTCCATATCTATATATTTTGGGTAAATATAATTTCTTCCTAAAAAGTGATATTAGATTAAGACATTATGTTTAATATGCATAAATAGCAGATTTAAATCATTATATGAAAAATCAAAATTCTACAATTAATTAAGTAATTTTTATTATTATTTTCTATAAAAGATAATATTTTTTAAATTTTTTTATTGATTTTAGTATATTTTTAGTAATTTTCATATTTTTATCATAACCATAACATGATACAATTTTATTTAGTGATTTTCATTATCATTTTACTGTCCTGAACCCTTTGTTATTGTAGCGTATTTTTATGTATTCTTTATCAAAATTTTTTGTTGTAATATTTACCTATTCTATATATTCACAATGATGCATATCAAACAATAAAATTAGGCAAAAATATTAATTGTAATTATTATTTTTATACACATAATGCTCATAGCTTATTGAAGAGTGATTAAAATCATTTAGAGAATTTATTTTCTAGGATAAAAAGATTTTATCAACATAAAAATCTTGAAAATTACTTTTCTATATAAAATATCATATTTATAAATAATTTTTAATACTTAAAATGCTAGAAATTTCTTTATTATTTAGATTGTATACTGTGTTTGTAAGATTTTATACTTTTGTTTTAAACTGTTTATTATTAGTAATAAGTATAATTTGTTCTTATAAAGATTATAATAGCTTCTTTTTCTGAAGACAACAAAGATCTAAAAAGTGAAAAATAAAAAAAACAAGGATTTACTAGCAAATATATTAAAAAAATGATATCATTAATAATGAACTTAAGATAGTGCTATCAAAATAGGAAGAACATATTTTTTGTAGAGAGAGTGTAGTTAATTTTTTATTAATTAATTAAAAAATTTTGAACAAAAATGCAAATATTATTTAAAAGTAATTCAAAAAAATGCTTAAAGAACTTAATAAGCAATGAAGCTAATGCAAATCATCATAACTTCATTTTGCATAACAGTTTCAATGTATAATGTTGAAAATGGTTAAAAAAATAAGAGTTACAATATGTATAACTGAATATGTTTTAGAATATCATAAAAAGAAAAAAATATAATTTTTTTAGAAATTAAAAGAGGTTGAATTAAACTCAATGAATAGAATTTTTAGTGATTTTTCTTATTATTTAAGTTTCTTAAATATAATAAAATTTTTTAATACAGCGAATAATTATTTCTTATATAACCTGTATATAATGAAATTGTTTAATCCAATACTCCTTAATCAAAATTTGATAAAGGCTGCTCAAACAAATTCAATAGAAGACTTAAAGAATACAATGCACGGAGGGGCTGATATAACTTATCAAGATAAAAATGGTATGACAGCTTTGATGTGGGCTTTTCACAATGGTTCTACAAAATGTGCACAGCTTTTAATACAAAAACAAATTGATATAAATCAGGAAGATAATTTGGGCAATACAGCTTTGATACATGCTGTTAAAAATAATCTAATAGATGATAAAAAAGGTTTAGCTCATGTAAAAATGACTCTTAAAGACAATTTTATTAATGTAAATCATAAAGATAAAAATGGTATGACAGCTTTGATGTGGGCTGCTAAAAATAATTTTACAGAATGTGTACAGTTTTTAATAAATAATAAAGCTGATATAGATAGTACAGATAAAAACAATAGGACAACTTTTTTACATGCTGCTATTGGTGGTTCAAAAGAATGTTTAGAATTGTTAATAAAAAATGCTGATGTAAATTATCAAGATAAATTTGGTATGACAGCTTTGATACATGTTGTTCGAAATACAGCAAAAAAAGATATCGTAACTTTTTTGATAGAAAATGGAGCTGATGTAAATCATCAAGATAAAAACAATAAAACAGCTTTGACATGGACTACTCACGACGATAAATGCATAGAATGTGTAAAGCCTTTAGTAGAAAGGGAAGTTAATATAAATCATCAAGATGATATTGGTAGGACAGCTTTGATGTGGGCTGCTATAAGTAATTCCGGAAAAATTTTAAAATTTCTTATAGAAAATCACGCTGATGCAAAGCTTCAAGATAAAGATGGTATGACAGCTTTGATATATGCTGCTATGAATATGTCAATAGAATGCATGAATCTACTAATAGATACACAAATTGATTTAAATCAGCAAGATAATGAAGGTTTAACAGCTTTAATTTATACTGCTCAACATGATAAAAAAGAAGCTTTAGAGTTTTTAATAAGCAAAGGAGCCGATTTAAATCATAAAGATAAAGATGATCAAACAGCTTTGATACATGCTGTTATACAAAATTCAAAAATATGTGCAGAATCTTTAATAAGATGCAATGGAATTAATGTAAATCATCAAGATCAATATGGTAAAACAGCTTTGATGTATATGATTGAGTATCATGTTAAGCATAATTTTAAAAAATTATTCAATAATTTAATACAAGTAAAAGAAATTAATTTAAATCAGCAAGATAACGAAAGTAAGACAATTTTCATGAAAATAGCTTCACGCAATTTGCATGAATGGTTAGATTCTTTAATAAAAAGCAGGAAAAACCTTAGTTTAGATCATCAAAATAAAGATGGTGTCACAGCTTTGATGTTTGCTGTTCAAAATAATGCAAAAGAAGTCTTAGAAAAACTAATAACAAATAAAGTAAATATGAATCTGCAAAATAAAGAAGGTGTGACAGCTTTGATGTTTGCTGCTAAATATCGTTTAAAAGAGTTATTCAAGATTTTAGTAAAAGAAGGAGCTGAAATAAATTATGAAGATAAATATGGTAAGAGGGATTTGCAATATATTGACAAGGGCTATTATAAAGAATTATTAAAATATCTAAAAGATGCAGAAAATGAGTTAACTCCAAAAAACAAAGGTCATTATGTTTCTGTAACAAATGCTATGAAGAATTTTTTAGAAAATGATTATTTAGAATCTTTAGTGAGAACATCACAAAACAATATAGATAATTTAGGCGATGAAAACGATGAAAACAATGGAGACATTGTAGACAATATAGGTAATGTAGGCTATGAAAACTATGAAGCATAGTAAGCGATATCATTAAAAAACATCTTTCTTTTAAACAAAAAAATATATGTAATATAGGATAAATAAGAATTACAATATTTTTTAGAATACTGTCACGAGAGAAGCGTTTAAAGAGCTCTCTCTCGTCTAATACTATTGACAAGAAGAACATTCTTCTGTAGTTGGAAAAGGCCTCTCTAAATCATGATCAAAAGCTTGAGCAAACCCGCTTCTTTAGGGGCGGGTCTAGCAAGTAATAAAAATATTGATCATGCAAAAATTCTTTTAAACTGTCTTCACCTGTTTTGAAAATGAAGTAAGCCCTATCCACGGGGTTTCTGTAATCACACCCATCAGTATTGACTCCAATTAGATTTTGTAATCCAAATAACAACAGCATTTTTTCTAATTCATAATTTAATTTATTGTATTTTTGAAATTTTTTCCAAAAAATTCTATATTTGCTTTTTTATAAATATTGCTTACTTTTTCTATATTTATGTTATGGGTAAGATCTTTTTCAGAGCATTTTTATATAGTCTCTTTTTATAATTTTGAGCCCTAATTTTTCGAAAACTATTTCTAGATTATTATCATTTTCTCTGACTATTAATCCATTACCAAATTTAACATGTTGTACCTTTTTACCAATTAGGTTTTGGGGTGTATTTTTACTGATATTATAATTAGATTTTTTAGAGTTTAATAAATTTTTAGGGTTCTTTTTTTCATCAGATAAAAAATTACTGCGAGTAAATTTGCCAAGAAAATCCTCAGAAGTGTATTCTGCTACATGAGTTTGCGGAATTTCTTCTATAAATCTTGAAACTATAGATTGTGTAATATCAGCAAAAACTCTTCTAGTTTGAGCATATGTAATATATAGATATTTTTTTGCTCTAGTAATTGCTACATAAGCCAATCTTCTTTCTTCTTCTAGGCCTTTTGTTCCTTCTTCATTTATACATCTTTGATTAGGGAACACTCCTTCTTCCCATCCAGATAAAAATACAGCTTCAAACTCAAGGCCTTTAGCTGCATGTATTGTCATAACATTTACTTTATTAAAATCACTATTTTCAGAGTTTTGAGTATCTGTAACTAATGTAATATGTTCAATAAATTGATCTATAGTATTAAATTCAGAAATAGCCTTTACTAACTCATTGATATTTTCAGTAGCATTATCTACAGCTATTTTATTTTCTCCATTTTTACTCATAAAATCTAGATAACCAGAATTTTTTAGTAAAAAATAAGTAACATCAGCAGGTTTTTCTTCTTGATATTTTTGATTTGTAAAATCAATTAAGTTAGAAAATTTTTTAATATTTTCTACAGTAGTTAAAGACCGTATTTCATTGGTAAATATGATTCTTTTTATTGCATGATATAAAGATAAATCTTTTTTAGATGCATATTCTCTAATTTTAGCGAGAGATATATTGCCAACAGATCTTTTAGGTTTATTGATGATTCGTTCTAATGCTATGTCGTTATTGGGATTAATGCATATTCTGATATAAGCTAGAGCGTCTTTGATTTCTGCTCTTTCATAAAATTTTATGCTCCCTATAATACGATATGGAATGTTTTTAGATATCAATTGCTCTTCAAAAGATCTTGTTTGAAAGCTTGATCTAAGTAATATTGCACAGTCACTATAGTTAAAATTTTCCTTAAGCTTTATATCTTGTATCAAATGGGTAACTAAATCAGCTTCATCTATTTCATTAAGAGAAGAGATGATTTTTATTTTATCATTATCTAAACTTTTACCAGTCCAAAGGGACTTCTTATATCTTGTTTTGTTATTTTGTATTAATCCTGTTGCAGATTCTAATATCGCTTTTGAAGATCTGTAATTTTGTTCTAATTTTACTATTTTAGCTGAAGGAAAATCATCTTGAAATTTTAAAATATGTGTTAATTCAGCTCCTCTCCAACCGTAAATAGATTGATCATCATCTCCAACACAACATATATTATAAGATTCTTTATTTGTTAGTAATTTTATTAATTCATATTGGATAAAATTTGTGTCCTGATACTCATCAATATGAATGAATTTAAATTTATCCTGATAATATTTTAATATATTAGAATCTTTGAGCAAAATATCTCTAGCATGAGATAATATATCTCCAAAATCTATTAGATTAGATTTTTGTAATTTATTTTGATAAATAGGAAAAATAACATCCAAAAGATTGACTATTTTTATAGTGTAATCATCCCTATTGATAGTAAAATTGTTAAGTCCCTTATCTTTAATTCTCATGATAATTGAATGTATTAATTTATGAGAATAGATTTTTAGATCAATATTTTGTTCCTGCATAATTTTTTTAATAATTTGTAATTGTTCAGACACATCTATAATCATAAAGTTAGAGTTTATTCCGTTGTTTAGTACAGATATATGGGATCTAAGAATACGTAACATAATTGAGTGGAAAGTTCCTATATTGACATTTTTAGCTTCTGGTGAAATAGCTAAAAGCCTTTCTTTCATTTCATTGCTAGCTTTGTTAGTAAAGGTTACTGCTAATATATTAGAAGGAAAAGCTATTTTTTTTTCTAATATATTAGCAATTCTATTTACAACAACTGTTGTTTTACCAGTGCCAGCTCCAGCTAAAATTAGAAGAGGGCCGTATATATGTTGAATTGCTTCTAATTGTTCTGAATTGAAAATTTTTTTTCTTTGGTTATTAGAATTTGCCTGAATTATATTTTCCATATTAATAAACTTTTAATTACATTGAGCGATCATATTGAATTTTTCTAAATTATTTTAGTAAAAAATTCCACTGACTTTCTGTTAAAATTTTGACAGAAAGTTCTTGAGCTTTTCTGAGTTTGCTACCTGGGTTTTTTCCTATTACTAAAAAATCTGTTTTAGAAGAGATTTGAGATTGTATCTTTGCTCCTAAAGATATTGCTTTATTTTTAATTTCATATCTAGAATAATTTTCTAATTCTCCAGAAAATACTATTTTCTTTCCTGCAATGTTAGAGGTATTTTCTATAATATAATCCTTTATTGTTAAGATTTTTGCTAATTTTTCTATTTCTGTTAAATTTTCAGATTGCTGAGCAAATTTTTTTATAAAAGATATTATTTTTTCTCCGAATCCATCTAGATTAATTGCTTGAATATTAGAGGGTATTTTTAAAAAATCTAAAAAATTCTTTATGTTTTTACATTCTGTAGCAAGTATTCTAGAATTTACTTCTCCTAAATATCTAATCCCTATTGATCTTATAAATTTTTCTAAACTAACTTCTTTAGCTTTATTGATGTTATTAAAAAGATTTTTTATTGATTGTTCCCCCCATCTTTCTAGTTCTAGTAGTTTAACATTATTTTTTTCTAAATTTTCTTCTAAAAGAAAAATGTCGCTTAGATTTTTTATAAACCCTTCATTAAAGAAAAATTCTACTTGCTTTTTTCCTAATCCTTGAATATCCATGTTATGTGCAAAATATATTAACGATTCTAGTTTTTGTGCAGGACAAGATAAGATATTAATACATCTCAGTATTTTATTTTCCTTCTCCCACAATAGGTCATTTTTGCAAGAAGGGCATTTTGTAGGAATATTATATTTTTTAGAATTAGATGTTCTTTTCTTAATATTAACAGATATTATATATGGGATTACATCTCCAGCTCTTTTAATGTAGATAAAGTCTTCCAATCTAACATCCTTTTTTATTAAATCTACAAAATTATGTAAGCTTGCTTTTTTGATTATGACCCCTCCTATATTTACTGGTTCAAATCTAGCTAATGGATTGATGCTACCTGTTCTTCCTACGTTTAATTCTATATCAAGAATCTTTGTTTCTAGTATATTTTCAGGAAATTTATGAGCAATAGCAAATCTAGGTCTTCTATTAACAAAGTCGAGTCTTTTTTGGAGGTCAAAATCATTTATTTTATATACAATTCCGTCAATTTGATAAGGTAATTTTTCTCTTTTTTTAAGGAGGTCATCGTAAAAAGCCATCATTTCTTCAAATGAATTTGCTAAAATTCCTATATGGTTAACACAGAATCCGAGTCTTTTCATCTTTTTCAAAAGAACTTCTTGGGTGTTAGCAAAAATTTCACTTGAATAGCCTGTAGCATAGACAAAATACTTTAAATTCCGTATTTTTGTTATCTCTGGATTTAATTGTCTTAAAGATCCTACAGCTGCGTTTCTTGGATTAGAAAATATTTTGATTCCGTTAGCTCTATTATTTTGATTTAGTGTTATGAAATCTTCTTTATTTAAATATACTTCTCCTCTTACCTCTAAATGTTTTATATTAGTAGAAATTTTAGTAGGAAAATCCTTTAATGTTTTCATATTTTCTGTAACTAATTCTCCTTCATAACCATCTCCTCTTGTTGATACAGCTTCTAAAATACCTGATTTATAAGTAGCAGAAAAAGATAATCCGTCTATTTTAGGTTCGCAAAATATTTTCTTGAACCCCTGTAAATTCAGAAAATTACAGATTCTAGATAAAAAATCTTTAACTTCAGATTCTGTATAGGTATTATTTAAGGAAAACATTGCTTGCTTGTGTACAAATTTTTTACTAAGCGAGTTTTCTGTATTAATATGGCTACCTACATTTTGAGTAGGGCTGTTTTTTACTACATATTGTGGAAATTGTTTTTCTAGAATAGTAAGAGCATAGAAAAATTTATCATATTCGAAATCTGAAATAATAGCTTCATTTTGATTGAAGTATAATTCATTATGATAGATTATTGCTCTAGAAAGATGTTTTATCAAAATTTTTGCTTCATCAATTTTTACAGATAGTAAAAATTCTTTTATTTTTTCTATGGGTGTATTTTTTAGTAAATCCAATTTTTTTCTAAAAAGTGACATCAGACTAGAGTATTATGGCTAGTTATACATAAATAACAGATTTAAATCATAGCATGAAAAAATCAAAATTCTGTAATTAAGTAATTTTTATTATTTTTTTTCTATAAATTCTATAAAGAAATAATATTTTTTAAATTTTCTTTGTTGATTTTAGTAAATTTTTATTTTATCATAGATTCGTATGGTGGAGAGTCTCTTATTTCTAGTATCAAACGTTCTGAATGCAGAATGTTATATAAAATCCAATTTAATTATGATTTGAGATATCGTATGGGAAGAGATAGTTTAAATTATTCAGATCAATATGTTTTAATAAGATGCTCTACTAAGTCCTTTTTTATGAAAAATTCTGAAATTTCCTTTTTAGAACGTCATAATTCAGAAATGAGAAAAGAAGGTTGCTTGAATTGGAAGTGGATTTATGGAATCAATCCACTTATTATAAGTGATGAAGGGGTTTTAAACCAAACAAACGTTTCTGCGATTAGTATGAAAGAAGTATCAAAAATTTTTCCTGCAGAAATTTCTCAAAAAAATCATAATATTGTTGATACGAATATTTCTGAAAAGAGGTCAGAAATTTCTTCTATACCCTGTAATAATAAGGATTATAATATCGATATTACTTTTAATTGTTCTGGGGAAGCATTACTGAATACAGAGAATGAATATGATTGTCAACAAAATTTTCAAACATAATAGTTTTTTCAAAGCAATTTTCAAAAATACTTTAAAAATTGATAAGAAAAGTTATCTGTTGAGAAATATAATTATTGTTAATAATAAAAAAGGTTAAACAAATATAGTGAATAATAATATAATAAGACCAAATTATAGTATAGGGTTTATGAAAGCCGTTAAGAAAGGTAATTCAGAAGCCTTAAAGATTTTAATAGAAAAAGGAGCGGATATAGATCAAGAAGATCACTGGGGTAAAACAGCTTTGATGTATGCTGTTGAGATAGGTCATTTAGAAGTCTTAAAGATTTTAATAGAAAAAGGAGCGAATATAAATCAAGTAAATAAAGATGGTGGTACAGCTTTAACAAAGGCTGTTTGGGCAGGTCGTTCAGAAGCCTTCAAGATTTTAATAGAAAAAGGAGCGAAGATAGATCAAGTAGATAAAAATG